>JAISRX010000167.1 GCA_031273395.1 Bacteroidales bacterium | reverse complement strand
CCAAAAAACCAACGCTGCCCAATTCGTCCGAATACGCCGCACTGCGCAATCAGGCGGGCGTGAACGACGGTCTGGGAGCGTATTCGCAGTTCTCGCGCGACGAAATTGAGGGATTCAACACCGGCGACCCGCTGTACTATCCCGACAACGACTGGTACGGCATGTTCGTAAGGGATTTTACCCTTCGTCAGCGGGCGGGCGTGAACGTTGCCGGCGGTTCGGAGAAGATGAAATACTACTCGAACATTAGCTACCTGCATCAGGAAGCGCCGTTCAAAATCGCCGACGAGCCGGACCGGAAGTATGATCCCACGCCCGCGACGCACGGCGTGAACTTCCGCTCCAATCTGGACCTGAAGTTCAACAACTACCTGAGCGCGTACATGCGTTTGACGGGCAACGTCAAGCACGAACAGTTGGCGGGAAACACCTTGAACAGGAGTATTTACGGTCAAATTCTCCATTTGCCGCCCACCATGTACGGTCCCCTGACGCCGATCGTCGAGGACAGTCCCGAAGCAAGCAACCAGGTCGTAACGAACGACACGGAAAGCGCTCCGGCGTACGGCGTGCTGAACCGTTCCGGCTACTCGCGTATCGTTGAAACGAACGTGATAGCGCAGGCAGGCGTGAATCTGGACCTGTCCTTTCTAACGCGGGGACTGTCGCTGGGCGGCTCGATGGCTTACCAGACGTATGCAAGAAACACAACCGCCACCAGCCAGAACTTCGAGCGGTGGGTTCGCAGCAGCGACTACGGCAAACTGGAGTTTACCAAGAAGGGTTCGGAAGAAAACACTCCGCTGTCGTACAGCAAGGGAGCCGTCTTCTTCTACCACATGAACCTGTATGCGAACATGGCTTACGAGCGCCGGTTCGGCGACCACAGCGTGCAGGCGCTTGCCTACTACTTTTACCAGCAGCAGGAAAAGGAATACGGCTCCGGCTCGAACGTGCTGCCGTACAAGCGGTTGAGTTTGGGCGCGAGCGCCCTGTACGGATACAAAGACCGGTATTTCCTCAAGGGAGATGTCGGCTATTCCGGCTCGGAACAGTTCCACCGCGACCACCGCTACATTGCGACGCCCGCGATTTCGGCTGCATGGATACTGTCGAAGGAAGACTTCCTGTCCGGCATTGACTTTATCAGCCTGTTGAAACTGCGTGCTTCCTACGGCATCACTGCCAACGACCAGCTGGGCGACGCCCGCTTCCTGTACCTTGACTATATCGATTCCGGCGGTAACGAAGGACTTCGGGGAAACCCGGAACTGTCCGCCGAGAAAGTTAAAAAGCAGAACTACGGCATTGACCTCGGCCTGTTCGAGCAGTTTACCGTCGGCTTTGATTATTATACACACAAGGTGGACAACATGCTGATAAGCAGCAGCGGAACGACACCGATCTATCAGGGAATACCGCTAAGTAACTATCCCAAACTGAACAACGGACGGATGGAAAACAAGGGGTTTGAACTGGAAGCGGGCTACAACAAAAGTTTCTCGCCCGACCTGTCCGTTTATGCAAGCCTCGCTTTCAGCCGGAGCAAAAACAAAGTGATTGCAGTGAACGAATCGCCGCTTGCCGAAGACTATGCCTACCGCTACCGCACCGAAGGATACCCTATCGGGCAACAGTGGGCGCTGCTTGTCGATTACGCCAACGGCAACGGGATGTTTAACTCGCAGGCGGAATTGGACAACAGCAACCTGACCTACACGTCCGGAACGCCCCGCGTGGGAGACCTTATCTATCAGGATCTGAACGGCGACGGCACGATTGACGAAAGGGACATGGCGCCCGCCGGCAGTCCAAGTATTCCCGAACGGGTATATTCCTTCAACGGCGGTTTCAGGTATAAGAACGTCGAACTTGGCTTCCTGTTTCAGGGAGTGGGCAACACGTCGTTTTTTTATACCGGACTGGGAGCGAATGAGTCTGTGTATCAGGGCGTATTCAGCGACATGCATCAAAATGCGTGGACGCCGGAACGCTATGCGGCAGGCGAGAAAATCACCTTCCCCGCGCTGTCCCTCAGCCAGTCCACCAACCATACAAACAACGATTTCTTCCTGATGGACGGTTCTTACGTCCGCCTGAAGAACGTGGAACTGGCCTACTCGCTGCCCGTCAAAATTTCGCGCAAAATAGCGGCGGAACGCATCCGGTTCAGCCTGAACGCTCAAAACCTGTTTACCATCGACAACGTAAAGAGCAAATACGTCGATCCGGAGATACGGAACATGGAAACATTCCAGCCGTTCCGCGTGTATAACATAGGTGTAAGTCTTACTTTTTAATCCATCATTAATTAAAAGTTTATATGAACATGAAAGAATATAAAACAGGCTATAAGCCGAAAAAGAGCACGGTCAAAAGCCATTTGTCGCTTTTGGCGCTTGCCGTTACATTCCTGTTCTCCTGTACGAATCTGGATTTGCCGTCCGACGGCCGTTTGACGCTGGAAGACATATTTTCCAGTTATCAGCTGACAAGGAACTATTACGGTACCTGTCGAAGCCGGATGCCGCAGGTGGGATTCACGTATGGCGCGACCGACACGCCGCTGGCTTCGTTCAGCGACGAGGCGCACGACGCAAGCGACGGCCGTAGCGGGGCGGTCAGCGACTGGTACAACAACCGTACGTCGCCGTACAGCAACCCGTTAACGTACAGTTACATGGACCCGTGGAACCATTATTTCGAAGGCATCCGCAAGTGCAACACTTTTCTTGCCTGCATCAATGACCCCTCCATGTCCACCTACAATTTTGTCGAGGAGGAGAAGAACGGTTGGATAGCGGAAGTGCGCGTCATGCGGGCATTTTATTACCTGCAGTTGATCAAGCGCTACGGCGGCGTGCCCCTGATGGAAACGCCGGACGAGGTAACGCACGACTTCTCGCAGGACAGCCGCGCCACGTTTGAGGAGTGCGCCGACTTTATCATCGCCGACTGTGACGCCGCACTGGCAACGCCGGAGACCGAAGGTAGAACCATCGGCTTCCGATGGGCAATCACGGACAACGAGCGGGGTATGCTGACACGTGGCGTTGCATGGGCTATCAAGTCGCAGACGGCGCTGTACGCCGCCAGTCCGCTGTGGAATACCGCCGACAGCAAATATACGTGGGAAAGGGCGACGACCATTACCAAGGAGGCTTTAGACCAGTGTCTGGCGCACGGTTATCAGTTGTATGACACGCCCGTGGCGGAAGACATCGCTCAAAATTCGTATGCGTACTATTTCATCCAGCGCTCGGATCCGAGCCGCTCGGTGGACAGGGAGACGATATACGAATCGACGTCGTGGAGGACAAACGTGTGGAGAAATGCCGGTACGCCCATTACGGAAGGCATGGCGAAAGCCGGAGCAGGTCCCTCGCAGGAACTGGTTGATGCCTACGAAATGGCGGACGGCACGCAACCTGTCCTCGGCTATTCCGACGCCAACCACTTGCAGCCGATTGTAAACCCGGCGTCGTCTTATGACCCGGCGAACCCATACGTCGGTCGCGACCCGCGCTTCTATGCGTCGATCTACTATAACAATTCGCCGAGGGCGCTTTCGGGCAGCATAACGAAGGAGATTATCCCGCTTGACTTTACTTCTACGATCAATAACATTGCAGTAACGCGAAACGGCGACGAGATTACGTTAGAATCAACCGGCGGCGACCCGTGGATTCATACTACCACGCTGGGCAAGCCTCTGCCGAGCGGCTCGACGCGGATTGTGGCATTCGAATACAAGAGCAACAGGGCTAATGGCGGAGGTGAATTTTTCTTCTGCGTGGCAGGCGGTCCGCAGGGTGGCGTGGAATTGCCCATAAACATTCCGGCGGCAAGCGAGTGGACAAGATTCGAATATGATCTGACGCAGGCCATCAACACGTGGGGCTTTGGCGTGAATGCCAACGGAGGCGCTCAGCCCGAAAATCATTTCCTGCGGTTCGATGTGGACGCTAATACCGGTTATGAAATTACCGTCCGCAACTTCCAGATCGAAGTGTTTACGCCGCCGCCTGCACCGACCCCGGTCGAGACATTCGTGGGTGGCAACTGCGAAATCTCCGATCGCGTGACGGACATCCGCTTCACCCGCACGGGATACTACCTGCGCAAGTTCAACAACTACCGCTCCAATCCGACGGTTGATGCCGACGGTCTGATGAAGATATTCCGTCTGGGCGAGTTGTACCTGAACTTTGCCGAAGCGGCGTATCACGTCAACGGCGCGGATGCGGCCGTAACATCGGGCGGCAGTCCGCTTTCCGCAAGGGAAGCCGTGAACATCGTGCGTGCGAGGGCTTCCATGCCTCCGCTGCCCGCGGGACTGTCCGCCGAAGCGTTCGAGCAGCGCTACCGCAACGAACGCCGCATAGAACTGGCATTCGAGGAACATCGCTTCTTCGACGTCCGCCGCTGGAAGATCCTGAACGAAACGGACGCCTTCGTAACCGGCATGAGGATCACGAAGGAGGATGAGGACAAATATACTTATACGCGCATCAAATTGCAGACCCGCAACACGAACGGCGACAAGTATCTGATGTATCCCATACCGCAGAGCGAAGTTACGAAGATGGAAGCATTCACCGGACAGAGCTGGCAGAATCCGGGATGGTAGGATTTTAATGGAGAATGGAAAATTGAGAGGGCTGTCTTGAAATTTCATTTGTCCGTCCCTGCGAGTGAAGTGAAGCAATCCGAACCTGTTTACGGGCTTTGTTGCGCAGCCGGATTGTTTCACGACGATCGCAATGACGGAATCTGCGACGTTTGAGATAGCCTCCTCCGTTCTCAATTAA
Organism: Bacteroidales bacterium; assembly: GCA_031273395.1. GTDB lineage: Bacteria > Bacteroidota > Bacteroidia > Bacteroidales > UBA4181 > JAIRLS01. The sequence goes on along the minus strand of JAISRX010000167.1, from coordinate 22,575 downwards.
TAAGGCATGTAGTTTTTTATTTCAATGATAAAATAAATTTTGTATGAAAAAGATTTTGAGACTTTCAATGATTGTAGCGCCTGTGCTCGTGTCGGTCGGCTGTATGAAAGAACCGGCTTCGCCACCCGTTATTCCGCCTGCTCAGCCAAAGTACGAATATCTGACTTTTGATCAGTCGTCGGCGAAACAACTGTCGGTCACAAAAAACGGCGACTATTCCTACAGAATTGAAACCACCGGAACAGACCCTTATATGGCTACCGACCCGCTGAAGAAAGTAATGGCGAAGGATTCCATTGTTCTTGCATTTGAATACAAGAGTGCCAAAGGAGTGCAGAATGTCCAGATATTTTTCGCTCCGCCGACATCGGAGGCGCGTTCCGTAAATAATTTGAATATCGCGCCATCGGCAAACTGGACCAGCGGTTCGTTCAACCTGAGAAATCCGCTGACGGATTTCGGATGGGGAAAGGCGGGCGATTATCTGCGTATGGACTTCGGTACGGTTGCAGGCGTGGACATTGAAATACGAAATATCCGTTTTCGCGGCATAAACGCCGAAGAACAGCAGGCAGAGGATGACGAACAAAATGTTGCAAAAGCAGAACAGCAGGCGGCAGAGGACATCAAGACCTATTTATCCGCCGACTATCCCGCTCACGTAACCGAAGTGATTGCCGGACAAAACAAAATCACCGTGCGCGGCGCTTATTCCGGCGAGGGCGCTTACAGCCTGTGCGAAATTACGCCCTGGCAAGATGTGACGCGGACAGCCGTTTTTGCTTACAAAACTCCGCTTACCGGTTCGCCGGTCAATCTGGCGTTCGACCGGTTTGTCACCCGCGAAGGCATTACCTTCGATCGCACACTGTCTAAATGGCTGATTGTCCGAACATACGGAGACAAAGACGAAATCGTTTCCCATGCCCGTTATGCAGACGATATCTACGCCACTCAGTCGCTTGCACCGGGCGTGCTGACCGGGAAAAAGGGACTTGCCGGATTCTTCAATCACACACGGCAACAGCAAGACCTCGACGAACTGGATGTCAAAAGCGCTACCGTCAATATGCCGTTCACCTCATATTTGTTTTCTTCCGGCGGAAACAACCGAATAGCGCACGTTTACGGCGGAAAAACATGGTATTTCGACCGTATGCAGATAGAAGCTATGGACAATGCACTCAAGGAGTGTGCCGGTCGAAATATCGTTGTGGCTGCTATCGTCCTGGTGCAAAAAGCAGCCGATTGTGCCGACCCGAATATCGGCGCAACGCTGCAACATCCCGATTATACCGCGCCCGGCATCTATACCATGCCGAACATGAGCGCTCCGGAAAGTGTAAATACTTATGCCGCCGCGCTTGATTTCCTGGCTGTCCGCTATTGTCGCAGCGACAACCTGTACGGGCGCGTCCATCACTGGATTATGCACAACGAAGCGGACGCCGGATGGTGGTGGACGAATATGGGCGCCAACCGTGCCATGATGGTGTATATGGACGCTTATATCAAATCCATGAGAATGTGTTACAACATCGTCCGTCAGTATGACGCCCATGCGGAAGTTTTCGGTTCATTCACCCACACATGGGCGACGCCGGAAAGCCCGGAACATTACGCAACACGCGATATGCTCGACGCGCTGAATCAATACTGCGCGGCTGAGGGAGATTTTCGATGGGGACTTGCGTATCATGCATATCCGCAGAACCTGCTTGAACCCAAGACCTGGCTTGACACGAAGGCTACTTTTTCCATAAATAGCCAGATGGTGACATTCAAAAATCTTGAAGTGCTCGACAAATGGGCAAAGCAAAGTGAAAACAAATACAAAGGAACCGTCAAACGCAGTGTTTGGCTTTCGGAGAACGGCATCAACTCCAAATCATACGGCGATGCCGACCTGCGCGACCAGGCAGCCGGACTTGCTTATGCCTGGAAGAAGGTGAAAGCGCTTGACGGCATTGACGGCATACAATGGCACAATTGGTTTGACCATCCCACGGAAGCCGCCGACGGGCTGAGGATTGGATTACGGACAGACCAACTTGCCGCCAAACCGGTATGGTTTTTGTATCAGGCTGCCGAAACATCCGGCGAAGACGCCGCCTTTGAACCCTACAAAGCGGTAATCGGCATCCCCAACTGGAATATTATTCAAAATGTATATTAAAGTTGTTCCGACAAGAATGGGAAACCGCCCGGGATGCCATGCTTTTACCGGATGGAAAACGCCATATTCGATTGTTTTGGGAAATCATGATGGCTCCGAACAGTTCAACAGGCTTTTTCCTTACGCAAAATACAGCGAGGAAGCGGCTTTCGGCAACGCTTACGAGCAGGAAAAAATGGACAATATCCGGCAGACGTTCAAAGCCGGAGAACATAAATGGCTGGTTTTTTCACTTAAAAGAAATACAGGACTGAAGAATATCAACAGTTTACAATACCTGTATCGGATTAAAAATAAATTTTTTAACAATCAAATAAATAAATTTTTCATGAAAACATTTTTTAGATTTTCAATCCTCGTAGCGCTTGTATTCGCCTGTAAAAACGAAAAAACAGCAGCGCTGCCCGTTCCGTCCGTACCGGAAGAGGAACAAACTTACCGTGACATATATCCCGACACGTGGGTTGCCACCGACGCGCTTGGGCGCACCATGCCTGATTATTCGGATGTCGGTGCGCCGAAGACCGACCGGCGCCGCGTAGTGGGCATTTTTTACATCACGTGGCATGATGATGGCAAGGCAAACCTGAAAGCGCCCTATTCGGGCGATGTGACGAAGGTCCTGGCAGAAGACCCGTCGGCACGGCTGGACGGCAACAATCCGGTGTGGAAAGAAGGCTCGTATCATTGGGGAGAGCCGGAAGACGGCTATTTCCTGAGCAAGGATGAATACGTCATCCGCAAAGACATGTCTATGCTTGCCGATGCAGGTGTGGATGTGCTGGTGATGGACGTGACCAACGCCGTCCGTTACTGGTCGGAATGGGATGTTGTGTTTTCCGTCATGCAACAGATGAAAGCCGAAGGAAATAAAGTGCCGCAATTCTGTTTCTGGGCGTTCAACGGACCGGTAATCACCGTTGTGCAGGATTTGTTCGAGAAGATTTACAAACAGAACAAGTATCGCGATCTGTGGTTTTACTGGGACGGCAAACCGCTGTTGCTGTACAACGGCAAACCGGCATTCGACGCCAACGGCGGCGGGGTGAAGCATCCCAATCCGAACTATGACCCCGATGCAAAGTCCAATCCGCGAAACCCGCATTTTGGCGACCCTGATTATACGGAGGAATTTTATGCGGATTATACTTCGGAAGTGAAGGAATATTTCACTCTGCGCACCATGTGGTGGGGTTATTACGAATGGGCAGGCGAACGTTTTATAGGAGGAGAGGACAATTGGAGTTTCGGCTACGACATGGGCGACAAGAGAGTGCAAAACCTGCCGCTTGACCAATTGGTATCTCGACATCGGGGCACGCAGGAGGAAGCAGCCGTCACGCCTGCCCAGCATCCCATCAGCATTATCGGCAAATCGTGGACGCGCGATAAGAGAGAACCCGCCCTGAACGAATATGATATGCCCGTACCGACGTATGTACCGTGGCTTGGCAAGACTGTGGACGATCCTGCGGCTTACGGCATCTATTTTCAAGACCGCTGGGACGAGGCTTTGAAAAGCGACCCGCAATTCCTGTATATCAACGACTGGAACGAATGGACAGCCGGGAAATACGCCGCCGGCAAAGCGCCCGGAAGCGAACAGCCCGGTCCTACAACGTTTCTGGGACGGGAAAATAATTTCTACTTCGTTGACCAGTACAACGCCGAATTTAACCGCACCATCCAACCCATGAAAGACGGCTATACGGATAATTATTACATGCAGATGGCGCAAAACATCCGAAAATATAAAGGCGCTCGTCCTATTCCGCAATTTCACGGTTTCAACCGGACGAAAATTGACGGCAATTTTGACGAGTGGAACGCTATCGAAGCCAAATTCCTTGACACCAAAGGCGATATTGCTCACCGCGACTACAACGGATACGGCGGACTGCACTACACCAACACTTCCGGACGGAATGACTTCATGTCTTCCAAAGTTGCCGTTGATGAAAAAAATATATCTTTTTATGTGGAAACAAATAATGCATTAACTTCACATAACGACAACAACTGGATGCTTCTGCTGATAGATGCCGATATGAACTCATATACGGGATGGCACGGTTACGATTTCATCATCAATAAAAAGGTAAACAGCGACAATCAAACCGTCGTCATGCGCTACACAGGCGATACAAACAACCCTTGGGGAGAAACGGCAAATATTGCTTACCGGTACACAGGCAACCGGCTCGAACTGTCTGTTCCGCGCGAACTGCTCGGACTGACATCCGCCAAGTTTTCCTTTGATTTCAAATGGAGCGACAACCCAAATGATTGGGGCGACATCATCTCCTTGTGTATCAATGGAGATACTGCCCCCAACAGGCGATTTAATTACCGGTTTATCTGGGAACAGTGAAAATAAATTTTTTATGAAAACATTTTTTAGATTTTCAATGCTCATAGCGCTCCCGTGTGCAGCGTTCGCCTGCAAAGACGAAAAAGAATCTCTGCCCGATCTGTCCGTAACGGTGGATGAGGCGGACAAAAGCATGGTTTTTACAAATGAAGCCGGCGGACGCAGCGTCGTCGTAAGCGCCAAACGCAATTAGAGATTAAAACAGGAAATATAAAAACAAACAGAATGAAAAAAGTAAATATTATATTTGGCTTATTATTGTGCATGACGTCGGCCGTCATGGCGGGTTGTAATAAAAATTACAAACCTCCCTTAGTTATTATTCCGGGCGACGGGAACAGAGAGAGTGATAAGGATACGTCGATGCGGTATCTTGAAAATGACCGTGTCAAGTTGGGTATTGACCTGAGTATCGGCGGCGCCGTTACCTTTCTGACGGACGTCAAAAACGGCGGCAGGAATATGATCAACAGCGCCGACTGGGGACGGCAGATTCAACTTTCGTACTACAGCGGACCTATTCCCTATATTGGTCCTAACGGGGAAAAGCCTTATGAGAGTTGGGCCGGGCTGGGATGGAATCCGATACAGTCGGGCGATGTGGGCGGCAACCGTTCCAAAGTGATTGAATTTGAATACCGCGACAAACAGACCATGTATGTGCGGTGTATCCCGATGCAATGGCCTCATGCTACAGGAGTGGCGGGCGACTGTGAATTTGAATGTATATATACCCTGAAGGACAATGTCTTTACGATTGAAGCCACCATCAACAACCGTCGCAGCGACAAAACAAAATATGGCGCACGCGACCAGGAGATGCCGGCGCTCTACACCAACGGACCCTGGTACAAACTGGTAAGTTATCTGGGCGATCAGCCTTTTCAAGACCAACCGGTAACCGTCCTCGTGGACAGGAATGACGGGAAAGGCTGGCCATGGACAGGTTTCTATACACCCGAACAGTGGGTGGCGCTCTTAGACGACGCCGGTATGGGTATTGGCGTATTTCAACCCGAAGCAACGGTTTTTCTGGGTGGATTTCATGGGGGCGACGCATTAAAGGGTTCAGGTGAAGAGAAAGACAGTCAAACGGGATATATCGCACCCATAACGCAACAGATTTTGGATCACGACATCCGGTGGACTTACAAAACATCCTTTATATTGGGCAACATAGACGATATACGGCAGTATGCCAAAGAGAATCGGCAGATAAAAGCGCGTCCGGAATGGCAGTTCCGACAGTCGCGACAGGGCTGGTACTGGCAGGGCGAAGCGGATGACGCCGGCTGGCAACTGTCCGGAACGTGGGATATTCAATTTAAAAAGACCGCCCGTTTAGTCAGTCCGACCACTTTTTGGAAAGCGGAAGACGTCTCTTCCCTTGAGATGGAAGGCGCTTTTGAAACGGACAGCAGGGAAATCGCAATCGGTATTGAAATCCGACTGTTTGACAACGCTGTATGCCGATTGACAAAGACCGTTCAGGCAGACGGAAAAAACCGCACGTACCGCTTCAATCTTTCGGAAATAACGGAATATAAAGGCGCTGTAAGAAACATCTTCGTCATTTTCCCCGACAACGACGGAACGGCAAAGATCAAACAAATAAGAGGTATAAATTAATTTTGGAAAAGTTGTTATATTCATACCGATGCCATCAAGCAAAATCTTATCCCCGACAAACTGACCCCGCAACAGGTATCCATCGTCTATGCCGGTGAAGCGGACGTATTGAACATGGCTATGTTCGGAATGACGACAAATAATTCAAATAAAAAATATAAAAACAAAATGAAAAAGAGTATATTGACATATTTATTACTGGCGACATGTTTATTGAATGTCGTCCGGTCGAATGCCCAAAACAACATTCCTCTGACGGTAACAAAGATGACTTCCGGCGAGTTCAAGTTCAGTGAAGTCGAGAGCGGAACGTATGAAGTAACAACCGGTCCGGGCAATGCGGTGATTCGTTTCGAACCTTTGAAAACAGCATTGCCTGCGGACATGGCGGTGCTCAGTTTTGATTTTTTCTGTGCATCGGGCATGGAGTTCCTGTTGATTACGGTGAACGACGACTATTCCCGGATAGAAGAAAACATGATACGGGTGCCCGTTGCCGAAGGTTGGACAACCTTCTCTGCCGATGTGTCCGAACAGTTGAAGAAGTTGCAGCAGCCGGGCGATTACCTGAGCGTACTGATAGCGCCCAACACGGCTAAGCCGACCACATTGCGGATGAAGAATCCGCGTCTGCGTGCCTATACCGAAAAGGAACTGACGCAGCAAAAGATGAAACAGGAACAGTCCTTGCGTGAAAAACGCCTGAACGGCGACCTCGACGTATATCTGAAAAAAGACTATCCCTGCCGGATTACACATGTGAAAGTAGCGGCGGACGCCATAACGGTAACGGGCAGTATCGCCGGGGTGTCCGGCGATGTATATTTGTGCGAAACGCCGATGTACGGCGACCTGACCGAAAAGGAGTTTGCCGCGCAGAAAAAAGTAACCGGTCGCAATGAGTTTACGATGAAGTTCGACCGCTACGCCGTTGTAAACGGGCAAAAATACGACCGCTTGTATTCACGCTGGGCGCTGGCGCAAAAATCGCAACAGGGATTACAACTTTGTTCACACGGGCATTATGCCGACGAAATACAGTCGCTGTACGACCTGCCCCATGAAACGGTAACCAGCCAAAAGGGTATCGGCGGATTTAGCAAGAACGCGTATTCTTCGGATATTGACGACCTTCAGGCAACAAGCGTGACGGTGAACATCTGGCTGACCTTCATAAGTCTGACGCCGTCTAAAAATTCCATACCCTTTGAATATAACGGCAAAACCTACCATGCGGATGCGAACGCGATAGCAAGTCATGACAAAACATTGCAGTACACGGCTTCTAAGAATATCATCGTTTCGGCTATCGTACTGATTCCACCGGAAAGGGCGTTTCCGGACAAGGCGACAGGTCGCCTGTTCGAGCATCCCGATTTCAATCAGGCAGGGATCTATTCGATGCCCGACATGACGAATCCCGAATCGCTGAACCTGTATGCGGCAGCCATTGATTTTCTGGCTTCGCGCTACAGCCGCCCGGACAAAAAATACGGACGCATTCATCACTGGATAGCCCATAATGAGGTGGATGCAGGCTGGGTATGGACGAATGCCGGGATAAAAACGCCGCTTCGCTTCATGGATATTTACATGAAATCCATGCGCCTGCTTTACTGCACCGCACGGAAGTACAATCCGTATTCGGAAGTGTTTATCACGCTGACGCATTACTGGCAAAGCCGCCACAACGAATATTGTTATCCTTCCGCTCAATTGCTGGATTTGTTGCTGGATTACACCGAAGCGGAAGGCGACTTCAAATGGGGCGTGGCGCTTCATCCGTATCCGCAGGATTTGTTTGAACCGAAGGCGTGGCTGGATGATCAGGCGACGTTCGACTATTCGACGCCTCAGATTACGTTCAAGAATCTGGAGGTGATTGATGCGTGGATCAAGCAACCCCGCACATTGTATCAGGGCAGGGAGAAGCGAACATTGTATCTCTCCGAACAGAATCCCAATTCGAGGGACTATTCCGAAGAATCATTGACCGAACAGGCTGCCGGTATGGCGTATGCGTTGAAAAAGATGAAGGCATGTACCGGTATCGACGCCTATCAGATGCACGGATGGTTCGACCAGCGCGGCGAGGGTGGACTGCGAATCGGGATACGCCGTTTTCCCGATGACGAGACCGACCCGTCAGGCCGTAAACCGGCATGGTTTGTGTTTCAGGCTTTCGGCACGGACAGGGAAGACGAAGTGTTTGAGTTTGCAAAGAAAATCATCGGCATCGACAGTTGGGAGCAGATTCTCCACCCGCTCCCCGCTACGGGAAAAATAAATCAATCAAAATAGTAATTATCATGAGAAAGTACAGTTTATTATCATTCGCCGCGGCAACAGTTTTATTTGCCGTCGGTTTGTGTTCGTGTAAAAACGAAAGTGTCAATTATTCGGGGAAAGGTTCTTTTTCTGAAATCGAAGCCGGTTTCAGGAAGCCGAACAGCATGAAATTGGCCGTATATTGGTACTGGATTTCGGACAACATTTCAAAGGAAGGTGTCATCCGCGATTTGGAATCAATGAAGAAAGCCGGCATCAACAGAGCTTTCATCGGCAACATCGGGCTGAATGAAGACGGCATTCCTTTCGGGAAAGTGAAGGTATTGTCTCCCGAATGGTGGGAAATAACACACGCCGCCCTGAAAAAGGCGACCGAATTGGACATCGAAATCGGCATGTTCAACTGTCCGGGATGGAGCCAGTCAGGAGGTCCGTGGGTGAAACCCGAACAATCAATGCGCTATCTTGCCTCTTCGGAAACGAAGGTGAAAGGCCCGCAGAAAGCGGTAAGCATCCAACTTCCGGCAGTTGCCGAAGATGCGATGGAGGACGTGAAAATCATCGCGTATCCCGTACCCGCCGCCGACGATAAACCCGTAACCGAAAAGAGCTGGAACATAAAAAAGAAGTCGGGAGAGGCATTGACACTGGACATGTCGCTCGGAAAAGATGCCCCGATCCGCACGTTCATACTTGAAACCGGCGCTCCGACAAGGATCATAACGGATGCAAAACTGTTCGTGAAGGACGGCAACGAATACCGCATCCTGAAAGAAATACACATTGACCGCAGCAATCCGTCGTCGAATGTGGGTTTTGCGCCCTATGCGCCGATAGTCGTCTCGCTGCCCGAAAGCGACGCTGCCGATTTCCGCCTTGTGATGAACGAAGCCGGCGGCGGCGACATGAAGATAACGCTTTCGTCAGTACCCATGATTGAGCGTTATGCGGAAAAGACGCTGGCGAAAATGTTCCAGACGCCGCTTCCGATGTGGCACGACTATCTGTGGGACAAACAGCCGGAGGTTTCGGCAAATCTGTACATAGACCCGCAAAAGGTGACGGATCTGACGGCCCGTGTGAAGGACGGCGTATTGTCATGGGACGTTCCCGAAGGCGAATGGGTGATTGTGCGGACGGCAATGCGCACGACCGGCGTAACGAACGGTCCCTCGTCCAAGGAAGGCGTCGGTCTTGAAATAGACAAAATGAGCAGGGAACATGTCGCAACACACTTCGATGCGTTTATCGGGGAAATCCTTCGCCGAATCCCCGCCGAAGACCGCAAAAGTTTCAAAGTCGTGGTTCAGGACAGTTACGAAACCGGCGGACAAAACTGGACGGACGGAATGATTGATCATTTCCAGTCCGTTTACGGATACAGCCCTGTTCCGTATATCCCCGCATTATACGGCGCCGTCGTGGGAAGCCGCGATTTGTCGGATCGTTTCCTCTGGGACTTGCGCCGACTGGTTGCCAACCGCGTCGCTTACGATTATGTAGGCGGTTTGCGCGAGGTCAGCAACAGGCACGGACTTACGACATGGCTCGAAAACTACGGACACTGGGGTTTCCCCGGAGAATTTCTCATGTATGGCGGTCAGTCCGACGAGATTGGCGGCGAGTTCTGGAGCGAAGGCTCTCTGGGGGATATTGAAAACCGTGCCGCATCTTCCTGCGCACACATCTACGGCAAAAGCAGGGTGTGGGCGGAGTCCTGCACAAGCGGAGGTCCTTCCTTCAGCCGCTATCCGAACATCATGAAACAGCGCATAGACCGCTTCTTTACCGAAGGCATCAACTCGACGCTGCTGCATGTCTATATCCATCAGCCTTACGAGGATAAGACTCCCGGCATGGCGGCATGGTTCGGCAATGAATTTAACCGTAAAAACACATGGTTCGACCATTTTGACGTCTTCGGGAAATACCTGAAACGCTGTAACCTGATGTTGCAGCAGGGCCTGTACGTTGCCGACGTGGCCTATTTCATCGGCGAGGACGCTCCGAAGATGACGGGCGTATGCCATCCTGCGCTTCCACGTGGCTATTCGTTTGATTACATGAATGCCGAAGTCCTGCTTACACGCGCATCCGTAAAGGACGGAAAACTGACATTGCCGGACGGAATGCAGTACAGCCTGCTCGTTCTGCCGCAGCTGGAAACGATGCGTCCGGAAGCGCTCAATAAAATAAAGGAACTGGTGAACGACGGTCTTGTGATTTTGGGTCCCGCTCCGAAACGTTCTCCGAGCTTGCAGAACTATCCCGAAGCGGATGGAACAGTAGCAAGTATTGCCGCAGAATTATGGGGCGACGGCAGCGAAAAAGTCCGTACCGTGGGAAAAGGTAAAGTTTTTGCCGACGGACATTCGATTGAAGATGTTTTTGCAGCGACAGGCATACAGCCGGACTTGCAGATAGCCGACGATCCCGCGACACTGTTCATACACCGCACACTGCCCGACGGTGATATCTATTTCATCTCGAATCAAAGCGACAGGCCCATCTTGATAAATCCACAATTCCGCATAACGGGCAAATCTCCCGAACTGTGGAATCCGCTGACCGACGAGATCCGCGACCTGAAGGAATTTGGCGTTTCGGACAAAACAACGACCGTACCGTTGCAGTTGCAGGGATTTGAAAGTTCGTTCGTCGTGTTCCGCAGGAGCGGCAGTCCTTCGACGTCACAAAGGAACTTCCCCGAAAAAGAAGTACCGGTAAACATTTCAGCGCCCTGGGAAGTAACCTTCGAACCGGGCATGCGCGGCCCGGAAGAAGCCGTCACACTGAATGGTCTGGAAGACCTGAGCAAGTCGCCGGACGAGCGTATCCGTTACTTTTCGGGAAAAACATTCTACAAAACCACATTCAACCTGGGTTCTCTGCCGCAAAAACAACTGTACATCGACTTGGGAAAAGTAATGGTAATGGCAAAAGTAAAGATAAACGGCGAATATGCCGGAGGCGTATGGACAAACCCGTACCGTCTCAACGTCACAAAACTGCTGAAGGAAGGCGAAAACACACTGGAGGTTGAAGTCGTCAACAACTGGATGAATCGCCTGATAGGAGACCGGAAACTCCCGGAAAACGAACGTCCGACATGGCTTAACCCAAATCCGTGGAAAGCAGACTCTCCGTTGCAGCCGTCGGGACTTCTCGGACCGGTTGAGATTCAGGCGTATTAAAAAGAAGCAAGGTGGCGGAATCATCAAGGCGATGTCGGCAAATAAAATCGTGATTGGATGCGACAACGGAAAATAAAATGATTATCTTTGTCATCGGAATTAAATAAAAATTGACCGATTTGAATTTTGAACACGCATAAAAAAATATTTTTTATAAAAACTTTTTTCGGATTTTCAATGCTTGTAGCGCTCCTGTACGCAGCGTTCGCCTGCAAAGACGAAAAGACGGCGCCTCTGCCCGATCCCTCCGTAACGGTGGCTGAGGCGGATAAAAGTGTGACGTTTACGAATGAAGCCGGCGAACGAACCGTCGTCGTAAGCGCCAATCGCGAAGTGTGGGCGGCAGCGTCGGAAACATGGTGTACGCCCGCAACGACGCTCAATGCGGATAAATCCGTAAATCTTCTCATTGCGGTAAGCAAAAATGAAACATCCGCTAAACGAACCGCCACCGTAACCGGCAGCAGCAGTCATCCCGTTGATTTCGCCGACAATACCTATTTCGGGCTGTACCACCGCCCCTCCGTGATGTACGACGCCGACGCCAACTGCTGGAAAATGTGGTTCGACTATGCGTCCGAGTACCACGCATCAAGCGGATTTGTCAGACTGTCGATGGGTTATGCCGAAAACAGGGGTGATCCCATGAAATTTGCCGACTGGCAGGTGCTACGCACCGGCGCCGATCCGGCGCTCGCAGAATTTGCCAACCCCGATGTACTGAAAATAAACGGAAAATATTACGCTTATGCCGACCCGAATGCAAGATACCACGGCGCACAAAGCGAACATTTCGGTTCGTCAGGCTGGCCCGTGCGCCAGTGTGTGGAAGCGCAGAGCGACGATGGCGTCCATTGGCGGGTGACGGGCTTTCTGGACCCCGACGAAGACACGCAGGCAAACCATGTCCCCACGCTGTATTATGAGGATGGCGTGCTGTTTCTCTTCTATGCCGCGCAAAAGGGCAACCGGTCGGACGACGGCTTCAAAACACTCGGCAATAAATATTACAACGCCACAAGTTACGACTATCGTTATTTTGCGATACGGTTTAAGGCACGCTTTCTGGATGTACAAATGGCAAACCATGTAACGTATTAAATCATTCAATGGAATATTCGGGCAAAAAAACAACACGAAAAAAAAGTAACAAATGAGACCAAAAATTGCAGAACGGCCGACGCCTGTTTGCAGATACAACAGGCCTGTTTCAAAGGAGATTTCAAACTTTAAAAAAAAATGATATGAAAAAATTTATTAAACGCATTAACGAAATGATTAGGAAAATAGCATTTATCTTCATAGTGTGTGCTACATGCATAGCCTGCGAACAGCAGAAAGGCGGTTTGACGCCGGTAGAACTGCAATGCGAATACCAAACGGAACCGACGGGCATAGACGTTCCCGAACCCCGTTTCTCGTGGCAATTGCTTGACCCTCGACATGTCAGGGGACAGTCGCAAACAGCTTTCCACATTATGGTGGCAAGCAGTCCGAAACGGTTGGCGACAGACAAAGCCGACGTATGGAACAGTGGAAAGATAACCTCTCCGCAATCCGTCTTAACGCCTTTTGAAGGCGAAAAACTGCGCTCAAGCGCCGCCTATTTCTGGAAAGTAAGAGTGTACGACAAGGATGGCAATCCATCGGCTTGGAGCAAACCGGCGCGTTTTATAACCGGCATACTTGATACCGCCGAGTGGGATGCCGCCGCATGGATACGTCACCCTGACTCGCCGCGCACAAAGCATATATGGTTCAGAAAGAACATCCGGCTCGACGCCGGACCCGAATCCGCCTTTATCCATGTAGCGTCGCTGGGACATCACGAATTGTATGTCAACGGGAAAAAAGCCGATGACCGCGTGCTTGCTCCGGCGCTCACCAATTTTGACAAACGCCTTTTCTATGTTACCTACGACCTCTCGAAACTCCTCGCCAAAGGCGACAACACCATCGGAATATGGTTTGCCTCCGGATGGGCAATCTACTACTGTTTCTCGAAAACGCCCGCACTGCGCGTCCGTCTCGACGGAAAAGACGCCGCCGGAAAAACCATCGCCGCCATTTCCGACACATCCTGGCGCTGCGCCGAAAGCAACAGCGAAGACACGCGCCCAACACGTATTCACAACGACAACGGCGGAGAAACAGTCAACGCCCTGACGTTCGTTCCCGACTGGAACAGTCCCGCATTCGACGACAGCCGGTGGAAACATGCCGCCACGACAGCCGATAATGACGACATACAACTTGCAGCGCACGACATCGTTCCTTCGCGTATCATCGAGACCATCACGGCGCAGAAGATTACCGACGCGGGCGACGGAGTTTACAAGATCGATTTCGGCAAAAACTTTACCGGATGGCTGCACATCACATTCCGCAAACTTTCGGCGGGCGACACCGTTGTCATAGGTTCGGCGGATGACGAGCGGGATTTTGACGATTTCAACATCCGTAACTACTTCATATCGTCAGGGAAAGACGGAGAGACATTTACCAACCGTTTCAACTATATCGCAGGACGGTATGCCAACATCAAGGGTCTGCGTCAAGCGCCCGCACCGGAGGACGTCGTTGCATACGCCGTCAGTACCGACCTGCGACGGACGGGTAAATTCACATCGTCCAACAAGCTGTTCAACAAAATTTTCGAGACGGATTTGTGGACTTTTCTCGCCAATACTACCGAAGGATATACGTCGGACTGTCCGCATCGCGAACGTTGCGGTTACGGTGAGGTAGCCACCATTACCTCATGGGGTATCGGCTTGCCTGCGTATGACGCCGGCGCATTTTACCGCAATGTCATTCGCAACTGGCGCGACGTGCAGACGCCCGACGGCTGGGGCAGAAACACCGCGCCGCAACCCAACGACGTACACTGGGGAGGCGCAATGTGGAGCAGCGCAGGCATGAATGTCGCCGCCGAACACTACCGGCACTACGGCGACACGCAAATCATCCGGCTGATATATCCCACCGCCGTACGATGGCTGGAGTTTCTCCATAATCACACGGATAAAGACAGTCTGCTGACGAAATACCGCCCGCATCCCGGACAATTCCTCGGCGACTGGCTCGCTCCCGGCTCCCGAAACGAATTCGGCGAAAGCGAACAGGCACAGTATTTCAATAATTGCGTCTATGCCATGAACCTTGAAACATTCGTGGAAATGGCGCATCTGCTGAACCGCCCGGAAGACGCCGCATTGTACGGCAATCGTCTGGCGGAATTGCGTCCGGCTATTCACGACCGTTTCTACAATCCCCAAACGGGCTTGTACTCGGACGGTACGCAGGTGCAGCAGGCTTTCGCCCTGATGACAAATGTCGCGCCCGACAGCGAACGCCAAAAGGTAGCCGCGACAATCACCGACGACATGCGCGGAAAACATCCGTATTTCGATATGGGCAGTTCGGGGCTGCCTGTGTTGCTGCCATACCTGACGGAACATCCGGAAACGGCAGAACTGACGGCTTCAATCCTGAACAGAACGGAGTTCCCCGGTTACGGATATTTCATTGACCAGGGAGAAACGACGTGGCCCGAAGACTGGAAAATAGACGTGCCGAGCAAGATTCATACCTGTTATACGGGCATCGCCGGATGGTTCATCAAAGGGCTGTGCGGTATTCAACCCGACAGGAACAACGCGGGATACAAGCATTTCATCATCAAGCCTTCGATAGTTCCCGAAACGGATTTTGCCGAAGCGACCACCGTCTCTCCCTACGGCGAAATAGTCAGCCGCTGGGAGATGAAGAATAACAGGTTCACACTGTCGGTAACAGCGCCGCCCAGCACTTCGGCAACAGTCTATATTCCTGCGGCAGTGGCAACCGGCATTACCGAAAACGGTTCTGCGCCGGAGAATGCCGAAGGCGTTACGGTGAAAGAACGAAACAGCAAATATCTTGTCCTCGAAATCAAGTCCGGGAAATATCAATTTATTGGCAAATAGCGGGTCATCAAAAAATAAGAATATCTTAGGACATTATGCTGATAATCATAAAAAAAAATAATATTCTCTAATGAAACAAAAAATTAAAGCAGGTCTCTTTGGCGTAGGTTTGGACACCTACTGGTCACAGTTTGAAGGATTGCTTGGTCGTTTGACCGGCTATCGGCAGGAAATTGCACGCAAAATGAATGAGTTGGGTGCGGAAGTCATGGATGTGGGAATGGTGGACAATCCCGAAAAAGCACGGGAAGCCGCTTCATTCCTGAAAAGGGAAGAAGTGGAAATCGTTTTCCTGTTCATTTCCACTTATGCGTTGTCGTCCACCATTTTGCCGGTCGCACAACGAATCGGCGTCCCCCTTGTTATCCTGAACATACAGCCCGTTCCGGCTATCGACTATGCCGCGCTGAACGCCTTGAAGGACAGGGGAAAGATGACCGGCGAATGGCTTGCCCACTGTCAGGCGTGCTCCGTGCCCGAGTTTGCAGCGGTATTCAACCGTGCCGGCATCCGTTACGAAATCGTATCCGGATATTTGCAGGAAGAATATGTGTGGAAAGAAATTAAAGGATGGATTGACGCCGCCCGCGTAAAGGCAGGGATGAGCGACAACCGCATGGGCATACTCGGTCATTACTACGGCGGCATGCTGGACGTATATACCGACACAACCCTCCAGTCTGCCGTTTTCGGCACGCACATCGAACAGCTTGAAATGTGCGAACTCAAAGCCTTCCGCGATGCCGTGACGGACGCCGAACTTGCCGCGAAACTCCGCGAGTTCAACGAGCGTTTCGACGTGTCGCCCCAGTGCGAACCGTCGGAACTGGAACGCGCTGCCGGAACCGCCGTTGCCTTAGACAAACTGATTGCCGCCCACCGCTTAGGATCGCTGGCTTATTATTATGAAGGCTCTGCCGGCAACGAATACGAAAACATGGTTACCTCTGTGATTGCCGGAAACACGCTGCTCACCGGAAACGGCATTCCCGTCGCCGGAGAATGTGAAGTGAAGAACGTGCAGGCAATGAAAATCATGTCGCTGCTCGGTGCGGGCGGTTCGTTCTCCGAATTTTACGCGATGGATTTCAACGACGACATCGTGATGCTCGGACACGACGGACCCGCTCACTTTGCCATTGCCGAAGGCAGGGTTCAACTGGTACCTGTGCCCGTCTATCACGGCAAACCGGGCAAGGGTCTGTCCATCCAGATGAGCGTCCGGCACGGTGATGTAACACTCCTGTCGGTGTGTGAAGGCAGGGACGGTCTGTTCCTGCTGGTAGCGGAAGGAGCATCGGTGGCAGGACCTGTTTTGGAGATAGGAAACACCAACAGCCGTTACCGTTTTTCCATCGGCGCCCGCGAATTTATCAACCGCTGGTCGAAAGCCGGACCGTCGCACCACTGCGCCATCGGTACGGGACATGTTGCGGACGCTATCGACAAACTGGCTTCGCTGCTGGGGATTCCGGTCGTGCGGATATGCTAAAAGCTGTTCGATGACCGAACACATTTTATATTTCACATTTTATACATTACATATCATGAATATCAAACATCTTTTTTACTGTTTATTATCTACCCTGCTGTTTGCAGCCTGTCAACCGGCAGTCGAAAATCCGGAGCAGGGATTCCTCAATCCGCCCGATTCCGCCCGTCCGGGCGTGTACTGGTATTTTATGGACGGCAACGTGTCGAAAGCGTCCATAACGAAGGATTTGGAAGCGATGAAACAAGCCGGCATCGGCTATGTGGTCTATCTTGAAGTCAATGTCGGCGTCCCGCGGGGAAAAGTGGACTTCCTCAGCGAGGAATGGCAGAACCTGTTCGGTCATGCCGTCAGGGAGTGCGAACGGTTGGGCATCTTCATCACGCTGGGCACCGGACCGGGATGGTGCGGCAGCGGCGGTCCCTGGGTAACGGGCGCCCAATCCATGCAGCATTTGGTGTATTCCGCCACGGAAGTGAACGGCGGCGGAACGCAAACAATCCGCTTGCCTCAACCCGCGCCGCGCATGCCTTTCTTTGGCGAAGGAACCCTGACGCCCGAATTGAAAGCGCAATGGGAGACGTTTTATGAAGACGTCGCCGTGCTGGCTTTTCCGTCGGGCGGCGCTTTGCTCGGCAACACCCGCACACCCGGACAGGATTATGCCTACGTGAACATGAAAGAAATCGACGAAAAAGCCCTGTATTACCGCCGTCCGTACAGTTCGGCAGACAGCGTGCGGCAGTACCTGTCCATGTCTTACGAACCGCAAACCGGAGACAGGGCAATAGAAAAGAACCGAATCATCGACCTCAGCGCTCAACTGCAGGCCGACGGCTCGCTCACCTGGAATGTTCCGCAGGGCAAATGGACAGTCATGCGTTTCGGCAGTCGCAACAATGGCGCCATTACCCGCCCTGCGCCGCATCCCGGCCTGGGTTTTGAAGCCGACAAATTTGATACCGTTGCCATGAAAGCGCATTTAGACCAATTCACGGGAAAACTCTTCCGGCACATTAATTTCACGAAGGCTAATCCCAAAGGCGGATTGCAGATGCTGCACATCGACAGTTGGGAAATGGGAGCGCAGAACTGGACGCCCCGCTTCCGCGAAGAATTTACCCGGCGCAGGGGATACGACCCTTTGCCTTATTACCCGCTCTATGCAGGCGTCATGGTGCAAAGCAGGGAAGAAAGCGAACGTTTCCTCTGGGACTTGCGGCAAACGGCGCAGGAACTCGTGCTGGAGTACCATTCCGGCTATGTGGTAAAATATGCAAAGCGCTACGGACTGGGCGTTTCCGTGGAACCTTACGATATGACCCCTTTAGCCGACCTGGAACTGGCGGCATCCTGCGACATGCCGATGTGCGAATTTTGGAGTACCGGCGGATACAATACCTCATTCAGTCCGGGCGAAGGCGCTTCGGTAGCGCATCTGCTGGGGCAGCCTGTTGTCCCTGCCGAAGCCTTTACCGCACACCTTGACGGCTGGAAACAGCACCCCGGCTCCATGAAAAATCAGGGGGAATGGGCTTTTGCCGCCGGTATCAACCGATTTGTTTACCACACCTTCCAGCATCAGGCGCTTGCGGACAGCCTGCGCCCCGGCATGACGATGGGACCCTATGGCGTCCACTGGGACCGCAACCAGACATGGTGGCCGATGTCCCACGCCTACCACCGTTACGTGGCGCGTTGCCAGTACCTGCTGCAACAGGGACGCACCGTTGCCGACATCCTCTATCTGGCGCCCGAAGCAGCTCCTTTTGCATTCCGTGCTCCCCGGTCGGCATACGCAGGCAGCGCTTTCCTGCCCGACCGCAAAGGCTACAACTTCGACGCCTGCCCTCCCGGCATGTTGTACAAAGCCGAAGTAAAGAACAATCGGATTGTTTTCCCCGGCGGCGCCACCTACCGTATCCTTGCGTTGCCCTGTTTCAAAACCATGACCCCTGCCCTGCTGGAGAAAATAACGGAACTTGTCCGCGACGGCGCAACCGTAGTCGGACTTCCGCCGGAAAAATCGCCGAGCCTCAGCAACTATCCCGCGTGCGACGATGCGTTGAAGGCTTTGGTCCGGGAGTTGTGGGGTGATGAAGAAACGCCGCAAACGCTGACCGTCCGCAATTTCGGAAACGGGAAAATCATCTGGGGACAGGAATTGCAAAACCGGGCAGACAACCTTTATCCGCATTACGACATCACCGCCCGGATTCTTGCCGATCAGACGCCGGAAGATTTCCACACCGAAGGAAGCATCCGCTATACGCACCGGACACTCGACGGAACCGATATTTATCTGGTATCCAACCGCAGCGGACAGCAAGTCAGCGAACGCTGCGCTTTCCGCATCACAGGGAAAAATCCCGAACTTTGGCATCCGGTTACCGGACAAATACGCACCCTGCCCGACTATGCCGAACAGGGCGGACAGACAATCATTCCCTTGACTTTTGATGTGGACGAAGGCTATTTCATCGTATTCCGCAACAAGGCGGGAACACCGGACGGCAAAACCAATTTCCCCGCAAAGGAAGTCCTGTTTTCTTTGACTGCCCCGTGGACGGTTTCTTTCGACCCCAAGTGGGGAGGACCGCCATCCGTCGTATTTGAGCAACTGACCGACTGGTCTGAAAATGAAAATACGGGCATCAAATATTACTCCGGGACAGCCTTTTACCGCACCCGTTTCGACTGTCCGCACGCCGGAAACACTCTCTGTCTGGACTTGGGCGCGGTGAAAAACATGGCGCGTGTGAAACTCAACGGCGTGGACTTGGGCGTCGTATGGACTCCCCCTCTGCAAGTGGACATCACCAAAGCGGTGAAACCCGACGGCAACGAACTGGAAATCGAAACAGTAAACTTGTGGCCCAACCGTCTGATCGGCGACGAACAATTGTCCGGCGACAACGCACCGCGTTACACCTTTGCCACGTTCAAGCACTATTCCAAAGAATCGCCCCTGCTGCCATCCGGGTTACTGGGACCGGTGACCGTTGTCGGGCTTCGCTGACGTCTCTTCAGTCTTTTATTCCCGAGAAAAACTGTTCCAGTTCATTCAGCGTGTCTTCGGAGGTTGTTATATCTTTCATTATTAAACCTTTTTCGAGTACGACAATACGGTCGCAAATCTCATTCGTATGAGCAAGGTCGTGGCTCGAAATCAGAAAAGTGATTTGCGAATCCTGAGACATGCTTTTTATCAGGTTCTTAAATTTGATTTGAGTAGAGGGATCGAGATTGGCAAACGGTTCGTCGAACAAAATAATTTCGGGCGAGCCTATCAATGCGCCGACAAGTCCGGTTTTCTTTTGATTTCCTTTCGATAAATCGCGGATATACTTTTTTGAATTGAGGATTTCTCCGTTAAAAAAGTCGGTAAATCGCGTCATAAATTCATCGACCGACGCCTTGTTTTGACCTCTCAACTCGCCGATAAAATAAAAATACTCTTCGGGCGTAAGATAGCCGATAAGGAAATTTTCGTCGATGAACGAAGCGGTTTTACCTTTCCATGTTTCCGATTGTGAAACGATTTCATTCTCAATTTTTATCGTTCCGGTTGTTGCCTGAATCAAGTCAAGGATGAGGCTGAACAGCGTTGTTTTGCCGGCGCCGTTGTTTCCGACCAAACCGAATGTCTGCCCTCCGGGGATTGTAAGTTCCGGAATGTCAAGAACCTTTTTTTGTCCATACACTTTTGAAATCTGATTTATTGTAATCATATTATTCTGTTTTTCCGTATGCGTTAATTGTTAAATATTTCTCTTTTTTGTACAGTTTCACGATGAAGTCAAACGCCTTGTTCCTGAACAGGAATCCGGCAAGACCAATCAAAATGATGGCAGCAGCGGCAGCATATATTCCGAACAGATCATTCATTATAGCGCATACAACCATCGGAACGATAACTTGCGGCAATACCAACAGCAATGTCCTCATGTTCATACTGTTTGAATTGGCGAATGCTTTTACTCTCGAATTTAAATCGACAGGCGTTTTGTTATATACACCTGCTATCATGACGATTAATGAATTGACGCCTATATTGTAAACTCCGCCTGCTATCACTCCCAAAAACATTTCCCGACTGACAAAGATATACAAAGTTCCTGCTACCATACAGATAACGGTAACAATAACCATCAACCACCATTTGGCTTCGAGATATTTCCGGTACGGGATGTTCAGGGTCATCATCAGCGGATAGCAGGAACTGTCCCATGCCGGTATTTTTTGACCGAAAGAAAATAAAAATCCGCCCGTTACAAATATTCCGATAAATACGCCGATAAACGCCATGTTGTTTAAAAATATAAATCCGTAAAACAAAAAAAAGATGCTGAGATAGGTTATGGATCTTGTATGTTTATTCCTCTTCATCATGCGTATATCATTGTTAATGAACGTTCCGATGACGCCGAAACGGTTCAGAAACTCAATATTTTCCGTTTTCCCTTCCTTTGTTTTGACGCTTAACCCTTCGTCCAA
The DNA here is from genome assembly GCA_031273395.1 of Bacteroidales bacterium. GTDB lineage: Bacteria > Bacteroidota > Bacteroidia > Bacteroidales > UBA4181 > JAIRLS01. Next base: position 959 of record JAISRX010000167.1, on the reverse strand, counting down.
ATAAAATGATTTGAAAATCAACTTATAAGAAAGATAAAACAGCGTAACGAACAATAAGAACGGTATTACAAATGTTCCCATCATGGAATAGAACGGATAAAAGAGTATTTCCGACATCGCCGAAACCTTGAAAATCCCGTAGTATTCAAGGATTCCGCAAACGATCGTCAATGCGAGAGCGGAATAGAAGACGATATTGTTTTTGTTCAACAGAATATTGATAAAGTTATTGGCTAAAACAACGAAAATCACGCATAAAAACCATGAAAACACCTGTAAAGCGTTATAATCGAGGATTATCAAAAGCAGGGAAAACGGAACTAAAAAGATGAAATACAAGATATTGAAGAAAGAAAAAAACGTCTTCAGTATCGTGTAAAAAACAATTGTTTTCTTACTGATATTCAGGGACAGGAGAGGTTTTATATTGTTTGTCGGCAACTGTTGCAAAAAATATCTTGCCATCAAATCCATCGCCCACCAGAAAATGAAATACCGGGAAAAAATCCTTACAATATCCGCTCCTGTTTCCTTTGTTATTGCATAGATTCCAAATAACAAGGCTAATAAGAGACCTGTTAAATAGATAATACCCAAAACTTTGAAAACGGTTATGACGATATTCTCGCCGGCGCTTTGGCTCCTGAAAAATTGCTTGAGTTCTATCCGTAATAATTTCAAATATAGATTCATATTGTAAAATATTTTTTTGCAAATGTATGTGTTTTTTTTCAATTATCAAAAAATACATTAAAAAAAATCATCCACTATCCACTATTCACTATCCACTGTTCACTATTCAATTATCAATCAAAAAAGTAGTTCTATAACGTTTTGTGCGGGTAGTCTGTTAGCCCGAAAGGGCTGTATTTTCATAACCGCAGGTAAACGAAGTGCAGCCTGCGGGAGAGACACGAATCGCAGTCGCTGCCTGAAAGGCAGGATGAAACCGTCCTGCC
>JAISRX010000152.1 GCA_031273395.1 Bacteroidales bacterium | reverse complement strand
TCTTCCTGCGTATAGCCGCATATCGAAGCGTAGCGACCATCCATGGTGATGTCGCGCGGGTTGTTGAGCGCCGAAAATATCGACACGCCGGAAAACTTCGATATCCCCGTCAAAAAGATGAAGCGGAGGCAGTCATCCGACGATTTCAATACCTTGTAAAACGTGTTAAGAAAGTCCCGTATTTTTTTTATCTCTTCGGGCGATTTATCCAGAGCGTCTAATATCGGCATGTCGTATTCGTCCACCAGCACCACTACCTGACGACCGGTTTGACGGTACAGTTGCCTGATCAACTCGCCGAACTTGCCGGCAGCGTACCTCCGGTTAAGTGTTATCTGCCTGTCCCGAGCCATTTCATCCAAAGCATCCGCCATGTCGTACTCCATTTCTTCGGATGTGGCGTGATTGACGTTGCCCCAGTCGAGCCGGATGACCGGATACGGCTGCGTCCAGTCCCAGCGGTCGTGGATGTACAGCCCTTCAAACAGGGGGCGGTTGCCGCTGAACAGCTCGTCGAGCGTGCTTACCAGCAGCGATTTTCCGAAACGGCGCGGACGCGACAGGATATAGACCCTGCCCGAATCGATCATCCGGAGGACGTCTTCCGTCTTGTCTACGTAAAGGTAATCTTCATTCCGCAGATTCCTGAACGACTGTATGCCTATCGGTAACTTTTTCATCCTGCTGCCGTTTTCCGCAAAGGTAAGTATTTTTCCGGACAATCACGCGCCCGCTGCCGGAATATTTCCTTAATGCGATTTTACACGTACACGTACTTCAAAGCCCGTGGAGGGAACCTCGCCCGTGGGATAGTTCGGGATGGTGATCTCCCAAACCGCAGGTATCGTGTATAATCCCGAAAGAACATACGGAGCCAAGCCGCCGTACATGCCACGCTGCTTCGTGTCGTCGCCACTGGCATCCTTGGCGGGGGAGTTGGCGCCGAGGATAAACGACTTGTCATTGAGGGGCAGAGTGGTGGAACTGGCAAACCACGATGTTTCCGTAATGTTGCTGTACATATTGCCATCCGCGCCCGGCAACATGCCGCCATAATTATTGTTGTTATAATAGTATCCTCCGGCAGACGGAGAACCCCAATAGCTACCGTTAAAGATAATGTTGTTCCTCGTTACATGCGGTCTGTCTGCATATTGCCATAAGCCGAAATTGCGATAATCTCCTGCCTGCTTTGGGAAAAACAGGTTGTTGTACAATTGGCATCCTTTGGCTATAATAGAAAAGGAAGCATAAAAGGTATTGTTCTGAATGGTTGGATTGATCACGGGGAAAACCCACTGTTCCCATATAGTAGCACTATTTGTAGTGTAAGTGTAGTTGGTTGATCCTCGAAGATCAATGACGGCATTTGAGTTGGCTATAGTTGGCCAATAACTAACCCCCCAGTCCCAGTAATTTTTGAAAAAATTATTGGAGATAATGAGATTGATCACTTCCTCTACCCCGGCGGCAGCCGCAATTAAACCCGGGTTAAACAGACATTTGGTGATGGTGATATTCGTCAATGCATGAGTTGCATTATAAATATCAACATAAAACAACTTGCAATGTGATACAACCACGCTGTCGGCTTCAATTCTCAATTTAAAGCAGCTGGGTGTGTCTCCCCATCCGCCGTAAGTGTTGACGCCGGTAGCATTCATACCATAGTATCCGGCTTGTAGTCCGGTTTTCGCTGCGGCGTAATAATTGGTTCCTCCTGTGGGCGCCACTTGCTCAAGCCCTGCAATAACAGTGCCTGCCGCGCTGTGCGCTATATGCAGGGTACGTACCTTGGCGGACTCTTTATTGTGCTGCGTTTCGGAATTGTCGGTGAGCTGGTATCCGGGACCGATGATCACCAGCTTTATTTTCACCGTATCGCACTTGGTTGCCGTTTGTCCGTCCATTCCGTATTCGGTTACCGAACCTTCAATATGAATGGTGTCGCCTGTCTTAACTGCTCCCGCGTCGCCGGGTTGGGCATCCTGCAGGGCAGCGGTGAGGGTGGTATAATCGCAACTCTTACCCGGGTTGTTGTTCACGCGCCATATTTTGGCGTTGATGTCGGCAGTGGCTGTCAAGCCCGCCGCAATGAAGAAATATAATACAAACTTTTTCATGTTTTTAAAATTATGATGATGATGATTAATTTTCAATTTTCCGTTTTCTATATTTTCTTTTTTCCACTTCGGGTTCTTCTATCCGGCAGGCTATTTCCTTTCCGGCAAAGGCAACGGCGAGCAGGGTCACTTTTATGGTGCGGTAGGGTTCGCCGTAGCGTCGGTTGCGGATTTGCACGAGCGCTTCGTGGAGGAGGGTTTCCGCGTCTTTCTCGGGGTGGTATTTTACTTCGGTGATCACGGTGAGTTCCGGCTGTCGCCACACGGCGTCGATGCGCCCGTTGCTCACGGAGATTTCGCCCTGTATGTCGAAGCCGAGCGTTTTCAGCCATACCAGCAGCATGGAGTGGTAGTAGGCTTCGCTTTCCACATGCAGCTGGCAGGGGACGTCCGCCAGCAGGATGCGCAGGTTGCGTTCCAGCCCGGAGGCGTCGCCGGATGAGATCTGCTGCTGCATGGCGGAACGGATGGGGGGCATCCTGTCCGCCGGGTAGCCGCTGTAGGCAATCAGCAGGTGCTTCAGCAACGGTTCGTTCACTTCCGTGTTCGGAACGCCGAGCGTGTATTGCGGTCGTCCGCCGATGAGTTGCCTGCTTTTCACCGTCAGGTAGCCCGACTGGAAGAGCAGGGATGTTCCGCCGATGCGAAGCGGGTCGAAGCCTCTGAGGGCGCTGCTGCTCACCGAAACAGGCTCCAGCACCGGCTTCAGGTCGTTGCGTTTTTGCAGCAGACTGATCAGGAAGGTGGGCGTGCCGGTATCGAACCAGTAATTGCCGAATACGCACTTGTCAAAAAGCAGTAAAATGGAAATGGGATTGTACACCGATGTTTCGCCGTCCCACGAATAGCCGTTGTACCAGCGGCGGATGTCTTCCAGCAGTTCGCCACGGCTCATGTCCATCCGTTTGCCTGCTTCATCCATGTATTCCGGAAAATAACTTTCCAGTTCCTCCTGCGTGTAGCCGCAGATGGAAGCGTAGCGGTCGTTCATGGTGATATCATTCAGGTTGAGCGCCGAAAATATGGACACGCCGGAAAATCTTGATATTCCCGTCAGGAAGACGAATTGCAGGTGGTCGTCCGCCGCTTTGAACACCTGATAAAAATCGTGGAGTTTCGTATCGTTTGCCGACAGCACGTCGGGGTTGGTCAAGTGGTCGGTGATGGGTTTGTCGTATTCGTCCACCAGCAGCACCACCTTGCGACCGGTTTGGTAATGCAGTTTTTCCACCAGTTCGAAAAATCTGTCGGAAAGTCCCGTGTCCTCAAGGGTAATGCCGGCGTATTCGGCTTTCGCTGTTACAAAATCAGCCAGTGAACGGCTCAATGCTTCCGGCGTGTGGTAGGACATTCCTCCCCAGTCTAACCGGATGACCGGATGGGGCTGCGTCCAGTCCCAGCGGTCGTGGATGTACAGCCCTTCAAACAGGGATTGGTTGCCGCTGAAAAGTTCGTCCAGGGTGCTTACCAGCAGCGATTTTCCGAACCTGCGCGGACGGGAGAGGAAATAGATCTTGCCGGAGTCGATCATCCGGTGAATCTCCCTGGTCTTGTCCACGTAGAGATAACCGTTGCTTCGCAACTTCTCAAACGACTGTATGCCTATCGGTAACTTTTTCATGATTGATCCTCCGGATATTTCTCTTGTGTAAAAACATACCCCGGGCAACGACGACGGACATCCCCCGCAACCCTGTCGGGGTAGCGCTTTCCGGTTTCTACCGATATTTGCCGATATGTTAATACCTTCTTCATTGTCAATTATCAGTGCGCTCTTACTTTTACGGTTACGTCAAAGCCCGTTCCGGTGACTTCGACGGGCATCACTATTTCGTACACCGCCGGCACGGAGGTCAGTCCGGAATAGATGTAGGGCGACAATCCGCCGTACATGCCTCTTTCGTATTCGTTGGCGCCGATCTCGTATTTCAAGGGCGACGGGCTGCCGCTTTTGGCAAGGAAATATGCGTCATACAGGTCGTTGCCGCCCGATCCGGAAAACCAGTCGAGCGGATTGGAGGTAATGTATTGCAGGTTGTATCCGGCGTCGCCGTTGGTCATTCCGCCGACGGGGTTCGTGAAAAGATTGCGAAGATAGTCGTTGGTGGTGGACGTGATGACGTAAGCATTGCCGGTAAAAAAGAACGCATTGTTGGCAATGATGCTGTTTTTGGCAACGATCCTGAACCCTCTGTAAAAGGTATTGTTGTTGATGTTTGCCGTAACATTGTCCGAGAGCAGGATGGAGCCGGACGGGGTGGCAAAGTCGAGATTGTCGGCATTTGCCGTGGCGGGAGCGGCAGTTTCGTTGCGGAAGAAGTTATTTCCGACTACCAGCTGCGCCACCAGACTTGTGCCGGTGGTGCGGATCACGCCCGGACCGAACCAGCATTTCTGTATGAAAATATTTTTCAGGTCGCGGTCGTTTTGGATTTCCACCATGTACAGCCTGCTGTTGAGGATGCGGATGTTGCTGTCGTTCACTAATACGGCGGCGTTTGCGGTTCCCCATGCGGTGACGTTAGCCGCAAAAGCCGTTGTTGCGGCATTCACAAAGGAGGTTCCCGGATTGATCTGTTCCACGCCCGCCAGCACGGATCCCTGGCTTCCGGGCGCAAAGACGATCCTGCCCACTTTGGCGGAGTTTTTGATGTGCTGCGTTTCCACATTGACCGGCAGGTAGAAGCCCGGACCCAGTATGTACAGCGTTTTGTCCACGGTGACCACGGCGCTGTAGGGCGTTACCGACCCTTCTATGAAAATGGTGTCGTCGGCTGCCGCGGCGCTCACCGCCGCATCCAGTGCGCTGAAAGTATTCACGCCGTCAATAACTCCGGGATTGTTGTTCACCCGCCATATCGTTGCCGAAACGGCATGACTGCCTGCCGTCAGCATACAAACGAAAAATAAAAAACGGTTTATCATGATCGGTTTAAATTTTTAATTATTCATTTTTAATTTTCAATTATTCTCAGTGTACTCTTGCGTGGATGGTCATGTCGAACTGGTCGCCCACTTCGCTGTCCATCACAATATCATATACCGACGGTATTTTAAACATTCCGGACGGCACATAAGGCGTTCCGCCGCCGTACATTCCCTTTTGCGCCGTGTCGTTGCTGGGGTCGTCTCCGCGCAGGGGGCAGTCGGCGGTATTGGTTGCCGAGGTGTAGAATATGTCCTTAAAGGGATCGGAACCTGCCCGCGAAAACCATTTGCCCAACAGTTCGGCGCTGTTGGCGGTAATAATCTTGTTGCCGTTGGCGCCGTTGGTCATCCCGCCCACCGCCACGTTCATCACGTTCGACATGTAATTGTTGGTAACGCTGTTTTCCACCAGCGCCGTTCCGTTGTTGTACCCGCTGCCGTTGTCAGCGGTAGAGCCTTGAAAGAAAACGTTTCCGGCAAGGGAGGCATTGCGTATGAACACCTGAAAACTACCGAAAAAGGTGTTGTTGCTGATGCGCACGTTGGCAAGGGGATAGGCGGTTTGGGAGGCGCCCCGTCCGTCAATGACCACACGTTGAAAGTTGGTTGTGTTGTCGTCGTTCCTGAAAAAACAGTTGGTGATGCTCAGGTTGGTTACGGTGTTCGCTCCGGTAACCGTCACTACTCCGGGCAAAAAGAAACATTTCTGTATGGATGTGTTGTACAGCGCCTTTGCCGGACTTTGCGGATAAGTATTTTCAATCTGTACGTAAAACAGGCGGCAATTGATGATTTTAATGGTGTCCGCATTAATGATGACCCTGTTTCCCGCATAGGTAGCGGGATTGGCAAGTATTGCCGAAGTGGACAACGCTCCGGTTACCTGTTCGACGCCTGCAAGGGTAGAACTTTCGCTGCCTGCGGCAAAAGTGATATTGGCATTTATCCGTGCGGGCTGCTTGAGATACTGTGTTTGCGGGGTGGCAGAGAGAAAATAGCCGGGTCCGATGATCACCAGCCGCTTGTCCACCGTCACATCACCCGTATAGGGCGTCACCGAACCTTCAATGTGGATGGTATCACCTTCGTCCGCCGCGCCGACCGCCGCCGTCACCGTGGTATAGATCAACCCCGATACGGGAAGAATCCCGCTGTCATTGTTCACTCTCCTTACTTTAGCCTCTGCCGTACCTGCGGTCAGCAGGGCAAACGTCCATATCCATACAATCTGTTTCATGTTGCCAATTTTATATTATATCCGTATATACGGGAATGAAATTACAAAGTTACACTAAAATAACCGTTCAAAGAAATATTTTTTTACCGATCCGGATAATTTTTCATGTAAAAAGGATCATTTACTCTTTTTTATTGCCTGAAATATAAAGACTGCCCATGACGATCATATTGTCGCCTTTATTTATTGACCATGCCCAAGTCCCCGCAAGCCCGCTGATGAGCTATTTCTGAAATAACCGGATAACATCGTTCCCGTTTGCCAGCAACAGCAAGCCTATCAAAACGATCATCCCTGCAATTTGCGCATTTTCCAGAAATTTATCGCTGGGTTTGCGTCCGGTGATGATTTCGAAGAGGATGAACAGCACGTGTCCGCCGTCGAGCGCCGGAATGGGCAGGATGTTCATAAAGGCGAGAATGAGGGAAAGAAAAGCGGTCAACTCCCAAAAGGACAACCAGTCCCACGTAGCCGGGAAAAAATTGCCGATGGCAATAAAGCCGCCCAACTGCTTTACTCCTTCCTTGCTGAAGAGAAGCCCCAGACTTTTTACGTAGGTCGTCAGTTTATCCACGCCAAAGCGTATTCCGGCGGGGAACGATTCCCGGAAACTGTAGTGTATATGATTGGCGTTGAGGGTGATTTCCGGTCTTTGCATATATATGCCGATAGTGCTGTCCTGCGCAACGTTCAGGGAAACGATTTGTGTTTCGCCGTTGCGTTGGATGGTCACTTGAACGGGTTGTCCTGCATGTTTTTTGATCTCTGCGGCAAACGTGTCAAACAGCGGCGTGGGGGTATCATTCACTGCCGTCATGCGGTCGCCCTGCTGCAATCCTGCCTTTTCCGCCGGAGAGCCGGAGACGGTACGGTCAACCACCCACGGGAAATTCAGGAAGGCAAATCCCCGTTCGTTTGCCTCCAAATACCGGGCGGAAAAATCAACGGGCAGCATGACGTCTATCGTTTGTCCTTCCCGTTCAACGGTGACGGTCTGCGCATTCCCGATGATGATGGCATTGAAGGCGTCCGGTATCATTTCGTAGGTTTGCCCGTCCACTGCAACAATCCTGTCTCCGTTTTGAAAGCCGTTGCTCAGGGCTGTGTTGCAAAACCGGTATCCGTATATGGCGTTTTGCATGGGAACGTATTCCTTGCCCCACACATACATGATCATGGAATAGATGAACAGCGCCATCACAAAATTCACCAGCACGCCGGCTACCATGATGAGCAATCTTTGCCATGCCGGTTTGGAACGAAATTCCCACGATTGGGGAGGTTGTTTCATTTGTTCGCGATCCATCGACTCGTCAATCATGCCCGAAATTTTCACGTAGCCGCCCAACGGCAGCCAGCCGACGCCGTACTCCGTTTCTCCTTTCTTCAATTTGAAAAGAGAAAACCACGGATCGAAAAACAAATAAAATTTTTCAACACGGGTTTTGAACAGTTTGGCAAAAAGAAAATGCCCCATTTCGTGAGCTACGATCAGAATGGAAAGACTGAATACGAATTGTGCCGCTTTAATAAGAATATCCATCAATTTTTATTTTTATGACGGCGCAAATGTATATAAAAATCCCGAACTACACAATAGTCCTTAAAATCAGGCTAAGGCGTTGTCATTAAATAAGTATATCAGGAGAACCACCCCCTGCCCCCTCCAGAGGAGGGGAATCCCCTGTACACGACGGGTGAGATTACAATCTCGGATGAAGCGTTTATGTCAAAAAATGATACATTTATTTATCGACAACTCCTAAGTGTACGAGGCTCAAAACGACTTGGGGAGGGTGGTACACTAAGGATGCGTCCATCAATAAATGTATCTACTGCACTCGGTTATAGTCTTGTGTTTTTTAGCCTGTCGTACCCCGCCCCGCATTTCATACGGGGTTATCAAAGGGTAACGCCTGCGGCGTTTTACGTCCATGCAGGGCTGTGCACAACCCCGACAGGGGTTGCC
>JAISRX010000093.1 GCA_031273395.1 Bacteroidales bacterium | reverse complement strand
GCGTTTTACGTCTATGCAGAGCTGTGCTCAACCCCGACAGGGGTTGCCTTTTGATAACCCCGTACAAGCGAAGCGCAGTGCGGGGTACGAAAACTCAAAACTCAACCGAATGCAGTATATATACAGCCGTTACATGTTTTTTACATGTGCGGCTTTTTTGTTGCTCTCTCTCAATAGCGAAGGGTGTTTTCGACGGGCGAAACCTTCAAATAATGCTGTGGACGCTTTTGCCCAAGGGGCGAAAACCCCAAAAAGACCTGTGGACGCTTTCGCCCCTTGGGCGAAAGCCCCAAACAGACCTGCGGACGTCTTCGCCCGAAGGACAGAGCCGCCAAATGGCTGCGAACGCCGTTTCGCCCATTGTACATCCGCTGTTGCGGAGAGGCGATGCATCGCGTCTCTACCGGATGGCACCTCCGGTCAGCCGTTAAAATTCATTCATCACCATAATGATCATGCTTTATGAAAATCAGGAGAATTAAATTAAATCGTTTGCGGAATGAAGAATGGTTCAATTTCTTCACCGAGTTCAAAACTTTTGTGGAACAGGCTTCGCCTCAGCGCCTGAATATTGACGGGGCTGTTCGCCGTATTCCTTACCTTCTGCGGGCAGGAGGACGGGACGCTGGAAAAAATCGCCAAAAGCGGCTATATTTCCGTCATCGTGCGGCTGGACGGCGTGCGCGACCGCACCTTTCTCGGATTAGGCGAATCCGTGAAGTCCGCCTCGCGTCACTACGACCCGTTGCGCCGACAAGCCGCCGAAACGCTTGAACCCCTGTTTGCCCACTACGGCAACCTCGCCGCGCGTCCGTTCAACGAGGAAACCTCCGCCATTCACAATTTCATTCAGGAGTTGAGGGGGAAATATGCCGGCGCAGTCGCCCAATTAGACTTGCAGGGATGGACGGACGAACTGGAACACAATAACCGCGACTTTGAAACGGCGGTGCTGGAACGCAATCGGGAGACCGCCGGACAAAGCGACCTGAAGATGCTCAACTGCTACCATCCCGATTTCGTGCGGCACTGGTCGGAATATCCGTTTGCTGTCCGGCTGTTGCCGTTTTTAACAGGGCTTTGGGCATTATCGTTCGCCGGAATGTTTGTAGAAATGGTGTGGAAAATGAAAAGCGGCTGGTTCCTCCGGCATTTTATCGGTGGGGCGTCGTTGGGCTTCCTGTCCATAGCGCTTGTCCTGCCTGCCTCGTGGTTGATTTATATCCTGCTTCCTGCCATAATGGGATTTTTGGTGATGATGTTCCCGAGCGGCGCCGATTACTTGATGGCTTTCACTGTCAGTCCCGTTCCCGTGCGGTGAGAGGCGTGTACGTCCCACAGGTTCAGCAGGAGGCAAAACGGAAGAACCGGAAGGTAATAGAACGGCAAAAGAACGAAAAACAGTTTGGAAATATTCAGCATCATCAGGGGGAACTTCATGGACAGTAGCCATGAGAGGTGTCCGGGCGCACCGTAGGTGTATTTTGCTTCGGTGTGCGAGAAACCTACCTGTCGCAGTTTCTCCTGAATTTCGTTGATATTGTAACCGTCGCGAACATGTTCATCCACAAACGAGCCGTGGTTTCCGTGAGCGTCCGATCCTCCTTTGTCCGAAGGGGTGGAAATCAGCAAAAGGCCGCCCTTCCTGAGTGAATGGTATATATTGATGAATACGGCAATATCATTCTCGATATGTTCCATTACGTCCACTGCAAGCGCCAGATGATAAACGTCGGGGTCGGCGAACGCGGTCAGGTCGGCTGTTTCAAAGCGGACGCGGTGGCGGCGGTTGATCCGGGCGAAAAAACGATTGCAGTCGTTCACCTGTTCGCTCTTCACGTCCACGCCTTTGATCTGCCATTGCCGTCCCAGTTGCGACATGTAGTAAGTATATTGTCCGAAGCCCGCTCCGGCGTCGAGCAGGGAAGCGTTGGCGGGCAGGCGTTTTTTTTGCCTGCGAAGTTCCCTTTTGATGTGCCACGCCCGCAACAGCAGGACGTCCAGCATGAAGTAAAAACATTTCCTGAGAAAGGGATGACGGTTGAACACATTGCCCAGCGTCTGTTTGACCTTGTCGTACCGCATGATCCGCTATTCGCTTTTTAAAAGGTGGTCGATATGTTCGGCATAGTCCATGCTGTCGTCAATGAAGAAAGCCAGTTCGGGGACAATCCGCAACTGATGACGCACCTTTTTGCCCAGTTCGTGGCGGATATGTCCGGCGTGGAGCCGGAGATGTTTCAAAAATTTGTCTGCCCCGTCCGACGGAAATACGCTGAGATAGGCTTTGGCAAAACTCAGATCGGGACTGACGCGCACCACCGTAACGGTGATCATTTTACCCCGGGTCAGGTCGTTCTCCCAATAGCGGATGATTTCGCTTAAATCCTTCTGTATCTGTCGTGCTACCTTTTGTTGACGTGTGGTTTCCATATCTATGAATTTTGCGCAAAGGTACGGAATTATATCGAATAAATCCGTATTTTTGTACCCGTAAATCATCACTGTCATTTTTCAAACTGTTTATATATGGCGTTTCGTTTGCGTTTCGGTGTGGTCGGCACCAATTTTATTTCCGATTGGGTCATTGCCGGAGGTCGGCAGGACGGGCGGTTTGCGCCTGTGGCGGTTTATTCGCGCACTCAGGAAACCGCCGACGCTTTTGCCGCACGGCACGACATTCCCCACACGTTCACCTCTCTGGAGGAGATGGCGGCAAGTCCGCTGATCGACGCGGTGTATATCGCTTCTCCCAATGCCTTTCATGCCGCACAGAGTATGCTCTTCATGGAGCGCGGCAAGCATGTGCTGTGCGAAAAGGCATTCGCGTCCAATTCCCGCGAAGCCCGCGAGATGATCGGCGTTGCACGGAAACGTCGCGTCACGCTGATGGAAGCCATGAAGCCCACCCTTACGCCCAATTTCGCGAAGGCGCGGGAGGCGCTGAACAAAATCGGTGCGGTGCGCCGCTATTTTTCCTGCTACTGCCAGTACTCGTCGCGTTACGACAGGTTTCGGGAGGGCGTTGTGCTGAACGCCTTCCGTCCGGAGCTTTCCAACGGAGCGTTGCCGGACATCGGCGTTTACACGATTTATCCGATGGTGGTGCTGTTCGGACGTCCGCAAAGCGTCAAGGCGACGGGCTACAGGCTGTCGTCGGGCGTGGACGGCGAAGGCGTCGCCCTGTTCACGTATCCCGGAATGGACGCCGTGACGATGTACTCCAAGATAGCCGATTCATCGCTGCCCACGGAGATACAGGGCGAAGAAGGAACCATAACGCTGGACCGCATCAACCTCATCGGGAAGGTCACCCTCCGCTGCCGCGACGGACGGATGGAAAACCTGACCTGTCCCGCCGACAGGGACGAATATTATTACGAAATAAAGGAATTTATCGACGCCGTGCAGTCGGGGAGAGGAGAGTCGCCGGTCAACAGTTGGGAAAACTCCCTGATCACCATGGAAATCATGGACGAGATACGAAAACAGTCGGGAGTGACATATCCGGCGGATAACCCCTGACGGGCGAACCCTGTTTAAAAATGGACGCAAAGTCGCACAGGGCAATGTGCATGCGCTCTCATTTGTCTTCCCGCTCCCGGCGGAAAAGGACACATCCTTCGCATGAGGTGCCGCATGCCGTGTCGCGTTTCTTTTCGTCGCACAGGAAGGTGTCGTTTTTGGCGCAGGTGATCCCCAGCTTTTTCATGTCGGGATTGTTTTCCACGTGCGTTTCCGGAAATTTTCCCCTGATCCATATACCCGTGCCAAGTCCCGCGAAGGAAACGGCAATGATCAGTACGACAATCAAAAATACCATAAGCGTTACGATTTTATTTGTTGGCTATTTTTTCCAGTTCCTGCGCGCGGGTGGTGATGATGCTCTTCCGGTTGTAGAACGCCACGATGAACGCATCCCCATAGCCGTATTTCTTTACTTCGCGCAGTGCATTTTCCGCTTCGGCGTGCGCACGGAACAGTCCCACATAGTACTTGATGATCCCGGAAGGCAGTTTTTCGCCCGATACCGGACTTAATCCCCTGAACACGTTCACCGCAACGGGTTTGCCGAATGCCCCCAGCTGTATTTTGTAGATCACCCCTCCGGGCAGCGGCGGGTCGATGGGGATCGGGTTTTTTGGCGAATACGGGCAGTAAGCCAGAATTTTAAATTCCGGCGCCGTGTTGTCGGGCGTCTTGGTCAGCAGGGTAGAGGCGGGGTGTTCGTCGTCCGATTCGGGATAGTCGTCTTTTTGCCGGATCGTCACCTCCTGCCGGTTTGCCGTCACGTAACGGTTCGCCTTTGAAAACCATTCTTCCGCCTCTCGCCGCAGGACGGCAGCCAGTGCGTTGTCATTGCGAATGGCGGTGCGGATGGAGGCTTTCTCCTGCTCCGCCGCCGTGAGCAACAGCGCGCTGTTTTCCTCAATCAGCCGCTGAAGCGAATCCACCTGCATGTGAAAAAGAAGCGCATACCGCACTGCCGTCTGATATTCCGGCTGTTCAAACCAAGCAGATGCATCATCCGTTTGCGCAACGCATACGGATGGCAGCAACAATGCCGTAAGCAATCGCAATACTCTGCCTTCGATGATGGACATTCCAATTCTTTTGCGGCAAAAATACACTAAATTATCGGTTTTTCAATGATGCCGTCGTCTTTCGTCAACTCTGTCCCGAAAATTTCTCCGAAATGCAACAGGACAAGCTGCTTCACTTCATCCATGCCTGCCTTCTTTCCGATCTCCCTTTCCAGCGAAGTCACGCCCTTGTCGGCAAAACCGCACGGGTGGATGTGGTTGAAATAGCTCAGGTCGGTATTTACGTTCAGCGCGAAGCCGTGCATGGTGACCGAGCGCGAACACCGCACCCCGATGGCGCATATCTTGCGGGCGGAGGGAGCCTGCGCATCCAGCCACACGCCGGTTGCCCCCTCCATGCGGTCGCCTTTCAAGCCATACGCGCCGATGCAGCGGATAACCACTTCTTCCATCCTGCGTATGTATTCCCTGATGCCCGTTTCCATCACGTCCAGCCGTACAACGGGGTACGCCACCAACTGCCCGGGACCGTGATAGGTAATGTCGCCGCCCCTGTCCACCCGTATCAGTTCGGCTTCCCTTGCCCGCAGCTGAATTGCGTCCAGCAGCATGTTCTCCTGCTTGCCGTTCTTTCCCAGCGTATATACGTGCGGATGCTCCGTCAGCAGCAGGTAACCCGCATGGCTGTCCCCCGCCGGCTTTTCCCCCGCCAGCCTTTCCAGCAGGTATTCCTGATGCCGCCACGCTGTCCTGTAGTCCAGCGTTTGCAGGTCTGTCCATGCCATCGTCCTCATGTCAGCCCGCATGCCGTTCCGCGTGATAACTCGACCGCGTCAGCGGGCTGCTTTCCATGTGCGCAAATCCCTTTTCCATACCCGTGCGGCGATAGGCTTCAAAGACGTCCGGATGAACATATTCCGTCACCTCCATGTTGCGTTTCGACGGCTGAAGGTACTGACCGATGGTCATCACCCCGCAACCCGCTTTCCGGAGATCGTCCATCGTTTCGATCACCTCTTCGTGCGTTTCGCCCAGCCCCAGCATGATCCCCGATTTTGCCGTGACGCCGGAAGCGGCAACCTGCCCGATGACCCCCAGCGACGTCTCGTAGCTTGCCCGCCGGCTGCGAACGCTTCCCGACAGACGCCGCACCGTTTCCAGATTGTGGGAGATGACTTCCGGACGGGCTTGGATGATCATGTCGATCAAATCCCTGCGTCCCTGAAAGTCGGGGATCAGCGTTTCCATGGTCGTTCCCGGATTGGCAGCTTTCACGGCGTTGATCACCGACGCCCAGTGCGCGGCGCCGAAGTCCTCCAGATCGTCGCGGTCAACCGAGGTGATCACAACATGACGCAGTTGCAGCAACTGCACGGAACGGGCGATGTTGGCGGGTTCCTGCGCATCCGGCGGCAGCGGACGCCCGGTCTTGACGTGACAGAATCGGCAGGCGCGGGTACAGGTATCGCCGCATATCAGGAAGGTGGCGGTGCCGCACGACCAACATTCGCCCTGATTGGGACACAAACCGCTGCTGCAGATAGTGTGCAGCCGGTGACGGCGAACAACGCTGCTCACCTGCAATGACAAACCGCCCTGAGGCAACCGTACTTTCAACCACTCCGGCTTGCGCCTGCCGGATGCGGGGACGGACTTTGACGGATAAGGACGCATATTTTTCGTAATAAATTTGGTGAAAATCACCGCAAAGATAGACAACTCCATCCGGAAAAATAAATAAAACCGGCTAAATTATTCGAATAGCCGCAACTCCGCAAAAAGTCCCTGTCAGGGTTCGCGGGCGTAGAGGCGGTCTTGCACCCGCCACTACGGTCGGTTTCATTGAGGGTAGCGTAAAACCTGCTCCTGCGGTCGCGGTGATACCCGTAACCCTGACAGGATTGGCGCGCAGCCCTGCAAGGGCGAAATGTGCATCACCGGAGATGGAGCGAAGCGCAACCTCCGGAAGAGATATACTTCCGATCCTGCAAATCCCGCAGGGGCGGGTGTCTGTTCTGCCTGTATATTACCATTTATACTGCACTCGGTTATAGTCTTGTGGTTTTTAGCCTGTCGTACCCCGCATTTCATACGGGGTTATCAAAGGGTAACGCCTGCGGCGTTTTGAGTCTATGCAGGGCTGTGCACAACCCCGACAGGGGTTGCCTCTTGATAACCCCGTACAAGCGAAGCGCAGTGCGGGGTACGAAAAACTCAACCAAATACAGTATAGCGTTCTTTGTGTTTGAATTTTTAACGCAAAGGGCGCAAAGGAAGGTGCAAAGTTCACAAAGAGCAAATAACAGACGGTGATATGTTTTTTATTTCGCGTTCCTAAAATCAAACCTCTTTTTACTCTGCCGGACACCAACGATCTTTTCTACCCGGGAAAATCATGCTTTCAGGCATGATTTCCGCCCCCTGCAACAGATGTTTTCGATGAATTTTTAATGCGTTGTACATGGAATAACGACATGGAATTTTGTAAATACCGCCGGTATGTATATTTTTGCGCCGGATCATCATCTTTTAAGAAATTGTTAAGTTTAATTCTTATTTTCATTGCAAGCCTGTATTTTTCAGGAGTTATCGTGCGGATAAAGAGTTTCTTTTCCGGACGTAAAGGACCCGGCATCCTGCAACCGGTGTACGATTATCTGCGGCTGTTCGGGAAAGGAACGGTATATAGCCGTACCACCACGCCGATTTTCCGGCTGGCGCCGACAGTATATTTCTCATCCGTACTGTTTGCCGCGTTTCTGGTGCCTTTCGGAAGGAGCAAGGGGTTGCTCTCATTCGACGGCGACTTTGTGATGTTTGCCTGTTTGCTGGCGGTCGGTAAATTTTTCATGATCCTGATGGCGCTGGACACGGGAAGCAGTTTTGAAGGAATGGGGGCAAGCCGCGAAGCATTGTTTTCCCTTCTGGCGGAACCTGCCTTCTTTATCCTGACAGGCTCCTTTGCCCTGCTTACCGGTCATACGTCGTTTTACGAGATTTATTCGTCGTTTCATTTTTCAGGACCGGCGTCGTATGCTTTGGCTGTTCTGGCGGGGTTTGTGCTGTTGCTCCTTGTGTCGGTGGAAAACAGCCGCATGCCGGTGGACGATCCCAAAACGCACCTCGAACTGACCATGATTCACGAAGTGATGATTCTGGACAACAGCGGATTTGACCTTGGTTTGATTTTATATGCCGGAACACTGAAATTTGCCGTTTACGGCGCACTGATTGCCAATTTTTTTATGGATCATTCGTTACCATATTACTTGCTGATACCGGTTTTCTTTGCCATTCAAACGCTGTCCGCCATCGTCACAGGGTGTGTGGAATCGTTCGGAGTACGGTTTCGCATGAGCCACAACGCACAGTTCATCTTCACGCTGACGTCCGTCGGTTTGCTGATATTCTTCGGCGTATTGCTGACCATGTGATGTTTTTTCATG
>JAISRX010000041.1 GCA_031273395.1 Bacteroidales bacterium | reverse complement strand
CATAGGGGAATCTTATTTCCCATGTTGCGGGAGAAAAAAAGACATTGGGGAATCTTATTTCCCATGTTGCGGGAGAAAAAATGACACAGGGGGATGGTTTTGCGAAAGGCGCCGGAGGAAAAAAGATACGGGGAAACTGTTTTGCAAAAGGCGCGGGAGGAAAAAAGATACGGGGGGAGGGGGTGATGAATACGGCGCGGCGCAACGTTTCGAGGGGGGCGCTGACGGCGAAAAATCCGATGCGACGGGGGAGACGGGGACGACGCCAAAAAAAATTCAAAAAAAAATAAAAAAAACGTTGGATTTCTCATTTGCACATTTTATCTTTGCGTCTTATTTTTAAACTCTATATGATATGAATCAGTTTATAGCGCTTACGTTCAAGTCGCTGCCCAACGCAGCGCATTTTAATTTTGTTTCGCAGGTGAAGCGGCAGCTTGACGCAGCGACGCCTTCCATCGTCATGGCGCTGGGCGACCTGCCGATGCAGTTCAACGAATGGTTCGGCAAGGAATTTACGCTGATGGAGTGGGTCAGGAAAAGCGAACTGACCGCGCAGATCGCCGAAGCGGACAGGGAGATGGACCACGCGCTGGTGGGGCTGGGCGTGCAGGTAAAAGCCCAGGAGTACAGCACGGCGCCCAACGTGGCGGAGGCGGCGCGACGGGTGGGCATCATGCTGAAGCACTACGGGTATGTGTACAAAAAACCCTACGAGCAGCAGGAGGGCGACATGCGCGCCATATTTGCGCAGTTTGACGGGGACTATCTGCCCGACGTGATGCTGCTGGGGCTTACCGAGCGGCTCGACGAGCTGAAAGCCGCCTTCGCGGAATTTGAGCGGCTGCTTGCCATGCGCGACGTCCACTCGCTGAAAAAGCCCTCCTTCACCTTCCCGGATGTACGCCGCGGCATTGAGGACGTGTATCACCGGATGGTGAAGCTCATCGACGCGGGGGCTGCCCTGAACATGTCGCCGGAATTTGCGGACTTCATCAACGGGCTGAACCCGGAAATAGAACGGCTGAACGCGGAGTTCCACCGCACGCTGTACAGCATCGCCGCCGCGGAACCGGCGCCCATCCCGCAGCAGAGCTACACGGGCTTCCCCATAACGCCGCTGCCGGAAGTGTTCTTCGTCACCCAGCACGACGGAACGGTGAAGCTGGAACTGGGCAGGGATTACAACCTCACCTACAGGAACAACGTCAATGTAGGCAACGCGGAATGTACCATGCACGGAAAGGGCAAATACAACGGACGCAAAACCGTTACCTTTATTATTATAAGGAATTGAAAACCGCCGCAGGGCGGCATTGCCGCCAATGCGGGAAAAAAGGGAACGGGGATCATGAATCTGTTATCTCTTCTTGACATCATTTTATTGTTAGTCTTCATTTTTCCGACAGCTTCGGCAGGTATCTACAGCCTGTCGAAGCTTTTATTTCATGTTTCGACGAAACGTTTTTTTCCGTCAAATATCCCCTGCCGTCCCGCCAAGGCACAAAACCCCGTCAGGGTCAGGGAGGCGAAGGCTCCGAACCGGCGCTGCCCGCATGCGGCATTTTCCATTTTCCATTTTTCATTTTCAATTCCCCCGTCATGTTTTTCATCATAGCTTCGGTAGCCGGCGTTCTGCTGGATGTAGCCGCGTTTCGCGGCGTCATGTTTGTTTTCCCGCGTTTCGGGACGCGCCATGTACGGGGAATAGCCGTGTTCCTTGCGGCGCAGTCGGCGCTGCTGCTTGCCGCGATGACGGCGGGAGCGGTTTTTGAAAGGCAGGCGTGGGACTACCGGCTCACCTCGGCGTATTATTACCTGTTCGCGCTGGTGGCGCTGCTTTACCTTCCAAAGATACTTTTCGCGCTGGCGCTGATTCCCGAAACAATGATTTCGGCAAAGCGGAAGAAACGGCGCAGGCAACAGTATTTCCCGTACAAGCCCATGCGGCACGTTCGCGCCAGGCTGGGTCTTCTGGCGGGGGCGGCGCTGGACGTGCTGCTGCTGTGGGGTATCTTCTTCGGACGTTTCGACTGCACGGTGACGCAGGTGAAGATTGCCTTCCCCGCGCTGCCGGAAAAGTTCAACGGCTTCCGCATCGTGCAGATTTCCGACCTGCACGCGGGAAGTTCCTTCGGCTTCGAGCGCCGCTGGCAAAAAACGGTGGAGGCGATCAACCGGCAGCAGGCGGACGTGATTGTGTTCACCGGCGATTTTGTGAACAACTTTGCGGAGGAACTCGCGCCGCTTGCGCCGCTGTTTGCGCGGCTGGAGGCTCCGGCGGGGAAGTATGCGATCTGCGGCAACCACGACTATGGCGGTTATGCCGACTGGCGCAGCCCGGCTGACCGGCAGGCGAATCAGGAGGCGCTGGAGCGGAACATCGCCCTGATGGGGTTCGATTTGCTGAAGAACCGTTCGGTGGTGATCGAGAGGGATTCGGCAAACCGGATTGCCCTTTCGGGGACGGAAAACTGGGGGGGGCGAGAGCGCGACCCGCGGCGGGCGAACCTTCCGGCGACGCTTGCCGCCGCGCGGGACGCGCCGTTCAGGATACTGCTGACGCATGACCCGTCGTACTGGGATTTCCGCGTGAAGGACAGGGAGGATATTGCGCTGACGCTTTCCGGTCATATCCACGGGATGCAGGCGGGGGTGAAAATCGACGGGCGGCGCTACAGCCCGGCGCAACTGTTTTACCGCTACGGCTTCGGGCTGTACGGGGCGGGCGGGCGCTACCTGTACGTAAACAGCGGGCTTGGGGTGATCGGCTTCCCCGGAAGGGTGGGGATGCCGCCGGAAATTACGGTGATAGAACTGACAACCGGCGGTGTATCTCGATGATTTGCGGCAGGAGGGGCTGGCGGTGGTCATTGCGGATGACGAAATCGGCGAGGGGGATTTTCCGCCGGTCGCTCCACTGGCGGTGGATGCGCTGCCGGACTGCCTCCTCGCCGGCTCCGTCGCGGCTGCACACGCGGCGGATGCGCAGCCGGCAGGGTGCGGCGACGAGGATGATTTTGTCGAACCGCTGCGCGGCACGGCTCTCGAAGAGTATGGCGGATTCTTCCATGACGCAGGAGGTTTCCTGCCGGCTGCACCACTGGAGGAAGTCGCGCTCGACGGCGGGATGCACCCAGCCGTTGACCTTCCGCAGCGCGGCGGGGCTGGCGAAGATGATTTCGGCGAGCAGCCGCCGGTTCAGGCGCCCGTCGGGGCAGTAAATGCGGCTGCCGAAATATTCGTTTAGCTTTTCTTTCAGGTCGGGGTCGTCGTCCATCAGCCGTTTCGCCCTTTCGTCGGCGTAATACACAGGGACGCCGAGCAGTTCGAACACTTTGCAGACGGTGGTCTTCCCGCTGCCTATCCCTCCGGTGATCCCTACCCTGAGCATTACCTTTCGATGACAAAATCCACGCTGTGCGGGTGCACGCGCACGTCCGACACGTATTCGGGGGCGCGCGTCACGGTCAGTTTCGCCTTCGAGGAGCCGTCGCCGGCGCTTTTGATGAGGGCGTAGTCCACCGTCACGCGGAAAAGGCGCGGCTTCAGCGCGTCGAAGCGGTTGATGGGCACCATGCAGGTGACGGTGGCGGCGGCGGGGAAGGTTTTCATGGCGTAGCCGGCAGGCAGGTTGAGGGCTTCCACCGGCACGGTCATCGTGGCTTCGGTGTGCCGCTCCACGGGGAGGTCTATCTTTACCTCGCTTACCGAATAGGCGAGTTTTTCGACGGGTTGCAGTGGGAGGCTCGCCTGCAGGCGGTCTTTGAGTTTGCCGAAGCGTTTTTCCACGGAATAGACGCAGCTGAGGGTGTCCACAATGGAGCGGGGACCGGACACGGTGATCATTTCCGGCTCCACCGTCATGCCGGCGGTGGCAAGAAATTCCCTTTCAAAGCGGAACTCGGCGCGCACCTTCACCGGGACGCGCTTCCGCGCCATTTCGCTGAAAACGAACCTGAGGGTGTCGGGCGCAATTGCGCTCAGGCGGATTTCCGCTCCGAGCTGTGCGGACACCGACGCGAAGGCGGACGAGGCAAGGATGAAGTGTTCGCCGGGGGGCGTATGCCTGTCGCGCTTGAGCGCCTGCGCGTCGGCGTCGATGGAGAGCGAGCGGAAGATCAGCCCCATGCGGTATTTCAGCAGGGTAAAGCCCTGTGCGGAAACGGTCAGGGTGAGGCGTTCTTCCGGCGCCCGCACCAGTATCCTGTCGGTGGGCAGGTTGACGAAGCGCACGGAGAATTTCAGGTCGGCAGTGTAGTCCTTGCTCAGGGCGTTCAGGTACCATATCGCCACCGCAATCAGGAGGAAGGCGGCGTAGGTGAGCAGGTTGCCCTTGAGCCTGTTCTCTGTCCTTTCGCGCGAGGCAAGCAGCGCCGCGCGTATCGCGTCGATCCACTTCCCGTTCATGGCTTGCATCGTTCTATGCGTAACCCCACATCCTCGATTCCCGTCAGGGGATCGTCCCTCATTCCGTGTTCATAATCGAAGGTATAAACGCCCGTTTCCGGGAAGCGTATTTTCCTGCCGAGGAGCAGGCTGTTGCCGAATTTCCGGATGCGCCCGTGTCCCAGCCATTTTCCGCGCTCGTCGGTAATCATCACTTTCAGGGTGTCGCGCTGCCGTTTCCCCGACGGGGATTTCGTGTTTACAAACAGCCACAGTTCCATCCACTTGTAGTCGGTGTTGTTGCGCACGTTGACGTAGATGTTGCACTCTGCGGCGGTGTCGTCGATAGCCGCCTCGAAGCGCGCGACTTCCGTGTGCTTCCATCCCTCTTCGGGCAGGCGGACGCAGTCCTCGTAAACCTTCCCGAAGTCGCACGATGCGGCAAGGATAACGGGCAGGGCTGATATAAGTATTTTGTATTTCATTGTCCTCCGGTGTTACTGGTTGGCGGGTTTGCTGTCGCCGCCTCTCCCGCCTCTCCCGCCTCGGCTTCGGCGACGTCGGCTGTTTCGGCTTTTCGTTTTGGCTTCCTCCGCCTGCGCGGATGGCTTGGGCTGCGGCTGTTTTTCCGCGGCGGCGACCTCCTGCCGTGGGGCAGCCTGCTGTTCGCCTGCCGCGCCGCCTTCCGGACGACCTTTGCCGCGACCGCTTTTCTTTTTCTTCTTCCGCCGTTTTTCTTCAAAGCGGCTGATGCTGTCCTCTCCCACGGCATTCCGGTAGTTCTCGTCGGTTTTTTTGTCCGGCTCGCGCTCGTTGACGGTCAGTTCCTTCGCTTTAATGCCCTGCCTGTTGAGTTCCATTATTTTCTTCACCGCGTCCACGTCCAGCGGAATCAGCGCGGCTTCCTCGTTGCCTCTGTCGAAGGTGTACCAGATGATGCGCCTGAAAATGTCGGTTTTGGTGTGGTATATTTTCCCGCGCTCGGTTTCCAGCGGCACGGCTACGTTGGGGAAGTCCTGCAACATGTCGGCGTAGCATTTCATTTCAAAGTTCAGGCAGCACTTCAGCTTTCCGCACTGCCCGGCGAGCTTCTGGGGGTTGAGGGTCACCTCCTGGTAGCGGGCGGCGTTGGTGGACACCGACACAAAGGACGCCATCCATTTGGTGCAGCAGAGTTCCCTCCCGCAGGTGCCTATTCCGCCCACCTTGCCTGCTTCCTGCCGCGAGCCGATCTGCTTCATTTCGATGCGCACCTTGAAATGATCGGCATACTCCTTGATCAGTTGCCTGAAATCGATGCGCTCTTCCGAGAGATAGTAAAAGGTGACCCTGGTTTTGTCGCCCTGATATTCCGCATCGCTGATTTTCATCGGGAACCTCATGTCGAAGGCTATCCTTCGCGCGGTTTGCATGGTTTCCTGTTCCTTTTCTATTGCCTGGTACCATTTTTCGATGTCGCCGGTTCGGGCTTTCCGGTATATTTTTTTCAGTCCGCCTGTCGATATTCCCTTGCGCCTCATCTGGAAGAGTGCCACGCTCCCGATGAGCGAAACCACCCCCACGTCGTGTCCCGGAGAGGCTTCCACCGCCACCACGTCCCCTTTCGTCAGGGGCAGGTTGTCCTGATTGATGTAATAGCCCTTGCGCGTATTTTTGAAGCGGACTTCCACCATGTTTCTTACCGTTGCTTCGCCGGGAATGTCCTCCAGCCAGTTGTACACGTCCAGCTTGTTGCGTCCGCAACAGTAGTGACGGCGCCGGCAGGTATCCTCCTCCGGGTTTTCCGACGGCAGGTGGAAGCATCCTCGCGTAATGTATGGATCGTTCATTGTTGAAATTTTAAACGCACAAAATTACATGATAATTTTGAAAGTTGCACGTTCCGGTTAAATATTATTTCGGGCGGCGCGTCCGCAAAACGGATGCGGGGACGTTTCCGCGCTCCTCCGCGCCTTCCGCGAAACATTCAGGGACAAATAAAAAAAAACAAAGCATTGCGTTTCCGTTTGCGATGCTTTGAATTACCTGAGTGAACCCGGAGGAACTCGAATCCCCAATCTTCTGATCCGTAGTCAGATGCTCTATCCAATTAAGCTACGGGTCCCTGCTTTAAGCAGCGGTAAAGATAGTTATTTTTTTTTGAAAACAAACATCGCGGGAAGAAAAATAGCGCCGCGGCAATATTTTTTTTTACATGGCGGCTGTTTTCCGCGACGTTTCGCGGGGCGGGCGGCGTTTGACGTGCGCGCCGCCGCAACGTGCGGGGCAAAATCCCCCGTCGGGGGGCGTTTCGCCCCGCTACACGGCAATGTCCCCCCTGATGTGCGGGTGTGGATCGTATCCTTCAATCAGGATGTCGTCGAAGCGGAAGTCGAACACCGACCGGACGGCGGGATTGAGTTGCAGCACGGGCAACGGGCGCGGCGTGCGCGTCAGTTGCAGCTTCACCTGTTCCACATGGTTCAGGTAGATGTGGGCGTCGCCCAGCGTGTGGACAAAGTCGCCCGTCTGCAGCCCGGTTACCTTCGCTATCATCTCGGTCAGCAGGGCGTAGGAGGCTATATTGAAGGGGACGCCCAGAAAGATGTCGCAACTTCGCTGATACAGCTGGCAGGACAGTTTTCCCTCCGCAACGTAGAACTGGAACAGCACGTGGCAGGGCGGCAAAGCCATCTTGTCGACGTCGCCCGGGTTCCATGCGGAGACAATGTGCCGCCGCGAATCGGGGTTGTTGATGATGGAGCGTATCACTTCGCTGATCTGGTCGATGCGCCGGTGGTCGGACGTCAGCCACGAGCGCCACTGGTAGCCGTACACCGGTCCGAGTTCGCCGTTTTCGTCCGCCCATTCGTCCCAGATGCGCACCTTGTTCTCGCGGAGGTACGCCACGTTGGTGCTGCCTTGCAGGAACCACAGCAGTTCGTGGATGATGGAGCGGGTGTGCAGTTTCTTGGTGGTGAGCAGGGGGAAGCCTTTGGAGAGGTCGAAGCGCATCTGGTAGCCGAAAACGCTAAGCGTGCCGGTGCCGGTGCGGTCGTCTTTCCGCACCCCGTTTGCAAGAACGTGGGACAATAAATCAAGATAAGCCTGCATGATGTTTCGGGTAAATCATTTTTGACATGAATGTTAAAAGACCGCATCCAGCATGCGGTCGAGGAAATAAAACAGCGGCAAATGCACCGCTGCGGCAATGAGAAGCGACAGGGCGGCGAAAACGGACTGTTTTCCCGCCGGAACGTCCAGCATGAAGGGAACGCCCCGCCGGTAGAGGTAGCCGGAATACAGCGCCAACACCAGCAGTTCGTCGAAAAAGGGGAACAGCGACACTACGGCAATCACCACGTATGCCGCCGCGGAGGAATAAGCCGTCAGGGCAAACACCTCGTGCAGAGCGGAAGCGCGCGGGCGAAGAAGCAGCACGTCGATCAGAAAGGCGGACAGGTACAATCCCGCACTCAACAGGCATCCCGACAGCAAGATCCTGCGAAGGACAAAGCCGGGCGAAAAAACCTCCCGCGAGATGTACAGCACGGAGCCGACGATCACGCAAACGGCAATCAGGCAGAGCATCGGGAGGACGAAGTGCATGAACACGTCCTTCCGGTCGCGACGCTCCGCGGCAATCGCCGTCCATTGCTCGTCCGGGCGGAGCAACAGGCTGCATGTACGGTAAAAAACGCGAACGGCGGTATTCATCTGTTTCGGGGGATATGGGTGTATGAACGGTTTGCGGGGCTATTGGAACCTGTCGGGATGCGCCCAGAGTCCCAGCGCCGGATTGGAAATAAAGAACACTTCTTCGCCGTCGGGCAGGGTGTTGAAGCCGTCGGCGAGGGTTTGCGGGGGGTAGCGTTGCAGCATCTCGTCGAGCGGGGCGTAGCGGAAATGCACGCCTTCGATTTCCGCGCGGGAGAGGCGCGCCGGCGCGTAGGTGACGGTGAAGCGCCCTTCGCTGGAGCCGTGTATCAAATGGGCAGCCGCGCCGAGATTGTTGCGCAGGTCTTCGTTCCGTTCCACCGCTTCGAGGATGCGCGGCGTGCCGGCATATCCGTAGCGGCGGATGAGGCGGTCGATTTCCCGGTCTTCGCCGAACTCCTTCAAGCCGGGTGCCAGCACTATCAGTTCCGCGCCGTCGGCAAGCGCCATCCGCGTGCGGTAAATGCTCTTGTTGCCGAGCCACGTGCTTTTAAATTCTTCCGGATCGAGCCACACTACCGCCTTCCGTATCGGTTTTTCCACCATTTGGAAGTTGGTTTGCAGCGCAAGGGCGGAGGCGCGGCGGAAACATTCGAAGTCGTCGCCGGCAAACAGTCCGCGGATCTGCAACTTCCCGCCGGCGTCCTTGCTCACCACCGTTTGGATGTACACCACCGGCAGTCCTCCCGCGAAATGCTCCGAGGCATAGTTCAGCACGCTGCGCACGGGCGACTCTGCGCGTCCCATGATGCGCTCCATCCCGTACACCGCTCCGATAAAATGGCTTTTGTTGATCCCTTCGGCGCCGCCTGTTCCCACAAAAATATTTTTGTTGTAGTTTGCCATCCCGATAACCTCGTGCGGCACCACCTGCCCGATCGAAAGAATGAGGTCGTGTCCCCCTTCCGCCAGCAGCCGGTTGACCTGCGCGGGCCAGGGATAGTCCAGCTTCCCTTCGGACACCTGCCGGATGTATTCCGCAGGCACCGTTCCGAGGGTGACCACGTCGTTGCGCCAGTCGTGTGTCCGAAACAGTTCTTTCGGCACGCGCCCGAACATCCGCGACGTTTCCTCGCCGGTCATTGCCGCATGCGTCCCCAGCGCGGGAAGCACATCCGTGAGCGCATCCCCGTAATACTCCCACGCCATCTCGGTAATAAGTCCCGCAAAGGAATGTACCCGCGTAAAATCGGGCGGCAGCGCCAGCACCTTTTTGCGAACGCCGAGTTGTGCAAAAATTCCCCGAAGGGCTGCCCTTAACTCTTCCTGCAGGAATGTCCCGTCTTTTGATCCTTCCGAATAAAATAACATGTTGTGATGTTTTATTGATGGTTCGCCACGGAAACGAAGACCGTCATGCGTCCGGCACGACTTCCCCCATTTCCGCTTCCTTTACCGATG
>JAISRX010000264.1 GCA_031273395.1 Bacteroidales bacterium | reverse complement strand
AAATAGCGGGTATAAAACATCGACAACGCCGTATTCTCACCCTGCAGGCACGAAAGCAGCCAATGAACTGGGCATTTACGACATGACCGGTAACGTGTGGGAGTGGTGCAGCGACTGGTACGGTTCCACTTACTATACCGCCGACGCGCAAACCGATCCTGCAGGACCCTCTACAGGCCTCGGCCGCGTGATCCGCGGCGGCGGCTGGGGCGACGTCGCGAGGGGTTGCCGCGTGTCCAACCGCGGCGGCGCCACGCCCGACGCTCGCTACGACGATCTGGGCTTCCGTCTTGCCTGCAGTTCAAATTAGCCGGCGGGCAAGCAATGGAAATTGTGCCGCGAGCGAAGGGAGCGCAGCGCAACCCGTGGATACCGGTATGGTACGTATGATTGTAGAGACGTTGCATGCAACGTCTGTACGGCTAACAGGGGGGGCATGCCCCCCTGTCTGCGTTTAGCGAACCCTGTCAGGATTTGCGTATAGACTGCCGAAACGGTACGTATGATTGTAGAGACGCGATGCATCGCGTCTCTACAGCGGCACGGGCGTTTGTTTGCCGTGCTGTCCCGCAGGAATATACATGCGACAGTTTGGACGGCGAAACCTTCACCGGAGGTAAATATGCCCAAAACCGGTATAGGTGCGTCAAATTGATTAAAAAACATTACTTTTGCAGGAAATATATTTTCATGGAAGTATGACCGGATTTCTCCAGCAAACGGCTGAATACCTGCATCGCGCGTATGGGAGGGAGTTGCAGCATTTCTGCATCGTGTTTCCGAACATCAGGGCAGGCCTGTTTTTCAAAAAATATCTTGCACAGTTGTCGGATCGGCCTGTGTGGTCTCCGACGTTCCGTTCCATACGGTCGCTCATGGAAGAGATCACGGGATGGACTTCCGCCGACCGCCTCGGCATGGTGTTCGACCTCTATCTGGCATACAGGGAACACAAGCCTACCGCCGAAGGGTTCGACGACTTCTATTTCTGGGGAGAGATGCTGCTTGACGATTTTGACGACATTGACAAGCATCTGGTCAATCCGCGCGATTTGTTCCGCAATATTTCAGACCTCCGGGAAATAGACCAACTGTTCGATTATCTGTCGGAGGAGCAAAAGGAAGCGATACGGGTGTTCTGGCAGGATTTCAACGGTGGCGAAAGCGTTCCGCTGAAGGCTGACTTTGCTGCCGTATGGCCTGTGCTGCACCTGATTTACGACTCGTTCAAGGCGCGCCTGCGCGATAAGTCGCTGGGATACGACGGAATGATACAGCGGGAAGCGACGGAGCGTATTCGCAGGGGAGAAGCGTCCGCCGGCAGCTATGAAAAATATGCGTTTATCGGCTTCAATGCGCTGACCGCTTGCGAACAGCGCTTTTTCAAATCGCTGCAACAAGCCGGTAAAGCGTTGTTTTTCTGGGATACGGACGATTACTACATCAGCCGTCCGTGGCACGAAGCCGGCGCGTTCCTGCGCGAGAACATGGCGCGGTTTCCCGCGGAATGGTCGCCGGACGCGCGGCAACTGACAGACCGTTCCAAACGGATTGAAGCCATCGCCGTGCCGTCCGAGACGGGACAGGCGGATGTGGCGGAGCAAATCCTGAACCGGCTGCCGGACGGGGATGACTGGAGCCGGACGGCGGTGGTGCTGCCGGACGAACATTTGTTGCTGCCCGTGCTTTCGGCGATCCCCGCAAAAATTAAGGACGTCAATATCACGATGGGATACCCGTTCACCTATTCCCCCGTTTACAGTCTTTTCGACCGGCTGGCAGCGCTTCAGCAGCGCAGCCGCATCCATGCAGGCGAGGCGCGCTTCTACCACAGGGATGTGAACATGGTGCTGCACCATCCCTACGTGCAGCACGCCGCTGCTGCGGAAGCCGCCGCCATTACACGGATGATGGTCGAGATGAACCGTGTTCATGTGCCGGAGGCGGATTTTGAGACGCATCCGCTGTTGCGGAAAATCTTCAAACGCTGCGCCGACGCCCGCAGCTTTACCGCCTGCCTGCTGGAGGTGGGAGAGGAGATCATCGCAGGGTTCAAAAGGGATAGCGGGGAAACGGAGCCTTCCGCCGGCAGGCAGTACCGGATGGAGTACCTGTACGTTTTCCACACCACCCTGCAACGGATGTCGGATGTGCTTGCCGGCGGGGAGATCAACATGGAGGTCGGCGTTTTTGTCCGGCTGCTGCGCAAAGTATTTGCTTCCGTCAAGATCCCCTTCAACGGCGAACCGCTCAAGGGCTTGCAGATCATGGGCGTGCTGGAGACGCGGGCGCTTGACTTCGACAGGGTGATCATCCTGTCGATGAACGAAGGTATTTTCCCCAGCCGCCGCGGGCAGCCTTCCTTTATCCCCTATCACCTGCGCAACGGGTTCGGGCTGACGGTTTCCGAACACAACGACGCCCTCAGCGCCTGGCATTTCTACCGGCTGATACAGCGGGCGGAGGATGTTCGCCTGATCTACAATTCGGCTGCCACCGACCGGATTCAGGGCGAAATGAGCCGGTTCATCAGCCAGATGATCTACGAACCCGATTTTGACGTCCGGCAACGGAATATCACCTTCCGGATCAGTCCCGGCAAGGACAAACCCATTGTGAAGGAACGCACGGAGGAGGTGCGGCAAATACTGTCGCTGTACTGCTCGCAGGGCGAAAAAAAACGCATCCTGTCGCCAAGCGCGCTCAATATTTATCTGGATTGCCGCCTGCGCTTTTATTTCCGCTATATCGAAGGACTGAAGGAAGCCGGGCAGGTGCTGGATGAAATTGATCCTTCCGTTTTCGGTCTGCTGCTGCACAAGGTGATGGAAAATCTTTACGCCCGGTACGCCGGAAAAACGGTGACCGCAGACATGCTTGCCCGTGTGCGGCAGGATGAAGGGCTGATACGCGAAACCCTGCTTGCCGCCTTCGCCGAATACTATTTCCATACGGAGCGGATCAGCGAGAGCCACATCACGGGACGGAACATCATCATCAGGGAGGTGCTGCTGAAATATATTCACCGCATCATTGAGATAGACGGGACGGTGGCGCCCTTTACGCTGCTGGGACTGGAAGAGCGGATCGATGTGACCGTTCCGGCAACGGAAAACGGGCGGACGGAACACGTGAACATGGGCGGCATCATCGACAGGCTGGAATACAGCGGCGGCACGCTCAGGATCATCGACTACAAGACCGGAGCCGCCAAACGCGGTTTTACCGCCGTCGAGGAACTGTTCCTCCGCGGCAAACACGGCAACCACGCCGTCATGCAGACGCTTGCATACGCCTGCATGGTGCGCCGGAAGTATCCGGAATATACGCATATCTGTTCGGGTTTGTACGTGGTGAAGGATCTTTTTAAGGACGCCGGCTACGACCCGCGGATTTACATCTCGCGGGAAGGCGTGATGGAGAACTATTTTACGGTTGCCGGCGCGTTTGAAGCGGGATTGAATGACCTGCTCGCAGAAATGTTTCTCGGCGATGCGCCTTTCACGCAAACCGAAGACCCGCAAAAGTGCCGGAACTGCCCCTATGCGGAAATATGCCATGTGACGGCAACCGGTCGTTAGGCGCAACGGAAGGTGAAATACATATTAATTGAGCATACTCTCATAAGGAAATTCCGAAAAACAAAAATAAATTTTGCTATTCAAAAAATAAGTTATATCTTTGCGTTACAATAATAATGTATGCGGATAGTAACATTCGGATTTATACAGAAATATGCCGTAAGGCATCCCGATTCGGATATTCCTTTGAGGGACTGGTATAAAAAAACAAAAGAGAGTGAATGGAATAGTTTTGCCGATATGAAGCAAACATTCAACAGTGTTGATAGCGTTGGCAACAATCGCTTTGTTTTCAATATCAAGGGAAATGATTATCGACTTATCGCCATTGTGATTTTTGCTTCAAAAAAGGTGTACATCCGTTTCATAGGCACACATAACGAATATGGTAAAATAAAAGATTGTTCAACAATATAATCAATATGGATATGGCAGGGATTAGAACGGAAAAACAGTATGCTGCGGCTTGCAGTCGAATAGAGGAGTTGCTGAAAGTGGTGGACAATAACACCCCTCCCGATAACAGGGATTTTATTGAATTGGATTTGCTTTCCGATTTGGTTGCCGATTATGAAGAGTACGCCCATCCGGTACAGGAACCGAATTTGATTGATATTATCAAACTTCGCATGTATGAAATGAATATCAACCAGACCGAACTTTCCAAACTGTTGGGGGTTAGTCCGTCCCGGATAAGCGAATATCTGTCGGGGAAAAGCGAGCCTACCCTTTCGGTTGCAAGAAATATCAGCCGGGAACTGGATATCAGCGCATCAGTTGTGTTAAACGCCTGAAATGTGTAAAAAGCAGGTGCGAGCGTTGTGCGATGGTCTGAAAATGGGACAATGAGCCGGTTACGCCGCACCTTGCCTGTCGGCAGAGTTTCGTCCGTTTTCCACTACATTTCAAATTTCATTCCTGCAAAAAACAACCGCGGCAGGGACGGTCCATATACGTATGCGGCGTCCTTCAAGCGTCCGTAATCAAGGTCCTGCTGAAAAGCGTTGAACACATTTTTAACGCCGCCGCTGATTTCAAGGCTTGCCAAACCCGACAAACGGATGCGGCGGGAAAGTTTGAAACCCGCGTCGAAAAAGGCGGGCGTATCCTGTTCCGTGTCCACTCCGTCACGGGTATGTTTCACTAACATCGTCCCCGTGTAATTGCCGAATACGGACGCTTTAAACCCGTGCGGCATGCTGAACGAGGAGGTGAAATAGCCGTAACTGTCGGGCGCGCGAAACATCTTCCGCTGCGGCGGGAGGGCGTCCGACCACCGTTCGGGCTGTTTATAGCGGCTCTGCTGCAAGGTATAGCCCGCCTGTATCTCGAAGATACCGGGCAATCCCGCCTTTGCTTCCATATTGACCCCTTTTACCGTTGCGCCCGCACCGTTGCGGCGCACGTGAATGAGGTTGCCCTGCGCGTCTTCGCCCGCTTTTTCGATGGTAAATACATCGTTCAGCGTGGTGACAAAGCCTTCGGCGAGCAGGTTGGTCTGTACTTTCCCGAAATCGTGGTACAGGTCGGCAGAGGCGCTAAAGCTGTGGGAATACTCCGGACGCAGCCCGTCGGCAAGCCGGATGAGCGCCAGCGTTCCGCCGACGGCTTCGATGTGCAAATCTTCGTTGTATGCCTGCGGAGCGCGGTACCCGCTCGAATAGCTTGCACGGAACCCCGCCTTTTCCACCGGACTGTAGCGCAGCGTAGCCCTCGGACTGAGCGTCGGCTTGCTCATCAGGCTGTGCTTGTCTAAACGGACGCCTGCAAGAACGCCGAACCGTTCGTTTTTCCATTCGTTTTGGAGGAATACGCCGGCGATGTGCGTCGTTTGGCTGAGACTGCGGTTGAGGGCTGTATAGACGTCGCGCAGGGTATTGTAACTGTATTCCGTCCCTGCGGTCAGTTCGGCGGGCAGGAACCACATCCTGTCGAACGCGCGGGTATATTGCGCGCCGGCAACGAAGGTTTTATCGGCAGTGTTTCCGTAGTTGCCGGTATGTTTTTCGGCGGCGAAATAGCTGTCGCGCCTGATGTTCTGTGCGGAAGCATAAACGCCCGCGCGATGTTTGTAGCCGGGTGAAAAGAAATCGTACCGGAGACCTCCCCCGTCAATCTTGTGGTTGAGGTATTCGGCAATATCGGCTTCGTGAGGCGGGAGGTCGAAATTGTTTCCTCCTCTCCGCGCTTCGTGGATGTGGTGGTATTCAGCCGTAAGACGCGAATAATTGCCTGTCCGGTAATAGCCTCTGAAGCCTGATGTTTCCGAATTTAACCGCGGGACGTCGGAAAAATCGTCATCGTTGTGGTCGTATTGCCGGCGGTCGCGGATCATGCCGAAGAGGTAAACGCCCGCCTTGTGGTCGTCCGACACGAACGAGCCGTTGATGGAAGTGTTGAAATCGGGCGTGCCGTCTGTCAGGAAATTGCTGGTGTTGGACAGGGAAATGGAATTGCGCAGCGGGTCTTTCGTGATGATATTCACCACCCCGCCGATAGCGCTTGAGCCGAAAAGCGCCGAACCGCCGCCGCGCACTACCTCCACCCGTTCAATCATTGCCACCGGAAGCTGTTCCAGCCCATAGACCGCCGCCAGCGAACTGAACACGGGACGGCTGTCGATCAAAATCTGGGAATATTGACCTTCCAGCCCGTTGATGCGCAACTGGGTGGTACCGCAATTGCCGCAGTTGTTTTCCACGCGCAGTCCGGGCTGAAAACTCATGCTTTCCGAAAGGCTGTGCGACGAAATGGCTTCAAACAGTTTTGCCGACATCACGTTGACAATGGTAGCCGCCTCCTTTTTGTCGGTTTCGTTGCGCGTGGCGGACACCACTACTTCATGGATGGAAATGGCTTCTTCTTCCAGCACAAAATTGACTTCGACGGTCTTGTTGGCTTCAATGGATACTTTTTGTTCCACCGTCCTGTAGCCCACGCAGGAAGCGG
Organism: Bacteroidales bacterium; assembly: GCA_031273395.1. Taxonomy (GTDB): domain Bacteria; phylum Bacteroidota; class Bacteroidia; order Bacteroidales; family UBA4181; genus JAIRLS01. The sequence goes on along the minus strand of JAISRX010000264.1, from coordinate 1,925 downwards.
CAAGGAGGTATTCTCCCAGCGGCATGCCTTTCAGGAAATAATGCCCTGTGGCGTCGGTGGTCACGCCGATGGTAGTGCCTCTGAGGGTGATGGAGACATAAGGAAGATGTTCTTCGGTGCGGGCGTCTGTGACATGCCCGTTGATATTGGCGTCATTTTTCGTTTGCTGTGCCTGTACGGTGCAGGTAAACAGCAGGAACAGGCATAGCATCCTGTAAAATACGGATTTCATTTGAAAATTATTTAGTGATGAATGAATGGGACGCACAGGCGCATACACCCCAAAAGGAGATGAAAATGCCTGCATCCGTGATAAAATATCAGGCGAAGCTGATGTACGGCACGTTACCGCTCCCCGATGCGTTGGTGCATGCGGGCAGCCGGCGTTGCCGCTACGGACGGGTTATGCGAATGGAGGAGCGCGGAGGGCGTGGCAGAAAACTTGCCTCCGTATGATGCGGCACGTGCCGGAAACGTTGCGAACGATTGTTTTTGCGGAAAGCAGAACCATCAAAAGCGCAGTGATGCAACTCCACGTCAGCAGGTGCGAGAGTTGTGCGATGGTCTGAAACTGGGATGTGGTATGGCTGTGTCCCGGCTGGTCGGGCGTTCCCCCGTATGGATGCGAATGGGTAATCACTTCGCCGTTCACCACATGCGAATGGGTAAAGGCAGTGATACTCACCACATATCCAAGGAAAAGCGCCAGCAGGAAACCTGCCGACAGCCGTCTTCTATGCCACACCGACCTGTACATCATTCATTTTATGCTTCGTGGAGCTGACGGGAGTCGAACCCGTGTCCAAACAAGAAACAAATACGCTTTCTACATGCTTATCCGTTTATTGGTTTTCGAGAGAAAGCCGGCAAACGACAGCCTACTTCCGCCTTATCCTCTGTTATTTTGTTGCCGCCGCGAGGAAAAACAGCAACTATTCCGGACTCACGAGCGCCCCCGGATCGCAAACCGCCGGACAGGGTTTGCGGGAGACGTCTTGTCCCACACCTTGTGCGGGATAAAGCGTGGATCTACTGTAATTCGATCACGCAGCAAGAGCGTAAGTGTTTTCGCCATTTATTGTTTTGCGACCCGGATTTACGAGACATGTCACGTGGCTCGGCATGCTTACAATACCCATTTACCCTGCTGTCAAAACCAAACAGCCCCTAAATGTGTTTATTGCACTGATATTGAAAAAGAAATGAATTTATGATGCGGTCATGAAGAACGAAAACGTACCCTTCCGCACCGGACACCCATTATCTTTTCCGGCACAAAGATACGGTTTTTCCTGAAATTAAAAATATTTTTTTTCATTTCGGTTAATTCTTTTTTTAAGGAGCTGCCCGTACCAAATGGTAATATGCCGGCAGAAGATGCTCCCGTCTCTGCGGGACTTGGCTATTCAGTATAAAATCCATAATCTCCCTAAAGTCCATAATGTGGGGCGCACACGCAGGCGCGCCCGTGCCTCCACCGCTACCGTAGAGACGTTGCATGCAACGTCTGTACATTGGAATGTGATTTATCATGAACCATTATAGCATTTATCATTATTTCACAAATATGGAGGTGACTGAGCCGCCGTTGTCGGTAACAGGCAGAGTTTGTTCCACCGCGCCGTTTTTCCACACTACGAGATTGCCGCCGGTAGCGCCTGCCACATAAACATCGCTGCCCAATACGTAAACAGCATTGGCTAACGAATAGCCTGTCTGCGCCAACGTTTGCACCGCGCCGTTCTTCCACAGGCGAGCAATACTAACATAATTACCATTGATAAAACCACATTCATATCCTGCCACATATACATCTCCCGCCGATACGAATACGGAACAGGCAAAAGCAAAGGCTTCTTCCTGCGGCAGGATTTGCAGTACGCCGTTCTTCCACAGGCGGGCAACAGTGGCTGTATTTGTCGCGT
>JAISRX010000211.1 GCA_031273395.1 Bacteroidales bacterium | reverse complement strand
GGGAAGGAACTTCAACACCAAAGAGTCGATCTCCTTCCATTTTTCATCGTAATTCATCTCCGGAACGGTCTGGGCAATGGAGAAATTACAGATAATGCCCGAAATTGCAACTAAAAATATGTGCTTCATAATCGTAAATTTTGTACAAATGTAGTAATTTTTTTATTAAGGAATGAAAAATAAATAATATATATATGATGAATGATAGCACATTGACGTCCCGCAGGGAGAGCGCTTTATTAAACGCAGGTGCAGCGCAGCGCAACCTGCGGAACTGTAGAGACGCGGCATGGCACGTCTCTACGATAATGCAGTCCCTCACGGGACGACGCTTTATTAACCGTATGCTTCAGCTTACGGACAGGACAAGCCCCCATGCGGCAAAGTCCCGCACGGGACGACCCTTTCTGTTGAAGCATATCAACGTGTCGTCCCCACATTTCAGGACTGCTGTATTTTATTTCGTGCGGTATGGTTTTGTGCATTGTCCTTAGGACAATAATATCAATAGAAGGGAGCAACTGCACCTGTCCGTTTCCCCGCAGGGAATTCATAGAAACGGGGTGAGGCGATCAATCTGCTATTGATATTTTTCCCCTGCGGGGAATTGTCAATTGAAACGTTCGACATTTTGACAGCCCGTTTGAGAACTCCGGAAAGCCTGCCGGGTTTTGAATAACGGGAGATTTTACGCGAATACGGAAAATAATCGCCGTCTTTTTATGTTTTTCAAAACAAAAGAATTTACTTTGCAGTTGACAATTGAGCATGGTTTATCGCAAATACTTATCGGGACTGTTCGCCGTCGGCATGTTGAAAAGCGCGTGCGGCGGCTTGTGCCTGCTGCTCGCCCTTTTTTCGGAGGCACAGGCGGCTTCGGTGATGGCGTCGGGCAAGTGGTACAGGATAGCGCTCGCGCAGGACGGGATTTATCGCATCCGCTATGAAGACCTGCTGGCGCTGGGACTGGACGATCCCGCCGCGGTGCGCATCTACGGATCAGGCGGCGCCATGCTGCCCGAAAAGGCTGACGGGAACGCGACTGCCGACCTGAAGGAAATTCCGGTGATGATGATGTGCAAAACCGACGGGGTTTTTACCTACGGCGACTGTATCCTCTTCTACGGTCAGGGACCGGCGCGGTGGCGCTACAACGCGGAGAGACGGCGATTTGAACACTCCCTGCACCTGTGGGACAGCCGTTCGTACTGTTTCATCACTTCAAAAGCGGGAGGGAAGCGGATTACGGCTGATGCGCCGCCTGCCGCCGCCCCCACTCATGCCGTTGCCGAGTTTGACGACCGCCTCTTCCACGAGGAGGAGTTGTACAACGTGATCAATTCTGGACGCTACTGGTATGGAGAATTTTTTCACACTCCCCCTTCCCACAGTTTCTCCTTTGCCGTTCCCGGCGTTATGGCGGGCGCTCCCGCATCGGTGGAAGTGGCTTTTCTCACGCGGAGCGCCGGACAGACTTTTCTCGAAGTGAGCCATAACCGGCAGCCGATAGCTGTTCAGCCTCTGGGCATTTACGGGCAGGAATACGCCGTGGAAACGCTGTTTGACGCTTCTTTTGCCGCCTCCTCCGACCGTTTCGACATCGAACTGACCCTGAACGCCAACGGCAATGCCAACGCGCAGGGATGGCTGAACTACATCCGCTTGCAGGTGCGAAGGAAACTGGAAATGAACGTTTCGCAGCTTTTTTTCAGGGACGTGCAGTCGACGGGCGCGGGCAATGTGTCGCGGTTCTCCGTTGCCGGCTGCACGCCCGATGTACAGGTGTGGGACGTCACCGACATGCACGCCGTCCGGCGGATGAATGCCGCCCTGTCCGGCTCCGTCCTGAGTTTCTCGGCGACGGCGGACACCCTGCGCGAGTTTGTCGCCTTCCGCGCTTCGGAAGGGTTGCTGCAACCCGTCTTTCCCGAAGGAGGCGCGCAAACGGCAAATCAGAACCTGCACGACATGGATGCGGACATGCTCATCGTCACTCATCCCGATTTCGCGGAAGCCTCCGCTCGTCTGGCAGACCTGCACCGCCAAACGGACGGACTGACGGTGGAGGTGGCGACCACGGAGCAGGTGTACAACGAATTTTCGTCGGGCATGCAGGATCCGGCAGCCATCCGGAATTTCGCCAAAACGGTGCATGAGAAGTCCGGCAGGCTGAAATATCTTCTGCTGACGGGCGACGGTTCGTTCGACAACAAGTCGAACATGTCGCGCGACGGTAATGCGCAGGGCAACACCCATCGCGTGGTGACCTACCAGTCGGCGGAATCCCTGCATACTACCCGCTCCTACGTGTCCGACGACTATTTCGGCATTCTGGACGACGGGGCGGACGTCCTGAACGGCAGCCTGACGGTGGGCGTCGGCAGGCTGCCCGTACAAACGCCCGAAGAGGCGCAGAACGCAGTGAACAAAATACGGAAATACGTGGAAACGCCCTTCTCCGGCGACTGGGCAAATCTCGTGGCGCTGCTTGCCGACGATGAAGACGGGAACATCCACACCCGGCAGTCGGACAGCATTGCTTCCTATCTTCGTCTGTATCAGCCGCAATATACCGTTGAAAAACTCTATTTCGACGCCTTCCCCCAGCTTCCCACCGCCGACGGGCATCGCTACCCGGAAGTGGCAGCACGGCTGGACGACCTGCTGAACAGCGGATGTTTTCTGGTGAACTACATCGGACACGGCAATGCCAGCGGTTTGTCGGAAGAACGGGTGGTCAACGCCACACGCATCGACGGGTGGAAAAACGGGATTTACCCGCTTTTTGTGGCGGCAACCTGCGAATTTGGCAGGTACGATGACTTTCAGCGAATCACCGCCGGCGAAAAGACGCTGCTGAACCCCTCCGGCGGCGCCATTGCCCTGCTCACCAGCGCCCGTCTGGTCTATTCCGGCTTGAATTTTCAGTTTACCGAAAAGTTTTTCAGAGCGCTGTTTGCCGCGTCGTCCGACGGCGCGCCCTGCCGTCTGGGCGATGTGGTGCGGTTAAGCAAAAACGCTTCGGACGCCGGGGTAAACAAGCTGTGCTTTGCGCTGCTGGGCGATCCCGCGCTGCGGCTGCCCGTCCCGACAAACAGGGTGCGCACCGTTGCCGTGAACGGACGCTCCCTCGCCGAACCGGCGGATACCCTGAAAGCCAACGCCAGGGTCACCGTCAGGGCGGAGATCACGGACGGCGCGGGACAAAAACTCGCTTCGTTCAACGGCATGGCGCACGTGTCGCTGTTTGACAAGGCGCGGGAAACCACCACCCTGAACAACGACGGCAACGCGCCGCCCGTAACCTTTGAAACGCAGACCAGCCTCCTGTTCGGAGGGAAAGCGACTGTCCGCGGCGGAGAGTTTGAAATTGCCTTCGTCATGCCGCGCGACATCAACTACCGGTACGGGTTCGGCAAGATCAGCTACTTTGCCTGCGACGGGCGCGAAATTGCCGCGGGCGCCTGCGATACCATCATGACAGGCGGTTCGGATGCGGCGCTTGAGGATTTCTCCGGTCCGGAAATACGGCTGTTCATGAACGACACGCTGTTCCGCAACGGCGGCGTCACCGACGGAAACCCCGTGCTGCTTGCCCTTCTCGCGGACGAGAACGGGATTAACACCGCCGAAGGCATAGGGCATGGCGTCACGGCTACCCTGAACAGCGCGCCGACCGACGTTTACCGGCTGAACGACTGCTACGAAGCCGAACCGGACAACTACCGGAAAGGCAGGGTGACGTACCGCTTTTCCGGTCTTTCCGCCGGCGACTACGAACTGACGCTCAGCGCATGGGACGTGGCAAACAACCCGTCGCAGGCAGTCATGCACTTCCGCGTGGCGCAATCGGACGTTTTGCAGATAGCCGGTCTGTACAACTACCCCAATCCCTTCTCCGACCGCACGCGCATCTATTTTGAATACAATCTTCCCAACGAACCGGTAGAGGTGGAAGTGCAGATTTTCGACCTGTCGGGCAGGCTGCTGCACCTCATCCGCCAAACGCTGATTTCGGAGGGCTACACCTCCGGAGAGTTCCACTGGGACGGACGCGACGCCGGCGGCAACCTCCTGCACAACGGCATTTATCCCTACCGGGTCATCCTGCGTAGCCGGCGGGGAGCGGAAGCCGTGCAAACCTCAAAGATGGCGCTGGCGCGGTAAGAAAAAGATAATAATAAAAAATATACCGGTTTTGCTGTTGCAATCATGTTTTTTGTTACCTTTGGGCGTTATTTTAAAAATTAAAATTCTAAATTAATTGATCAATCAAGATGAAAAAAGTTGTTTTGCTCCGTCACGGAGAAAGTACATGGAACAAGGAAAACAGGTTTACCGGATGGACGGACGTCGATTTGTCGCCCGCGGGAGTTCAGGAAGCCATTTCTGCGGGAAAAATATTGAAGGATAACGGATTTGTTTTCCAGAAAGCCTTCACATCCTATCTGAAACGCGCCGTCAAGACCTTAAATCAGGTGCTTGACATCATGGATCTGGACTGGATACCGGTAGAGAAATCGTGGAGGTTGAACGAGAAGCATTACGGCAGTCTCCAAGGGCTGAACAAAGCCGAAACAGCCGCCCGGTACGGCGAGCAGCAGGTGCTGGTATGGCGCAGGAGCTACGATATTGCCCCCGATCCCCTGTCGATGGACGACCCCAGAAGTCCGCGAAAAGACATTCGCTACGACGAATTGCCGGACGCCGAAATTCCCCTGACGGAAGCCCTGAAAGACACGGTCAACCGAATTGTCCCCTACTGGCAGGATACCATTTTCCCCTCGCTGCAACAATACGGTCAGATCATCGTGGCGGCGCACGGCAATAGCCTGCGCGGGATCATCAAATACCTGAAAAACATTTCCGACGGCGACATCGTCAGCCTGAACCTGCCCACGGCAGTTCCCTACGTGTTTGAGCTCGACGATTCCATGACGCTGACAAAGGATTATTTTCTGGGCGATCCGGATGAAATCAGCCGGAAGATGAATGCGGTAGCCAATCAGGGGAAAAAGTAACGAACCTTTTATTTCATGGCGCGCTCGCCGGCGTCCGCATCCGTCACTGCCGGCTGCGCGTCGCCGGTGAATGAACGCAACAGGAGATCGTTGCCGTCGAAAACGGCGAACGTGTCGTGATTGACCCATTCGCCGGTATTGACGTAACGGCTTTTTTCGGACAGATGCACGTCCATTGCCAGATGACGGTGTCCGAAGACAAAAAAGTCATAGTGCTTGCGTTTGAGTTGTTCGCGGGCATAAACGGCAATTGCCTCTCTGTCGATGCTGTCGAACTTTTCCGTCCATCCGTGCCGTTTTCTGTTGCTTTTAGCCCATGCGCATCCGAAAGCGATCATCCATCGCGGATGCAGGTTGGAAAACAGCCGTTTCAGCAGTCGGCTTCTGAAGACGGCGATCAGCAGGCGCTCGCCGAGAGCGACCGTACCGAGACCGTGTCCGTGTCCCAGCAGAAACGCCTTGCCGTTAATGGTACATTCCGCCGGATCGCGGTGGAGAGTGACGCCCGTTTCAACGGACAGATAGTCGCGCGTCCACATGTCGTGGTTGCCCGTAAAGCAGTGTATTTCCACGCCGGCGTCCGTCAGTTCCCCCAACTTTCCCAGCAGGCGGACAAACCCGCGCGGGACAACGTAGCGATATTCGAACCAGAAATCGAAGATGTCGCCCAGCAAAAAGATGATCCCCGCATCGTCCTTGACGGCGTCCAGCCACCGGACGAACTTTTTCTCCCGCCGCCGGCTGTCCTCATCGGGCGACATTCGCAAATGAAGGTCGGATACAAAATAGGCCTTTTTATTCGGCTTGAGCAAAAATTTCACTGAGTTTTTTGTCTAATGCGTCGCCGCTCAATCCTTTGGCAATGATCGTACCTTCATTGTCAATCAAAAAGTTGGCAGGCACGGTTTCGATACCATATTCTTTTACTGCCTCCGAGTCCCAGAATTTCAGATCGCATACATGCGTCCATGCCAGCAGTTTGTCTTCCCTGATGGCTTTTTCCCACGCGGATTTTGTTTTGTCCAGCGACACCTGAAAAATATCAAACCCCCTGTTGCTGTATTTTTCGTATATTTCCACCAGATTGGTATTTTCCGTGCGGCTGGGAGCGCTCCACGAAGCCCAGAAATCCAGCAGGACATACTTGCCCTTGTGCGCGGATAGCTTCTCTATTTTTCCGGAAGGGGAAGGGAGGGCTATTTCCGGAGCGTCCCTGCCCAGCATGTACAGCATTTTGTTGAGTTTGTTCAGTCGATCCGTTTCCGTCCATTGCAGGGTATTGGCGTGAAGCATCTTCACGTGCGGCATTTTCGGGTATTTTTTGTGAAAAACGGAATCGGCTTTCTGGAAATATTTCAAATCGCCCTCCCTGTTAAACAAATAAACATTCGGTTCTATTTGCTGGTACAGCGCATAAATCACAGCCGGCGAACCGGGATGAGTGTTGATAAAGCGAATATTATAGGCGCGCAGGCTATCTACTTCGCGCAGGAAATTCCATTCGAACTGTCGTTGGATGTTTACGAAATTCCGGTTGTCGATAAACTGCTGGAGCATTCCGTTCAACGAGTCCCGCACGGAGATCGTATGCTCCATGTACCGGCTCAACTGTCGAATTTCTTCCGAAGCGTCGTTGCCCTGCACCTGATAAGTCAGGGGAAGACGCCGCACATCCCCCGTTATGGTAATCTGATCCTTCGGATACAACAAAAGAGTGATACTCTTGCCGTTGGCGGCAAGCGAGTAAAAGGTGGGATGATCGATCCTGTATTTAACGGAAAAATGCCCTTTTGCGTCTAATTTTACAGAATCGCTTGTGGTGGACAGTTTGTCTGTTCCCAACTTTTGCAAATAAATCATATCACCACCGGCGCCGCTAAATTCACCTTTTATCCTGATGGATTTTTCTCTGCCGCAACTTGCCAGAATGACTACAACGCCAAGAATAAAGCATTTTTTCATGAAACCGATTTAAAAATACTGCAAAAACAAAATATGAAGGCGCAGGAACCTTTTATAAATTCCATTGCCTAAATTAAAATTGCTGATTTAAACATTTCTTAACAAAAACCGAACCAAAATAGCATTGTGTCATGAAAAAAGATGCCGTAAGACAATAAAAGAGTTCATTTTTCCGAAATTATCCACATGTCCGGCATAATAGGAGAGGAGATACTCCGTAAGGCAATTCCTTTGATGACGGCTGATCTGCAAACTTTCCAGATGTTCGAACGGCAGGTTCAAAAGTTGCATGAGCAGAGGGGGGGCATTTTCCGGCAATTCGTCGGGATTAGGGTAAAAACCGAGATAGCGCGTATAATGGATCAGGAAAATCATGTGAAAATTTGCCACTCCCGTTTCGATCAGATCAAGGGTTTGCAGGGCGCGTAAAAGAAAATCGAACAGATCGCGATTGCTTTCTTCCTCTTTGAGCGTTTTGCCCAGTATTTCGGCAATGAACAGGGCGACGCCGTTTTTTACCGGGTTGTACAGCAGGTCGTGAAAGGGCTGCAACAGGCGGATATGCGAAATTCGCTGCATCCGGCGGTTGTCCCGGTGATGAATTTCCGTCTCTACTATGTGCAGCGGCTGGAACAACGCCGCGCGCATCTGCGATTTCTTACTGTAAACCCCCTGTACGAAAATGGCTTGCCGACCGAGCAACTCGGTGTACAAATGTGCTATCAGGCTGCTTTCTCCGTAACGAAGATGGTTCAGGATTATTGCACGGGTATGGATGATCAAATTTTTAACCTTTTTATTGTAAACTGTCAGCCCTTCAAAAAACGAGCCGATCCGGTTCCAAAGGTACATTTTTTTCCAAAACCATAAAAATATTTTGGTTTTTTAAAAATATTTTATAATTTTACATTTTTATTTCGTTAAAATATTTTATATGAAAAAGGAGTTCATTGTTTTGGTTATCTGTTTGTTTGCAGGAATGGTCTTATCTTCATGCGTCAGCAGCAGACCATGTCCGGCATACCGCTCGGTGTCATCTGTTGAACAGCCTGCGGAAGATGTTCCCTTCCCGGGTTAAGTATTGGTTATCAGAGAGTACAATGATGGTTTTGTCGTAAATTTCAGGATAATGGTATCATAGTTTTTTGTGAAAAATTGTTTTACGGTTTTCTTCTGTATAATAGCTAATTCATGGGTAATATATGCTCAGGGAGAAATTGATCTTCAACCCAGGATATTTTACCGGAATGAATGGTCGGTGGCGGCTATGCTCAGTTCCAACGGGTTTGGCGGAAACTATCGTTACGGCAAACGTGTTGATGCACGGAACAAAAGGCTGTTTGAGGTTGATTTTGCATACATGAAGCACCCCAAAGAAAGCAAAAGTTATTCCGTTACGGGATCGCGGTTTGTTTACGGCAAAAAAAATCTCGCCTTCAATACCCGTCTGGCTTACGGACGGCAACATGAAATGTTCAGCAAGCATGATGCGGGCGGAATAGCCATCAGGTATTTTTACAGTTACGGACCGGCAATTGTGCTGCTCAAACCGATATACTACACGATAGGCAGAATTTACCCGATCTATGCTTATAATCCTCCTGAGATCGTCGGTTACGATATAGAGCGCCTGGACAAACCCGAAAAGTTTGACCCTGCAAAGTACCTGAACGACACCACCATCCTAAGCAGGGCGTCGTTTTTCAAAGGATTTAACGAGTTGAGCATTTCACCGGGCGTTTTCGGCAAATTCGGCTTCAATTTCGAGTACAGCAAGGAAGACAAGATTATCCACGCATTGGAATGTGGCGTCATTGTAGAAGGCTTCCTCAGAAAAATAGATATTATGGATTTGAGAGATGCTTCCGGTCAAAATCAGTCGGGCGCCAACCGGCAACTGTTCCTTACCCTGTTTGTGAGTTACCGCTTCGGACGCATCGTTGACCCTTACGCGCCGAGAAAAAAACGCGAGAAATCACAAGAAATCAGTTATTGACGCTGATTTTTGAAAAATTAATTATTTTTTTGCATTTTATTTTTGATGAAACAAATTTTATCGTATCTTTGTGCCGTTAAAAAAACCTGCGGAAATAGCTCAGTTGGTAGAGCATAACCTTGCCAAGGTTAGGGTCGCGAGTTCGAGTCTCGTTTTCCGCTCATATCCCGAAATCATTGATCGGGATTTTTTATAAAGCCTTGGTGGTGGAATTGGTAGACACGCGGGACTTAAAATCCCGTGGGCAGCAATGTCCGTGCGGGTTCAATTCCCGCCCGAGGTACTGAATCGGGAGCGCATCCCGATTTTTACGGGAACGCCCGTTTTATGCGGTACAACGGCGGGCAGGTGAGAAGCAGTCGCGGCGTCGCCGGCAACGCAAGCGCAAAAATAAAATATACCCTGCCGGTCATGATACTTCACAATTGAAATACCCATGACAAAAAGATAAAAACAGACACACAAGGGGATATTATACTGTACTCGGTTATAGTCTTGTGTTTTTTAGCCTGTCGTACCCCGCCCCGCATTTCATACGGGGTTATCAAAGGGTAACGCCTGCGGCGTTTTACGTCTATGCCGGGCTGTGCACAACCCCGACAGGGGGCGCCTTTTGATAACCCCGTACAAGCGAAGCGCAGTGCGGGGTACGAACGAAAACTCAAATGCAGTATATCATGTTTTGTACAATATTAAATACTAACAAAATAAAAAATATAAACAATTGAAATTATTATCGTATCTTTGGAAAGAATTATCATCATGTTTATTATTTGCATTAATTGTCCGTTTCTATGGATACTCAATTGATTACCAATGCGATTATTGTCAACGAGGGCGTGCAGAAAAAAGCCTCCGTATTGATTCGCGACGGAAAAATAGCCGATCTGTTTGATGCGGCAATACCCGAAGCCATCCTGAAAACCGCCGTGGTGACGGACGCCGACGGGCAGTATCTTTTACCGGGGGCAATAGACGATCAGGTGCATTTTCGCGAGCCGGGACTGACCCACAAGGGGGATATTCATAGCGAGAGCAAAGCCGCTGTCGCCGGCGGGATTACCTCGTACATGGAAATGCCCAATACCGTTCCCCAGACTACCACACGGGAAGCGCTCGCCGAAAAATTTGCGCTTGCCGCAACAAAATCCCTTGCCAACTACTCGTTTTATATCGGCGCTACCCGGCACAACATGAATGAAATCCTGCAAACCGACTTTTCCGGGGTATGCGGCGTAAAACTGTTCATGGGGTCGTCCACAGGCAACATGCTGGTCGACGACATGGAAAGCCTGAAAAACATTTTCAGCCGCACACCCTCGTTATTGGCGGTACATTGCGAGCAGGAGGAGATCATCAGGGAAAATACGGCGCGGTTCAGGGCGCAATACGGCGAGGACGTGCCTGTTGCCTGCCATCCGCTGATACGAAGCGCGGAGGCCTGTTATGCGTCCAGTTCGCTGGCGGTGAGGCTTGCCGGGAAATACCGCACGCGGCTGCATGTGCTGCATCTGTCCACTGCAAAAGAAACCGCTCTGTTTGACCGCGACATTCCGCTTTCCGAAAAAAGGATCACGGCGGAGGTGTGCGTGCATCATCTGTGGTTTGACGACGCCGATTACAATCGCTACGGGACGGCGATCAAGTGGAATCCGGCAATTAAAACGCAAGCCGACCGCGAAGGGTTGCTGCGCGCGCTGCTGGACGGAGCTATCGACGTTGTCGCAACCGATCACGCACCGCATACATGGGAGGAAAAACAGCAAACGTATTTCAAGGCGCCTTCGGGCGGACCGCTGGTACAACATTCTCTGCTCGCCATGCTTGAACTGGCGGACAGGCAGCAAATCGGCATTGAGCAGGTGGTGGAAAAAATGTGTCATCATCCGGCAATCATTTTTAAAATAAGAAACCGGGGATTTATCCGCAAGGGTTATTGGGCGGATCTGGTGCTGGTAGGCGCCGACAGCCCGTGGACGGTAGCTCCGGAAAATATCCTGTACCGGTGCAAGTGGTCGCCTTTTACCGGTCGGCTGTTCCACCGGCAGGTGCTTCGGACATGGGTAAACGGCAACGTTGTATATGACCGCGGACAGTTCGGTGAAGGTATTTACGGAAAAGCGCTCGAATTTATGTAAGGAACCGGCAATAAGGAAGCCTCCGTAAATATAATGTATCATTTGTTTATTTCGTTTTTGAGGCGAGGACAAAACGGAAGGGGGGGCTTTTTCCTCACCCCCGGACCCCTCTCCAAAATGGAGAGGGGGGAGCACCTGCCATACAGGGACGATATTTCGCCTCATCAAAAAAAAAATCACTTCCTAACTCCCTCTCCTGCAACCCAAAGAATTTTTTTTTGATTTTTTTGCATCCATGAGAACAACTTTGGAAAAAATGTGTTATCTTTGCCGCGTCGTTTGAAAATTTTGCTTCGAGGTAAGAAGCAAAAAAAGCAAGACACATTTTTTAATAAGAAATGAAGACCTTTTCTCATATATTGTCCCCTGAATGGCTGCCCGAAGGTACAAAAAATCGTTCGGCAGCAGTTGCTGTGTCCGCTGATCATCATGCGTTCGCACGCTTCGGCGTGACATTTGCAGAGAGAGAGAGAGAGAGAGAGAGAGAGAGAGAGAGAGAGAGAGAGAGAGAGAGAGAGTAGATCAGCGAGTTACGTAACTTCGCGCGCGCGTAATTTAAAAAATAAATTATATATATCTGTAGCCGTAACATGTTTTTTGCATGGTGCGGCTTTTTTTGTTTCCGTTTTCGAGACACGGAAAAACCATGACGTTCCCATTCGGTTCAATCATCTTAAAAAACGCATGCCTATGGATAAATGAAAAAGAAAAACGGCGGTGAACGGCGAACGACCTGAAACCGAAATATAAAACCCAATAATTTTTTTAAATCAATATCATTAAACAGTTAAATTAAAAGTAAAATAATATGAATAAAATTAAATTAATAAATCGAAAGACATTGCGGAAAATATTATTCGCCGCATGTGTATATGCAATCAATACGCTTTCGCTGTCGGCGCAGGGAAGCATCACCGTTACCGGAAGGGTGAGCGACGAGTCCGGCGTACCGTTGCCCGGCGCCACCGTTGTCCTGAAAGGAACCAACACGGGGGTAGTCGGCGACGCAGAGGGGCGTTATTCCATCAGCGCGCCGGATGAGGAAGCCGTGCTGGTGTTTTCGTTTGTAGGATTTTCCACACGGGAGATCATTGTGGGAAATCAACATATCATTGACGTCCAACTCAGGGAAGAACAACTTGCTCTGGAAGAAGTGGTGGTGATCGGCTATGGTTCTGTAAAGAAAAAGGATCTTACCGGAGCCGTGGCACAGGTGAAAACAGAGCAGTTCAATACCCAGCAAAGCGTTACCGCGCTTGATTACCTGAACGGCACGGTTGCCGGCTTCAATTCAAATATCGGGACGTCGGCTTCGGGGACAAGTTCGATGGAGATCAGAGGACCTGCCTCCTTAGCGGCAAGCAATACTCCGCTGCTTGTACTGGACGGCGTTATTTTCAACGGATCCATCAACGAGATAAATCCTTTGGATATTGAAACCATTGACGTGTTGAAAGACGCCAGTTCGGCTGCCGTATATGGTTCCCGTTCGGCTGCGGGCGTGGTGATCATCACTACCAAAAAAGGCAGGGGAGAGAAAATGTCCGTCAATTTTTCCGCACAGTTGGGCATATCGGATTTCACCAAAGAGATAAAGCCCTTTGATGTGGAAGGATATTTAAAATACCACGAAGATTTTCTGGTGCGCATCAATCCGGGACAGCAGGAAGCATATTTCAGCCATCCTGACCGGTTGCCTGCCGGTATTGACCTGGATACCTGGCAAAACTACGACCCTTCACACTCCGAAAATCCTGTGGAAACGTGGATGAACCGTTTGAAACTGCAAGCCATCGAACAGGAAAATTACACGAACGGGAAATCCTTTGACTGGTATAAAGCCGCTACACAAACCGGGTTGAGAAAGAATTACGACGTCAGCCTTTCGGGCGGAACCGGCAAAATGAGCTATTACTGGTCGCTGGGTTATACCGACAACAGCGGCAAAATGAAAGGAGACGCTTTCAGCACGGTACGTTCGAGGATCAACGCCGACGCCAAAGTAACGGATTTCCTGAATATCGGCGTCAATGCGCAGTTTTCCCACAAGGACATGAGCGCCGTTTCGATTGATCTGCTCAATACGGTACAGCAAAGTCCCCTGGGCGCTCCCTACGACGAGAACGGAAAAATCAGATGGTATCCGCATGACGATGCGGGCGTTGTAAATCCCTTCATGGCGCATGATTATCGCGACAAATACAATATCGCCCAAAATCTGTTTGCCACCATTTATGCCGACCTGAAACTTCCCTTCGGATTCGGTTACAGAGTATCGGTGGTCAACCGTTTTGACTGGGGGAAGAATTACTATTTTGATCCGCCGCTGATCAGGTCCGGCAGTCTTACCAACGGCGTGGGGGAAAGAATCAACACTTCCCTGTACGAGTGGCAGGTGGACAACGTGCTGTCGTGGAGAAAGACTTTCGGCGCGCATGATTTCTACGCCACCGCCCTGTACAATGCCGAAAAACGGCAAACGTGGCAGGACACGGGACACAGCGAGGACTTCCAGCCCAACGACCTGCTAAGCTACCACCAGTTGAAATCGGGAATAGCCCAAAACCTGTCCAGCGACGACACGTACGCCACAGGCACTGCCCTGATGGGGCGCATCAATTACACGCTGCTGGATCGCTATCTGCTCACCCTTTCGGTACGCAGGGACGGATACTCTGCCTTCGGCGTGAGCAATCCCTACGCTGTGTTTCCTTCGGCGGCGCTGGCATGGAACATTTCCGAAGAACCCTTCTTCAGGGTGCAGTGGATCGACAACCTGAAAATAAGGGCGTCCTACGGTGTAAACGGCAACCGGGACATCGGCGTGTACGAGGCGCTGGCACAACTCGGAACCACCAAATACCTCACCGGCGCCACCCCCATATCGGGAATATACAGCAATTCGATGGCAAACAGCAAACTGAAATGGGAGAAAACCACCGCAGCCAATCTGGGTACGGATTTCTCCGTCATGGGCGGGCGCCTGTCAGGAACGGTCGATTATTACCTGATGACCACCAGAGACCTGTTGCTTCAGCGAAGCCTGCCGGCGATTATCGGCTATGCTTCCGTAATGTCGAACATGGGAGAATTGCAGAATCGCGGTTTTGAACTGACGCTGAACAGTCGGAATTTCGACGGAGAGCGTTTCCGGTGGAACAGTTCGCTGGCATTTTCCCTTAACCGGAATAAAATCGTACACCTGTACGGAGACATGGCGGACGTTCTTGATGAAAACGGAAATGTCGTCGGGCAGAAAGAAGCCGACGACATAGTGAACAAGTGGTTTATCGGGGAAGCGATCGACCGGATTTGGGATTACGAATTTCTGGGAATTTACCGGGCGGAAGAGGAAGAAGAGGCAAAATCGTTCGGTAAGGCGCCCGGCGACGTCAAACTGTATGACAAGGACGAAAACGGCGTTTCCACGCAGGAAGACAAAACCTTTCAGGGATATTCCCGTCCCCGCTACCGGATAGGGTTGCGCAACGACTTTACCCTGTTCAAGCACTTCCGGGTATCCTGTTTCTTCCGGGCACAGCTGGGCTATTACAGGCAAAACGACCTGCGCAGGCACACCGACCAGACGGCAGACAGGCGCAATCATTACAACCTGCCCTACTGGACGCCGGAAAACCCCATTGATGACTATACCCGCCTGCAAACGGTGAACAATCCGGCATATTCCCTCTGGGAATCCACCGGCTTTCTCCGCCTTCAGGATTTGTCCGTATCCTACGACCTGCCGCAAACGCTGTGCGGCAAAATCGGAATGCAGCAGTGCCGGGTGTATGTCAGTTCGCGAAACCTGCTGACCTTTACCCAATGGACAGGCTGGGATCCCGAATCGGGCAATACGCCCATGCCGAAAATTTTTACGCTTGGAATTAATGTATCACTTTAAAATCACGGAGGATAAAAACATGAAAAAGACAGTTCAAATCATCAAAAAAACTTTATGTATCTGCGTGGCGGGCATCGCCGTATCATGCGGAGACGACTTTCTGGACATCAAACCGCTGTCCATCTACTCGCCGGAGTCCGTATATGTGAATGCTACGGGGTTTGAAGGCGTGCTGGTGAACCTGCGCAAGAACCTGCGCAACGATTTTTACGGAGAAACCGGACCGCTTTCCTGCGAAATCATTTCGTCGGACATGGCTATCAGCGCCAACAAACAGCAGAATGCCATCCACAATTTCGACACGCAGGTCATCCCTACCGGCACCGGCGCGGCGTATGATTTCCATGAAATATGGAACCGGGCGTACAATCAGGTGCGCAATGCCAATGTCATTCTTGCCCGCATTGATCAGGGAACGTTTGAAAGCGAAGCCGTCAGGAACGCCATCGTTGCCGAAGCCTTTTTCCACAGAGCCTACTGGTATTACCGGCTGGTGCATCTTTTCGGCGACGTGCCTTTTCTGAGCAGGGAATACACCGAACCCAAGATCGACTTCTACACCCATGCGCGGCGCACCATCCTTGAGAAAGTGACCGCCGACATGGAGTTTGCCGTGCAGTGGCTGCCGGAGGAAGCGGTTCCGGGAGCCGTGTCGCGCGGGGCGGGCTACCACCTGCTGACAAAGATATATCTGGCGGGCGGGCGGTTTGACGAAGCGGTGCAGGCGGCTTCCGCCGTCATCGGCAACGGAAGGTACGAACTGATGAAAAACCGCTTCGGCGCGGTAGCCTCCAACAATGCCTACAACGTGATCTGGGATTTGCATCAGAAGGAAAACAAAAGCCTTGCATCCAACAAAGAAGCCCTTCTGGTGGTACAGGACTCCTACGGATTCCCTGACGCCGAAGTCGATGGAGGTACAAAATCCATGCGCCGCTACGTGCCTTCATGGTGGAACAATTATTTTAAAGACCCCGACGGGAAAAACGGAACCACACAGGCTGCCTTCGACCCCTTGATCGTCAAAATAGGCAGAGGCGTCGGTTACGTCCGGACAAGCAATTACCACAACTATGAAATCTGGACGGACAATACGGATTTGCGCCACGACACGAAAGAGAACTGGTGGCCTGTGGAGAAGTTTTATTACAACAATCCCTCTTCCGCCTACTACATGCAACCCGTGCAGAAGCAGTACATCGGCGGGGCGGACACGATCCACTGCTGGTATCCTTTCCCGCTCTACAAGGTGTATGTGACGGACGAGGAAAAGCCGGACCTGCCGGAAGGCGGTCATTCCGACTGGTATCTCTACCGTCTGGCGGAGACCTACCTGCTCCGGGCGGAAGCCTACTACTGGCTGGGCGACATGGACAATGCGCGGGATGACGTCAATGCCGTCCGCGAACGCGCAGAAGCCACGCCGGTCACTTCCGCCGAGATCACCCTCGAATACATTCTCGACGAAAGAGCCAGAGAACTGTTTGCCGAAGAATTTCGCAAAACGGAACTCACCCGCATCGCCTGTATCATGGCTGACAAGGGGATCAACGGGTATTCGACCGCGAATTTCTCAACAAAAAATTTCTGGTACGACCGCGTCATGGACAAGAACGAGTACTATAAAGCCGAGGGCGCCATCCTGTGGGGACCGAACGTGTATAAACTGAGTCCCTTTCATGTGCTGTGGCCTGTTCCCGCAGACGCCATCGGCAGCAACGCAGGCGGCGTCATCAACCAGAACGCCGGTTATGTGGGAACCGAAAAGAACATAGCGCCTTTAACCGTCATTGATGATAACCAGTAGCGCAACGTCAGCGGAAGTATCCCGCAGGGGCGCGGGGAAGGCAGGGAAACATGCCTTCGCGCACCTTGAGTCCCTGCGGGAAACATCCGAAAAGGGCTTCGCGGCGTTTTCAGCAGCCGCTGGAACATCCGAAAAGGGCTTCGCGACACTTTCAGCAGCCGCTGGAACATCCAAAAAGGGCTTCGCGGCGTTTTCAGCAGCCGCTGAAACATCCAAAAAGGCTATTGTGGAACTTCCAGCGACGACGGAAAAGCAAAAAAGGCTATTGTGGAACTTCCAGCGGCGACGGAAAAGCAAAAAAGGGCTTCGCGGGACTTTCAGCAGGAGAGAAATGGAGGAAAACAAGGCTACAAAGGGATTTCCGCTGTTTAATCTTTTGAGAAAGCGCATTTTCCGCTCTGCCGGTTTGCGCCTGTCCGTTTTGTCGGGGTCGGCTTCGCCGGTAACGGGATGTTTATTCATGACGTTTCAAACAAACCTTCTTTTTTTCATTTTTTATTTGCAGATAATTTTTATATTTGCAGGTCAGTTTTTAAAATTCAAAACCATTTAATATTAAAACGATGAAAATAAAAAAAATCAAGCTAAGCAGCCTTAGAAATAAGGAATGGTTCAGTTTCTTTACCGAATTTAAATCGCATGTGGAAGACGAAAACGCCGGTACGCTGAACATCGGCGAGCTGTTTGCGGTTTTTCTCTCGCTGTATGCGGATGCGAACACGTCAATGGAAAAAATCCGCAAGAGCGGCATCACGGACGCTATGGTAGAGTGCGACAGGCGTCGCGACCGCGCTTTCCGCGGTTTTGCGAATGCCGTCCTGTCGGCGCAGACGCATTACGAGGAGCCGATGCGCGCGGCTGCCCTCCATCTGGACATCCTGCTCGATCATTACGGCAACCTTGCCCAGAAACCCATCAACGAAGAAACCGCCGGCGTCGCGAAATTCGTTCAGGAACTGCACGGTGAATATGCGCCCGACGTGGCGACGCTCAATTTGCAGGGCTGGATCACCGAACTGGAAAACGCCAACAACCATTTTGCCGCTCTGGTAAAGGAACGGACAAATGAAGCCGCCGGTAAAACCGAACTGAAACTGATGGAAGTGCGCAAAAAGACCGACAGCTGCTATTTCAGCATGGTCAGCCGGATAGAGGCAACCATGCTGCTCAACGGAAATGATGCGCTGGGCGTCTTCGTCAAAAAGATCAACATCACCATCGACCGCTATAACAACCTGCTCAACCGCCGTTCGGGACAGGGGAAGCAGGAGGAAACCGAAGATTAGGAAATAAACATTCCGAACATCCGGACAGGTGACGGGAACGGTTCGTCGCAGGCGGTTCGGGGCGCACGCAAACGCGCCCCGAACGGTCTTCGGTTTGCCCTGTTCACCGTTAAATTTCAAAAAACAAGTCAATGAAAATAAATCATATTCTGTACATGAATTTAGTGGGGATGAGTTGCTGGTCGTCTCTTCAGGCAAAGGCTCCCCGCCCCAATATCCTGTTCATCTGCGTGGACGATTTTCGTCCCGAAGCGGGTTTTTATCAGGGAACGCAGTATGTCAAAACGCCACATCTCGACAGGCTGGCGGCGTCCGGGGTGAGTTTCTCCAATCACTACTGTTCCGTGCCTACCAGCGGGGCGTCCCGTCATGCGCTGCTCACCGGACAGCACCCGCGAACGCGGCAGGCACTGAACAACGAAGCAAGTTCCCGCCTGATTTCGGGACAGCCGGAGACGGAGCGCCCGGAAACGTTCATTCATCACCTGCGCCGGAACGGATATTATACGGTGGGAGCGGGAAAAATTTCCCATTCGGCGGACGGCTACGTATATGGCTACACCGAACCGAAAAGCGCCCTGCCGGAACTGCCCTACAGCTGGGATGAAATGCTTTTCGACCCGGGCAAATGGGGAACAGGCTGGAATGCTTTTTTTGCCTGTGCCGACGGTTCCAACCGGCAGAGCAGGAAAAATCAGGTGAAGCCATACGAATGCGGCGATGTGGACGACGACGGTTATCCGGACGGACTGACCGCCCGTGTGGCTTTGGACAAACTGGACGAACTTGCCGCCGGGGATCAGCCGTTTTTTCTGGGCGTGGGATTTTTCAAGCCGCATCTCCCCTTTAACGCGCCCAAAAAATACTGGGACATGTACGACGAATCCGCGTTGCCGTTGACCCCTGTCCCCGGACTGCCGCTCGACGTTGCCCGGGAAAGTCTGCACGAAAGCGGCGAATTTGCGTCCTATCGTCTGGGGGACGAAGAGGCGGGACTGGATCATCCCGTTTCGGACGCTTATGCCCGCAAGTTACGGCATGCCTATTTTGCATGTATCAGCTATACCGACGCGCAGATAGGCAAACTGCTCGACCGGCTCGACTCTCTGGGACTGCGGGAAAATACCGTCATAGTGGTGTGGGGTGATCACGGATGGCATCTGGGCGATTTCCGCATCTGGGGAAAGCATACGCTGTTCGACCGGGCGCTGCGCAGTACTTTGCTGATCAGCGCTCCGCAAACCACGGGACGGGGCGATTGCCGCAGGATCGTTTCTTCCGTCGATCTGTATCCCACCCTGATGGATTTGTGCCATATCCCGTTGCCGTATGCGATGGACGGTCAAAGTTTGAAACCGTTCCTGAACCGCCCCGCCCTCAGATCGGAAAAAGCGGCATACGGGTATTTCAAACAGGGAATAACCGTGAGAACGGAACGGTACCGATTGACGAAATATGCAAGAGAGGCGTCGCCCGTTGTTGAGCTGTACGATCACAAAACCGATCCGCATGAAAGCCGGAACATTGCAGGGACGCATCAAAAACTCGTTGCTCGGCTGATGCGCCTTTTGGAAAAGGGGGATACGGGACTGTACCGTTAACCGTGCGCCGGCTTTTTCCCTTCGCCCCTCCAATACCATATTATCCCCAAATGTCCATTAGCCGGTATCCCCCCCTGTTGAACTTCGATGGCATGGAATGTGTGAAGACAGGTATGACCTCGAAGAGGTCGCATGTTTATAGAACGCATGTTTATTGAAAATTCGACCCCATCGGGGTCGCATGGCACGTATAGCGTCCCCGATTCTATAAACATGCGACCCGTTGGGTCGGTCAGCGATGCCTAATGGACATTTTGGGTTATTATGACCGGCAGGTTGCCGTAAAATCCCTGTGAAGACAGGTATGACCTCGAAGAGGTCGCATGTTTATAGAACGCATGTTTATTGAAAATTCGACCCCATCGGGGTCGCACGGCACGTATAGCGTCCCCGATTCTATAAACATGCGACCCGTTGGGTCGGTCAGCGATGCCTAATGGACATTTTGGGTTATTATGACCGGCAGGATTAACGTGCAACCCTGACAGGGCGAAATATGCATCACCGCTTCAAAAAAAGATTTAGCCCGAAAAAGGCTAAATCTTTTTTTGAGGCGCTATTCATGTCCCGTTAGTATCTTATTTGTGAAATTGATGTAATTTTTGGCAGCATATTCGGGTGCGAACATACGGTAACATGGACGACATATACTGCACTCGGTTATAGTCTTGTGTTTTTTAGCCTGTCGTACCCCGCATTTCATACGGGGTTATCAAAGGGTAACGCCTGCGGCGTTTTACGTCTATGCAGGGGCTGTGCGCAACCCCGACAGGGGTTGCCTTTTGATAACCCCGTACAAGCGAAGCGCAGTGCGGGGGACGAAAACTCAAAACTCAACCGAATGCAGTATAGATGTCAGGTTCACAGAACACGGAGTGTTCAATGTGAATAACCCTGTTATTTTGTCCTGTCTGGTTCCGGCTTGGGAACAAATCTGTTTCATCTGCGTCATCTGCGTGCTAAGGCGTTGTCATCAAACAAGTATATCAGGAGAACCACCCCCTGCCCCCTCCAGAGGAGGGGAATCCCCTGTACACGACGGGTAAGATTACAATCCCGGATGACGCGTTTATGTCAATAAATGATCCGTTTATTGATGGACAACTCCTAAAATACTTTTGAGACAGCTCCATGAACACCGCTTCAAAAAAAAGATTTACTCCGAAAAATACCTGTTTGTTTTATTTGGAAAAGAATATTATCTTTGCCGTCGCAATAAACACGTAGAAGCCATATCTTCGGTATGGGCTGCGTAGAATAGTTTAAGCGATTTATGTATAAGATTGTTTTATCGGTCATCATATTATTGTTTGTAAGCGGCGTGCAGGCGCAGCAGGAACAGGTTCCGTCGCTCACCCTTGCCGACGCCATTGCCGAAGGGTTGGGCAACAATTACAGCATCCTGCTGGCACGCAACAGCGAACAGATCAGTTCCAACAATGCTTCGCGGGGCAATGCGGGCATGTTGCCCTCCGTAACGCTGAACGGGACGCTGACCAACGGGATAGCCGATTCCAACATGGAATTTTCAAGCGGTCAGGTGCAGGACAAAACAGGCGCCAAATCGACCAACCTGAACGGTAACGTGGCGCTCGACTGGACGGTCTTCGACGGAATGACCATGTTTGCCGACTACGAACGCCTGAAAATCCTTGAGGCGATAGGGCGCGAAAACCTGCGGGCAACCATACAGCAAACCATTTCGTCCATCATGACCGTTTATTTCGACATCGTGAGCCGCCAGAAGGAAATAGAGGCGATGAAACATATCCTCACCATTTCGCGGCAGCGGTTGCACAGCGCCAACGACCTGTTTCAGGGAGGAAGGGTATCCAAAGTCGACCTGCTGTCGGCGCGGGTGGACTATAACGCGGACACGGCGTCGTACATACAGCAAACCGAAGAACTGCGGGACGCCAAAATCAAACTCAACCAGCTGCTGGCGCGCAATATCGACGATGATTTCCGGGCTGCCGATACGATCGCCATCGACCAGACGCTCTCCTACCGGCAAATACACGACATGGCGTTGTCCGAAAATCCGGATGTGACGCTTTCGCGAATGGCAGCCAATGCCGCCGCGTTCACGTTAAAATCGGTGCAAGGCTCCCGTTACCCTACCGTCAGGCTCACCTCCTCCTATACCATGACCAAACTCAACTCCGAATCGGGGCAGGTGATACAGAACAAGTCGAATACCTTTAATTATGGCGTTACCGCAAGCGTTCCCCTGTTTAAGGGTTTCAACATCAACCGCGAAATCAGGAATGCCCGGCTGGAAAAGGATGCTGCCGAACTGCGCTACGAAGAAATGCAGAAGGAGATTGAAGCTCAGGTAGCGGCAGCCTACAGCGCCTACGAAGTAAACCGCAAGCTGGCTATCTTCGAGGTGGCAAATCTGAGCCTTGCCGCCGAAAACCTTGATGTGTCGATGGAACGTTACCGGTTTGGAGCCATATCGGCAATAGAACTCCGCGATGTGCAGCGCAGCTACATATCGGCTACCAACCGCATGATCGTAGCGCGGTACAATGCCAAAGTTGCCGAAACCGCGCTGAAACTGTTGACGGGTGAAGTATTGAAAATCGAATGAAACAAATTATTGATCATGAATAGGAATGTTGTTGATCTGGATCAGGCAGTCATCAAATTTGCAGGAGATTCCGGCGACGGGATGCAGTTAACGGGAACCCTGTTTTCCGAAACTGCCGCCAGAACGGGTAACGATCTGGCTACGTTTCCGGATTACCCGGCGGAGATACGCGCTCCGCAGAATACGGTTGCCGGCGTATCCGGCTTTCAGGTGCATATCGGGAATAACAAAATACATACGTCGGGCGACTATTTTGACGTGCTGGTAGCCATGAACCCCGCTTCGTTGAAAGCCAACCTGAAATGGACAAAACGCGGCGGTACGGTCATCGTCAATGCGGATGCTTTCGACGGGCAGTCCGTAGCCAAAGCGGGCTACTCCGCCAATCCTCTGGAAGACGGCAGCATGGACGGCTACCATGTCCTGAAAGCGCCCGTGGGCAGCCTCACAAGAGAAGCATTGTCCGGCACGGACGCCGACGTCAAAACCAAAGACAAAAGCCGCAACATGTTTGCGCTGGGCATGATCCTGAACCTGTTCAACAAAAGTCCGGAGAGCGCTTTTACATACCTTGAGGAAAAGTTCGGCAAAAAACCGCAGACAGTGCGGTACAACAAACTTGTACTGGAAGCGGGCTACAGT
>JAISRX010000107.1 GCA_031273395.1 Bacteroidales bacterium | reverse complement strand
TTGAATTTGCTGAAAAAGGATACCGCCACAAAAGCAAGCCTGGTTTCCAAACGCTTAAAAGCCGCTTGGAATAAAGAATATCTCATTAGCTTACTCCATTTTTAATGCGTTGACCCTGTACGGTTGCCCTGAAACTGTTTTTGGATAAAAAATAAACCGTATCTTTGCCGCAAATTTCTTATCATGGCAGATGTTCTTTTGGTGGTGTTTCTGATCACGCTTCTCTACATAGGGATTGCCAACAGGCTGTTCACCTACATCAACATCCTGACGATACAGGGCATCGTGTTGTTTGGGGTGGCATACATACAGTTGCATGAAATGAACTGGAGCAACCTGTTGTTTGTACTGATGGAAACCCTCATTTTCAAGGCGGCGGTTATTCCGCTGTTCCTGAAAAGCATCATACGGAAAAACAAAATTACGCGGGAGGCAGAACCCTTTGTCCCCAATTTTGTGTCGTTGCTGATCATTACCCTGTTGCTGGTCGGTTCGTTTCTGGGCGCCGGCAGCATCGACATGGGCGACCGGGACGTGGTGTTTTTCGCGGTAGCCGTGTCCACCGTGTTTGTGGGACTGTTCATCATCATATCCCGCAAAAAGTTGATCACCCACGTAATGGGCTATCTGGTTGTCGAGAACGGAATTTTCGTGCTGTCGCTGGCGGTGGGCAACGAAATGCCGATGATGGTCAACAGCGGCATCCTGCTGGATATTTTTGTCAGTATTCTGGTCTTGGGCATCTTTGTCAACAAAATCGGCGACGTGTTCAAGGAATCGGACGTAGAACAGTTAAGCCGGTTGCGGGATTGAAAATAATGGGAAAATCGTATAATTCGCGGATTTAAATGATGATAGTTTACTTTGCTGTTGTGCTTTTGTTGGGCGGAGCGTTCATGTTCATGCGGCGCAGCTGTTCGCACCGCATCGGGACAGGCGTTTTTCTTGTTGTGCAGTGGGCGTTCACCGCGCATGAAATATGGCGGAATGACGACGCCCTGGGAACGCTTTTTCTGGTGATCCTTTCCCTGCTGGCAATTCCCGCCTGCTACCACAGTCTGGTTTATCTGGAAAAGAACAACGCTCCCATGCGCATACGCAATCTCTACCTGTCGACCTTGACCCTTTTTTGCGGAGCCATGAGTGGCGTTTATCTGGCAAATCACATCGGGATGACGTGGATTTTCATCGAACTGACCACCATTACCTCCTGTATGCTGATCTATCATCACCGGTCAGCCGAATCGCTGGAGGCAACGTGGAAATATGTTTTTGTGTGTTCGGTGAGTGTCGCCATATCGTTCATCGGGGTGCTTTTCCTGAGCATTGCCGTTACCAAAGCCGGGCTGGAAGATTTTACCTACCCCACGCTGACGTCTCATGCTGCCGAACTGGATCCGTTCTGGCTCAAGGTCGGTTTTTTGTTTCTGTTTTCGGGTTATACGGTCAAAGCGGGATTGTTCCCGATGTTCACAGCCGGAGTGGACGCCAAGGATCAGGCGCCCACTCCGGCAGCCGCCATGCTGGCTACCTGTCTTTGTAACTGCGGTTTTGTGGCGATTTTCCGCATCTTCCGGATCATTATCCGTAACGAGACAGGGGCATGGGCGCAGAAGGTGCTTTTGATCAGCGCCGTGTTGTCGGTGGCTATCGCGGCTTATTACATGGTGCGCACCAAAGGTTACAAACGGCTGCTGGCTTATTCGGGCGTTGAACATATCGGGTTGGCAACGATAGGGCTGGCAATGGGGGGGACAGGATATTACGCTGCCGTACTGCACGTGGTGCTTCATTCCTTTGTGAAGAGCGCGTTGTTTTTCCAGTTCGGACAGGTGTCCTACCTGTATAAATCGGTCAACCGGCGCGACATCGGCAATTATTTTCGAGTGAACGTCTGGGGCGGATTGGTGTTGCTGATCGGCTTCTTTTGCATCACTGCCATGCCGCCGTCGGGCTTGTTTGTCAGCGAGTCCCTCATTTTCCTGTCCATGATCCGGCAGCAGCACATAGCGCTGATGGTGATCGTGATGCTGCTGCTCACCGTTATCATCTGGTCGCTCGGACGGAGTATCTTCGGCTTGCTTTTTTCCTTTCCCAGAATGGAAATACCCGACGTCAAACGTCCGCCTGTAGCCGAGTCCGTTTCGCAGTATGTCCTGTTGGGACTGGCGATCTGGTGGGGCGTGTATCCTCCCGACATGCTGGTTCGCTACCTTACGGCAATTATTTCCGGGGTTTGATATATTCAAGGCAATCAACAAAAAGGAATGACGGAAACGGAAACAGTTACCGTCATGGGCAACTGTTGTCAGGCTTTCCGGTAAACGGTTCCCTGAAACACGGCAACCGGTTCATTCTGCTGATTGGTGATGTCCACCTGATAGGTGGCTACCCTGCGGTGCAATGACAATTCCTTTGCTTCGGCATACAGCGTTCCGGAACTTTCCGCCTTGAAATAGGTGATGACGGAAGTCAGGCTTACCGCCGTTATCCCGTGCGAATTGGAAGCTGCCGCCAGCGCCAGATCAGCCAGCGTGTACAATACTCCCCCCTGCACAATCCCCACCCCGTTCAAATGGTGCGGGCGAATGTCCATTTTGGCGGTTGCAGCACCTTTTGAAACGGCTACCAACTCTATTCCACAGTGTTTTGCAAACAGATCGTTGGCAATGAGGTCTCTCGTATCCATTTGATGCTGCGTTTCGGGTATTTATAAAAACTGCAGGGAAGCATGCACACACATTACCGGTATCTTTTCGGCATTGGATATGAGTTTTTCTTCCCGCAGACCGAACAGGAACTTGATGGCGGTAGGTACGTTTTCCGTCGGGGTCATGATCATGTCGGCATTCGCTTCTTTTGCGGCGGCGATGATCAGTTCGGCTTTGTTTTTCGTATGGTCGTGCGTGATGAAATTCACCTTGATGTTTTGATCTTCCAGCGCTTTGGTCATCACTTTAATGTTGGAGGCAATGATTTTTTCCTTGTCGGTATCTTTTCCGGAAGGAGTGATGATGTGCATGGTGGCGTCGGGATAAAAGCGGCTGAAAAATACTACCCGTTTCAGTTTTGTATCGTGTTCTCCCAAAAAATTGATGGGAAAAACGATGTTCTGAAGGGTAGCGTTTTTGGGCGCATCCTGTATCACAACAAAGGGGACGAGGCTTCCCGAAAGGATTTTGATGGTGCGGATACCCGTGTATCGCTTGATTCCTCTGATGCCGCCCGTTTTAAGAATCACCAGCGCCGCGTTCAGTTCTTCCGCCGCGGTTTTGATGGTTGCATAAGGACGGCTGCCTTTTACAATCTTAAACTCCGGTTGCAGCTGATACGTTTCGAGACATTCATCTACAATGATTTGCAATTTTTTTTCAAGCGCCGGAATCTCGCTTTCCTTGCCGGCGACATGCAGTAACAATAATTTTTTCTCCATAGCCATAGCCAAACAAGCGCCGTGTTCTATTGCCTGATACGACATGGGAGTAAAATCAAACGGAACAACTATTAAATTATTAGACATTTCCATAACAACAACTATTAAATTATTTCACTTTTTTCAAAAACCAAAATTAGGTTATTTTTCTTTTCTTTTTACAGAAAAAGCGTCTTTTTTGTAAAAAAAATAATCTGCATTGCAGCGGATCAATTTTCATGTTCGTGAAAACACTTGAAAAACGGGCTGATTTTACCTGTTCCATGCCGGTTCGGCAGAAAATGGCTGAGGCAAATTTTACAACTTACCGGTAATCATAATGAGTTGTTGTCCGGAAAAATCAGGTTAATTCTTTTTTGGGTAATGTCATTTATTTATTGATTTTATTTTTGTAGCTTTGCGGCAAAATACAAATCGATATTATGATAGATACAGATCATTATTTTTGCACGAACGAAGCGTGTAAGTGTTACGGTCTTCGTTCTCAGGGAAACTTGATAAAGGCAGGCACCTGCATTAAGCAAGGGAGAGAGGAAGCAAATGTTCAGATGTAAGATTTGCGGTACCCGTTTTTCGGAAACACGCAACACCATTTTCTTTAACAGTCACTGCGACAGTGCAACGACAGGGAAAATCATACGCTGCATCTCCGAAGGCAATCAAATGGATGCTCATTTGAGGCGAAAGAGTTTGACCTTTGCCAAAGAAAAACCATACTTTGAAGCCAAACTGAACATTATTATCTTCATCTGTTTATAATTTCAATTATTGAAGCCTCCGCCGCGACATTGTAGGGATGTGGCATGCCGTGTCTCTGCGGCAGCATTAAGCCCGAAGGGCTTGATTTTCATAACCGCAGGTCTCCGACCTGCGGGATATACAGCGAGATACTTCTGTCTGAACTAACGCTCTTCGACCAAAGGGAGAAAAAGGCAGGACTGAAACATCAATGTCCTGCCTTTCAGGCAGTGTTTGTCGAGGATATTCCTGTCCGCAGGTCAACGGCCTGCGGTTATGAAAATCCTGTCTTTCAGGCAGTGTTAATGTACACGATCAAACCGTGCGGAGGATATAATCATCCCCTTGTGTGTCCGAATTTATCTTTTTGTCATGGGTGTTTCTATATAACTTCATCAAGCTCCATACAACGCTGAGTAAAAATCCGGATAAAACTTTTACGCCCCGTACTCCCGCCTTGTGTGCCGGTATTATAAAGCAGAACCGGAATATGGACGACGCTTTCAAATTGCCTGTGATTATATCAATAAAAACATGACATTACAAAAAAAGGAATTAACCACTCTCTCCGAAGAAAAAATTCGGGCGCTGTACTTTACGCGGCATGCTTTTGTTCATTGAATTTTCTTTGGATTACCTTCGGTGGGATTGTTTCGCTAAGTTGCTTCGCTTCGGGGAGGGGGGCGGCGGCTTCTCTTCTCCGATGAACATTCCCGAAAGCGTTGATTTAACAATTTTTTGGATGAAGAAAAAATGCAAATTCAAAAAATGATTGTATTTTTGCGCCGGATCAATAATTGAAAAAATACATGAGCACTCACCGTACTTTAGCGGAACGCTGTTCGTTTTGCGGACGCGAAAAAAAGGACACGAACATGCTGATAGCCGGCATTTCGGGGAATATTTGCGACATCTGCGTAGAACAGGCATACCTCATTGTAGAGGAAGAACTGAAGAAAAAAGGCAAAAACCTCAATCTGGACAGTTTTCAGCTGATGAATCCCGTTGAAATCAAGACGTTTCTTGACGGATACGTGATTGGGCAGGACGAAGCCAAGAAATTCCTTGCCGTGGCGGTGTACAACCACTACAAACGCCTGATGCAACCCAAAAGAAGCAACAAGGCTGACGACGATGTGGAAATCGAAAAATCGAACATCATCCTTGTGGGCGAAACAGGCACGGGCAAAACCCTTCTGGCTCGCACCATAGCAAAGATGCTGCACGTGCCGTTCACTATCGTGGACGCCACCGTACTTACCGAGGCGGGATATGTGGGCGAAGATGTGGAAAGCATCCTCACCCGCCTGTTGCAGGTGGCGGATTATAACGTGGATGCTGCCGAAAAAGGCATCGTGTTTATTGATGAGCTGGACAAAATTGCGCGCAAGAGCGACAATCCGTCCATCACTCGCGATGTGTCGGGCGAAGGCGTGCAACAGGGTTTGCTCAAACTGCTCGAAGGGGCGGTGGTGAACGTCCCTCCGCAAGGCGGACGAAAACATCCCGAACAGAAAATGATTCCTGTTGACACCAGAAATATCCTGTTCATCTGCGGCGGCGCATTCGACGGCATCGACCGAAAAATAGCGCAACGCCTCAACACCCGTGTGGTGGGC
The DNA here is from genome assembly GCA_031273395.1 of Bacteroidales bacterium. Classification (GTDB taxonomy): domain Bacteria; phylum Bacteroidota; class Bacteroidia; order Bacteroidales; family UBA4181; genus JAIRLS01. Next base: position 2,244 of record JAISRX010000107.1, on the reverse strand, counting down.
TACAACAATGTGAAGGAAACGGAGCAAATTGACCGCAACAACATGTTGCAGTACATTGCTCCCCAAGACCTCAAAAGTTTCGGACTCATTCCCGAAATCATCGGTCGCCTGCCGGTACTGACCTACCTGCATCCGCTCGACCGCAGCGCCTTGCGCAATATCCTCACCCAACCGAAAAATGCGATCATCAAACAATACCAAAAGCTGTTCCTTATGGACGACGTGCAGCTTACATTTGACGAGGCGGTGCTGGACCTGATCGTTGACAAGGCTATTGAGTTCAAATTGGGCGCGCGCGGCTTGCGTTCCATCTGCGAAGCCATCATGACCGATGTGATGTTTGAAATCCCTTCCACAAACGAAAAGACAGTCAATATCACGCTGGATGACGCTAAGGAAAAACTTGAAAAAATAAATGCCAACAAGTTGAAAGCGGCATAGCGAGGAAAAATAAAACGGAAAACAGCATGAAACCGAACGCAATTGTTTTAGCCATATTTTTAACTTTTTCCGTATCGGGACTGAATGCACAGGAAGCCGATGAACGTGTCGCCGACTTGATAAACAAGTCTGACTGGTTCGCTTTGGAAGAAGAATATCCCCGACTAAGGGACAACATTCGATTGGCAGCGCTCAAACGGTTTGCGGACGCATTGATCTGCACCCATTTCAATCAACCCGAAAAAGCGTTAATGCTGATTGATTCCCTGTTGGTTTATCATCAGAAAGAATTAGGCTTCTACAATATCGGCAATATGGTTCTTCTCAAAAGCGCCATCTTGGGGAAGCAGGGATTATATGCCCAAAGTGCGGATGTGATGAATGATTTCCTTCACCAAATTTCCGCTTCCTTCCCGAAAGAAGATTTTCCCGACCATCTTTTCACGGCAAGGCTATATGATGAGATACGCAACGAACAACCACCCGAAATCATCCGCCCCGACGCCGATACGGAAATTCCCGCAAGCATTGAAAAAGTGGGAAAGGATGGCGCCATGATTTTTGTTCCCGTTACGATACACGGAAAGGAACACCGTTTTATATTCGATACGGGAGCAAATTCGACCTTTGTTTCCGAGCGTTTTGCCCATGAGATCGGATTGCGCATTGTACGCGAATCCGTTCCGGTAGCAGGAATAGAAACCGGCATGGGGAAAATCGGTACGACGGACAGTATCGTCATCGGCGATATTATTTTCAAACATCCGCTCATAGTTGTCAGTATGCCCAATCGGACGGTAGATACCCTGTTTCAACTGGATGCGGTGTTGGGATTGGATTTTATCAAGCGGACAGGGGAAACCCGTATCTATCCCGGAGAGGGAAAGATGGTATTTCCTAAAAACCGTACTCCGCTGCCGAAAACAGGACGAAATTTGTTTTTGTCCGGAAACGGTCAACTTTATCTCAAAGCATTTTCGGGGAAAGAACGTCTGATATTTCATTTTGATACGGGCAATACAACAGGCAACCTGTTCGATACGTATTACCGTAAACACAAGGAAGAAATTGATGGCTGCGGCATAAAAGACACCGTCAGGGTAGGCGGGTTCGGAGGCATTCGCTATCTGAACGGTTTTCGATTGTCGCGTGTTTCGTTAACGACAGGCTGCATGACGGTTGATTTGAATAATATCCCGGTATCCGTCGATAAATTCAGCGATGTGCAGCAAAATGAAGACGGTGCATTGGGAATGGATTTTATCGGGTTATTTGAAAAAGTCATCATCAATTTTGATGAAATGTTCGTAGAAGTTGAATAACAATTGAGATAAACTCATTTTTCTCCGGCGCAACTCCTTGTTTATACCGGAATATTTTGCAGGTGCGTGTTTTTTGCTTTTATGTTTCGGAGAATTGGATATTTGCAGGTTGAATGTATTTTGTGTTCAACTTTTCCTTCTGCAAAAGTTTATAAAGACTGCCCCATCTCCAAAATATATCAGGGAAAACGGGCGCTGATCAAAACCGTCAATGACGAACCGAAAAATATTTGTCGGATAGAACATACCCGGACGTCGTTGCTTTGAAAATTTCGTCGGCAAATAGAACAACGGCAACTCCATTTATCCCAAAACAGTAAATAATGGTTATACTGCATTCGGTTGAGTTTTGAGTTTTCGTGCCCCGCACTGCGCTTCGCTTGTACGGGGTTATCAAAAGGCAACCCCTGTCGGGGTTGTGCACAGCCCTGCATGGACGTAAAACGCCGCAGGCGTTACCCTTTGATAACCCCGTATGAAA
>JAISRX010000089.1 GCA_031273395.1 Bacteroidales bacterium | reverse complement strand
TCGGTTTCAAAACCTTTCACGGCTGCTTTTACGCGGATGACGTTCTCCGACCCGTCGGCTTTGCCGGCAATGATGTTTGCCGAACCCAGGTCGATGTACCGTACTGCCGACGGGAAAATAATGTGTACCGTCTTGTCGAAGGTGACTTCCAGACCGTAGGGCGGTATCATCCGGTCAAAGGTGATTTTGCGGGTAAGACCGTCGTAAAGGTCGCCCGTGGAGGGCTTCTTTTGTGCGTTTGCACCGGTGGTGACTGCTATGAAAGCAATCATGAAAAACATCTGTTTCATTTTAATTGAATTTTAGTGATTATTAAACTTTTGACTTTTGAATGATGCGTTACTGATCGTTTGGAAGCAGAAATACCCTGTATCCCGCTTTGAGATTGACTTTTACCTCGCGCAGTTTTTTGGCTGCAAACTGCGAAGTTCCCTGAATCAGATTCCGTCCCATATCGGCAACAAACTGTTCTGTCGCATCGCTGGAAAGGTTGATGCTCGTTCCGGCGCCTGTCCCCATGCTGGCGGCGATTTCCTTAACTGCGTTCATCTCCTGCGTATGGGGAACGCAGATGCCGTGCTGCCCGTCGGCGTCATACACGCGGAGTTCCACGGGGATGACCGTACCGGCATGTTCCAGAGAAACCACCGTAATGCCGAGCCGTTCGCCGCCGATCTTCGCCTGTCCGGTGATGACGGCGTTACGGGGAATCAGCGTGCCGCCCGCCTGCATGGGTTCAAGCAGACGCAGGCGGACGCTCTGCCCGTCCATGACGGTCTGGTCGTCGTGGATACAGGCGGAAACGGTGTTTCTCGTTTCGTCCGAAACGGCGGCGGTCGCCGTGAAAAAATCCGTGTTGCGTTCCTGACCGTACATTGCAATAAATTCCGCGCCGCTCATATTTTGCGGCAGGGCTGACGCCGTGCGCTGCGTTACCCGACCGACGGATACAAGCGTCGTTTTGCCCGATGTCGCGTTGCCGGAAGTTGCCGTACCCGCATCCGTTGAGGCAGGCGTTCCGCCATTCGCGGGAAGGTATTTGGACGCCATTTGGAACGATTTTTCCATCAGCGCCATCTGTTCCTCTTTCAGGTTCTTTTTTGCCTCGTTTTCGTTCATCCGGGCTTTCACTTCTTCCAGTTCCTGCCTGATCTGTTCCTTTTCAGGGTCTTCCCGCGGGGATTGATAGAAATTGTCGAGCGTCCGGTGGACGTCATGGTAGGCGTCGGCGGATTTCCGGATGGACGATTGCGGGGAATGTGCCACCGGCGTATTGCGGGTTTGCGTACCGTCCGTTGCCGACGTTTCATCTGCCGGCGGTAAATCATCAGCAGTCGGTTTTTGGGAATGATCGCCCAACAGTTCGCCGAAGTCCTGCAAAGAACGCATTTTTTCCTCCTGCTTCCGCTTCATTTCCCCCTGCACGTAGGCGTCTTTCTTGTTGTCGATGATTTCTTCCTCATTCGGCATGGGGATGTCGGTATTAAAACCCGCCGTTTTCGCCGTTTTCGCCCTCTCCTCCGCAGAGGGTGCAAAGATAAACCATATACAACCCCCGAAAATTACAAACATCAATGCAAAGACGGCATATTTTTTCATTTGCTGCCTTTGCTCGACACCCATCAAAGGTTTGCCTTTATTTATCTGATTTTCATTCATATATTTGCTTTTTTAATTGATAAATACTGTCATTGGAATGTCTTAATTCCAACCGTTTCATGTGTTCAATTTTCATATACCTTTTTTCGGCGTCGCGCTGACCGGTATGATAAATGGAACTGACGGTCATGTAAACGGACAAACCGCCGAAAACAAGGAAAAATACCACCATCACGATGATTCTGCCGTCAGGTGGAAGCGCACGGCACATCCGGTGTAAACCGCCGTCTATCCATTCACGTAAAACATTGATCTTCTTTCCTGTCATGCCTGCAAGTTTTAGCGGTTAATAACTCGAATATCCCTGTTTTCCACAATCTCAAAGGCTTCCACAGTAAAACCGTGCGGATTGTTGTCGCTTCTGACCGAATTGATCAGGTTGCAACGGGTAACGAGGCTTCGCTCAGTAATGTTGCTTTCGCGGATGATCAACTGACGGGCGTATGTGAGCACTTTGTACGGGTAGGTATCAAAATTGCAGGCGAGGCTGTCCACTTGCACTGCCTGATTGATATTTCCGGAAATAATCCGGTTGTAATACCCCTTTTCACTCAAATCCCTGTAATACCCGAACGCGCTTTTATCCACAAGAAACAGGGCGCGGCGTATATTGCTCTCAATGGCGTTTTTATCCGGCGAAAGCGTGAAAAACAACTCGTGAAAACGCTTCACGTGTTCGCGGGCTTCCACCGGACGGTTTTGCGACAGGTCCTGCGAGAGGGCAAGCATCAGCGATTTACCGCCGTCCAGTACATAGATTTTCTGCCGCTGCGCCTCGGCAAAATGGTAGGAGTTCCATACGGAGTAGCCCGAAATGGCGGCGCACAGGCTCACAAACACGATCCCGAAAAACCGTATCTGCCTGAATGAGGTCTCGATATTTTTCAAACTTTTAAATTCCATTGATTTAATTATTTATTTTTTATTGAAACAAATTTATTTTCCCAGTAATCTTCCCGATACATTTCCTGCTGTTGCACCTGCCACCCCGCCTGCTGCCATACTGCCTTTTGCAGCCGCCGTATTAACATTGCGCCCGTAGTTGCCCATACCGCCCGCCTGGATGATCCATCCGGCAACGGTGGGAATGGTGAAATATCCGATGATCCCGATGATCATAAAGGTAATGTACACCGTGTTGGAGGAATCAAGAGCGAAATTCGGGTTGTTTTGCAGTTCGGCAATGTCCCTTTGCAGCATCAGTACCTGTATCTTCGCCAGTATGCAGCTGAACAGATCCGAAACGGGCAGCCACAGATAAACGCTGATGTAGCGGCTTATCCATGCCGTCAGGGTGGACTGGAAACCGTCATATACCGAAATGGCAAAGGCAACGGGACCTAAAATGGCAAGGACTATCAGGAAGAACGTCCGTATGGTGTCAATCACTAATGCCGCTGCCTGAAAAAGGAGTTCCAGCAGTTCGCGAAACCACTCACGAATGGATTTTTTCAGATTATACATGCTCCGTTCAATGTACATTCCCGCCATCGCTGCCATGTCGCCCGGCGACCATCCGAGTTCATCCAGTTGACGATCAAATTCCTCATTATTGACGAGGTAAGCCGTTTCCGGATCGCGCATCATCGCTTCATATTCCAACCGGTCTTTTTGCCTGCGGTATTCCTTCATGTCCATCGTCTGTGTTTCCAGCATTTGATGGCAGCCTTTTACCACCGGCGACATCACCGCGTTGACCGTTCCCAGTACAAAGGAGGGGAAAAACATGATGCAAAGACCAAGGGCAAAGGGACGCAGCAGCGGATACATGTCAATGGGTTCGGCGCGGGAGAGCGACTGCCAGACCCGCGAAGCCACGTAAAACAGCGCGCCAAGCCCCGCCATACCTCTGGCTATGCCCGCCATACTGCTGCACAGTGGCATCATCTCCGTGTACAGGTTGCGGAGTATCTGATGCAGGTTATCAAAATCAACAGCTAACCATACCATCTTTACCAGTATTTCTGGTCAGCGTTTCCGTAAAGAGACAGTACACGGTCGGCATCTCCCGCTTTCTTCGCCCGAAGGTAAGAAACGGAGATGTTTTTACGGGTGTAATAGTTCACCAGATCACGGTGACGCCTCACACGGTCATGCACGTAGTTGATGATCTCCATCCGCTCGCTGTCGCTCATGGACAGCCCGTTGATATTCACCACATCCTTGAGTTCCAGAAGCATGTCCGCACTCTCCTGTAACAGG
>JAISRX010000086.1 GCA_031273395.1 Bacteroidales bacterium | reverse complement strand
ATCTTGAAAGATGCCATTCCGCCGAGTGTGTTGAATGCTGTCCCCGGTTCGCCGTTGATTCGGCTGGCGGCGGCATGGTACGCGCCGCGCGAAAATTATTCAATAGGGTTATCAAGAGGCAACCCCTGTCGGGGTTGTGCACAGCCCTGCATAGACGCAAAACGCCGCAGGCGTTACCCTTTGATAACCCCGTATGAAATGCGGGGTACGACAGGCTAAAAAACACAAGACTATAACCGAGTGCAGTATAGCAGAAATGTACCCCCTCTGTTCTACGAGCCAGATGGGGTCGAATGGAAACGCCACATTCAATAACAACGCCTTAGTACTCCGTTTTGGAAAATATAAGTGCGTTGACCCCTAATTCCCGATGCCCGATTTTCAATTTTCAATTTTATCATTACCTTTGCGGAAGAATTTCATAGAGTAAGATACGTAAAACATGACGGTTATGGAAAAGTACAGTCAACCGTTTTTCAACGGTCGGGAAGACACGTTGAAAGATGCTGCCGGCAGCGTCGGCAGAGCGCTCAGCCGGTGCGAGGAGGCAATGGCGAGTCGGTGGTATGAGGACAGCGCGGCGCAATCGGAGATGCAGGCAGCGGACGATTCCGGGATACTGCTTGCTCCGGAAACCGGCGATGGGGCAGGCATTGTTGCCCTGACGGACGACTATGCCTGCGTATTCAAAACGGTTTTTGCGGATGTGTCGCCCTCCGGCGATCCCGCGCAGGCATACGGCAAGGTATGGCAGGATGTGTTTGTACACGGCGCTCAGCCTCTGGCGTCGCTCATTTCGCTGTCGCTCGGCGAAACGGCAGATGCGGAGGTCGGCAGGGTAACAGCTTCCCTTTCCGCGCCCTGCAATATTTACGGAGTGGCGGTAGCCGGCGGCGACGTGTCATTCGGGAGCGCAGCGCGTGAAATACGCGCCGCAGTCATGGCGGCAGGCGTCATCGACCGCGCCGCACAACTGTATCCGGCTGCTTCCGGGGAAGGAAACCACGTTTATCTGCTGAGCGCCTACGACGAAAAAACGCCCGCCGTGTTCTCGGCAAGAACCACCTACGAACTGATTTGCGACCTGCACGACGAAAATCTGCTCGTCGCCGTTTGCTCCGTCGGCAGGAACGGCGTGCTGGACGCATGCGCCGGCATGGTAGCCGAAGGAAACGGGGGAATGGACGTCCGGGCGGAGAAACTCATCCCGACGGTCGATGACTTTCACGATCTGCTGCAATACCAGCCCGACAGGATCGTGGCAATCGTCAGAGAGGAACACCACAGCGACATGGAACGGATATGCCGGAAATGGAACAAGCAGTGGCTGCGGATAGGGACGGTGACCGACGAGCCGAAACTGTCCGTGCTGCACGGCGCCGCCGTCATGGCAGACATACCGGCAGAGACCATCCGGCGGTTTAAGCACGTCGCTTTTGCCGCCGGTGCGGATTTGCCGCCGGACATCCCCCAACACGATCCCGTGCATGTTCCCGAACCCGACAGCTGCAAGGAAGTAGCCGAAACTCTCGTAAGTTCCCCCAACCTTTCGTCCCGTCAGTGGTTTTTCAACTGCTTCGACAGCACGGCAGGCGGCAACAATCTGACCACCAATTTCCTGTCGGACGCTTCCGTGCTACAGTCAAAAGGCTTGCGCCACGCCATAGCCCTGTCGTTTGAAGGCAGCCTGTGCGCCGTGGAAAAGTATCCCGAAGCGGTCTATCATCTGGTTGCCGACATTGTGCGCAAATCGGTCTGTTCGGGCGGCGTTCCGCTGGCGGTGACCGGTTGCATGTCATGCAGCGGCGATCCCGCCGTCCTTCGCGAAACGGCGCGGCAAATCCGCAGCCATCTGTCATGCGCCTGCAAACAGCTGGGCGTTGCATCGACGGATGTTCGCGTACAGTACCTGCCCGCCGCGGAAACGCCCTCCGTCCGCCTTTCGCTGGGCGGCGTTGCCTTTCTGGAGGACAAGCGCCGGCACATGACCATCTCCTTTAAAGGCAAGGGCGACATGATTTATATGATCGGACGGTCGTTCAACGATCTCAACTCGTCGGAATATGTCCGTTTTTATCATCACCGGAAGGATACCCCTCCGCCGCTGATCGACATGGACGCCGAAGCAAAACTGCTGGCGGTGGCGCAGAAGCTCATTTCCCGGAAGCTGGTAAAATCGGCGCACGGCGTGTCGCGGGGAGGCTTGTTCATGTCGCTGCTCGAATCGGCAATGGTGCGCGGGTTCGGGTTCGACATAACGGTGGACGGCGAAATCCGCAAGGACGCCTTCCTTTTCGGGGAAGCCGCTTCACGGATGGTGGTGAGTGTGGCAACTTCGCGCGAAGCCGATTTCATCGACTTCATGATGGAAGACGGAGCGCCGTTCATCACCCTGGGACACGTCACGCGCGAAGAAATACGCATTGACGATTATTCATACGGATTTATCGGCGATTATAAACAAAAATATTCAGGCGCTGCCATTTAAAATTTATTATTATATGAACATCTTTTTGACCGGTTTCATGGGAAGCGGAAAAACCACCATCGGAAGACGGATGGCGGAGATCATCGGTTTCGATTTTGTGGATACCGACAGTTTGATTGAAAAGGAAGAAGGCAACAACATCTCCCGTATCTTTTCCGAACGGGGAGAAGAAGCGTTCCGCAACATTGAGCACCGGCTGCTCAAATCCCTGCTGCAACGCGATTATACGGTGATTTCCACAGGAGGGGGAATGCCCTGCCATCACCACCACATGGATATGATGCTGGCAAACGGGAAAGTGGTTTATCTGCACACGCTTCCGCAAACCCTTGCCAAACGGCTGATGCGTTCGCATACCGAGCGTCCGCTGATCAAGGGAAAAACGCCGGAGGAACTGCAAGAGTACATTGCCGCAAAACTTGCCGAACGCGAGCCCTTTTACCTCCGCGCCAATGTGGTGGTGCAAACCGAAGAATTTTCAATGGATTTATTATTGCGATCACTTAAATTAATGAAATGATGCATACAAAATGCCTGATTATCGGTTCCGGTCCTGCCGGCTACACGGCGGCTGTTTATGCAGCCCGCGCCAACCTGAACCCCCTGCTGTACACGGGCATGCAACCCGGCGGACAATTAACCTCCACCACCGAAGTGGAGAACTTTCCGGGCTATCCGGACGGCGTGAGCGGACAGGTGATGATGGATGACCTCCGGCGGCAGGCGGAACGTTTCCATGCCGATATCCGCTACGGCAGCATTACGGAAGTCAATTTTGACCGGCGACCCTACACTGCGCTCACCGACGAGGAAACGGCAATAGAAGCCGAAACCGTCATCATTGCCACAGGCGCTACCGCCAAATACCTGGGGCTGCCGTCGGAGGAAAAGTTCAAGGGCTTGGGCGTGTCCGCCTGCGCCACCTGCGACGGGTTTTTCTATCGCGGAAAGGATGTGGCGGTGGTCGGCGGCGGCGATACGGCTTGCGAGGAAGCCGCCTATCTGTCGGGCTTGTGCGGAAAAGTCTATATGATTGTCCGCCGGAACGAACTCAGGGCGTCCGCATCCATGCAGAAAAAAGTGTTCCGCATACCGAACATCGAAATACTGTGGGAAACGCAAACCAAAGAAGTGCTGGGCGACGGGAAAGTCACCGGCGTATGGCTGACCGGAAAGGAGGGCGACAAAAAAATATCCGTCAGCGGTTTCTTTCTGGCTATCGGGCATCATCCCAATTCGGAAATGTTCCGCAAATGGATAGAAACGGATGAAAACGGCTACATCAAAACCGTTCCCGGAACGTCAAAAACAGGAGTGGAAGGCGTGTTTGCCTGCGGCGACGTGCAGGATCCGCATTACCGCCAAGCCGTTACCGCGGCAGGCAGCGGATGCAAAGCCGCCATCGACGCCGAACGCTTTCTGGTAGCCAACCGGCTGTAATTGACAGGGGGTTCCTCCTTTGTCACTGCGGGTTTTCCGGCAGAGACGCACTTGCCGTACCCCTTCCGGTGATCCGAATAAACGGGAGAAATCCTTGTCTGCTGCATGCGCTTCCGCAGTTTCGTCTCCGGGGCTGTTGCCCGGTTGCCGCAGACAAAACGGACGTACCGTTTTCCGAACCGACCGGCAGCTATCCATACCCGACGGCAGTTTTCCTGTTGAGCGCTCCGTTCCTTTACCTGCTTTCTATCTCTTCATTTTAAAACGCAAAGACAAGACATGTATATCTAACGACGCCGAAACTCAATACGGGGAGTTTGTTTTCCGGAGGAAAGAGTTTGTTTTCCGGATCGGAAACACTCCGTGCAGGCGCATACTGTTACCGGTATGTGTCATCGTCACGGAAAGGGGAAGTGAAAAGGGAAACAGCCGTCGTCCGTCCGGGTTCGTCGAAACGGGGAAGGGTAAACGCTGTCGTTTCCGAAGTTTTCCCGGAAGAAGAGGAAAAGATATTCTGATAACGGTGCATGGATTTGGCTGTCTGTTAAGAAAGGCATTGTACAAAAATAAACGATACATTGATTCATATTCCGTTCCTGCGTTGCGCCCGGAACTAACACTTAGTAGCGCCCGGAACTAACACTTAGTAGCGCTCGGAACTGACACTTAGTAGCGTCCGGAACTGACACTTAGTAGCGCTCGGAACTGACACTTAGTAGCGTCCGGAACTGACACTTAGTAGCGTCCGGAACTAACACTTAGTAGCGCTCGGAACTAACACAAAGGAGTTGTCGATAAATAAATGTATCATTTATACTGCATTCGGTTGAGTTTTGAGTTTTCGTACCCCGCACTGCGCTTCGCTTGTACGGGGTTATCAAAAGGCAACCCCTGTCGGGGTTGTGCACAGCCCTGCATAGAGGTAAAACGCCGTAGGCGTTACCCTTTGATAACCCCGTATGAAATGCGGGGTACGACAGGCTAAAAAACACAAGACTATAACCGAGTGCAGTATATTGACATAAACGCTTCATCCGGAATTGTAATTTCACCCGTCGTGTACAGGGGATTCCCCTCCTCTGGAGGTGGCAGGGGGTGGTTCTCCTGATATACTTATTTAATGACAACGCCAAAGAAACCGCAAAGGTCGCAAAGTTTACACTGCTGACGCCATTCTCTCTGTGAACTTTGCGAAAATTCTTTGCAAACTTTGCGTTTAAATCGACTGTTCAGACAGCCTCATTGTCCCCTTTATTTATGGACAATGCCATAGCGGCTCCCTTTTTTTGTATGGATACGGCATGTTGCATCTCTGTTCCCGTTTCTAACTGCCTGTTTTCCCGTTACGCAATCGGTTGCGTAAATTTTTCCTGATCTTGGAGAACAATTTCAAAAAGAAAACGCTACTTTTGTCCCCGTCCTGTGAAAATCCTGCCTTGATGAGGCAAGAAACGGAAAAAACAGGACATTTTAACAGGGGAAAATCAGGATTTTTTTCCCGGATATTCCCTTAAAATCAGTGTTAAACATAAATATGGGACAATGAAAATGTTAAAGTCGGTTTTTACAGGCATTCTTGCTGTCGGGCTGTTTTGCAGCGACGGCAACGTCTTTTCGCAAAACATCGCGATAGATGGAAAAAGTTACCGGGTGGACACCCTTTTGGGCGTACATCGCGCAGGGACGGGAGTCAAACGGTTCTCGTACAACCTGCCGGAATTTGTCAACGGGTTCGGCACGTATGGAAAGGGATTGATCGTGAACGTGCTGGAAATAGACCTGTCCGATCCGCATGTACGGATTGAACTCTGCCCTGCCCACCCCGCCAATCTGTATAGCAAGGAAACGCCGGGACAAATGTTTGCCCGCAAGACTGCCGATTATGCCGCCTCCGGACGCAAACCCGTAGCTATTGTCAACGACGACTTCTTTCTAACGGCAGGAGTCGGCGAGTATGACTACGAACAGGGACGTCCGCGGGGAATGGAAGTGAGCAACGGCATGTTGATTCAAACGCCGCTGGACGTTGACCTGGGAATTACTTTTGACGATCAGGGCGTTCCGCGCGCGGGCAGCATGAGTTTTTCCGGCACGGTGGACATTGAGGGCGGCGCAAGTTTTCCCCTGACGGAAGTCAACGGGAAAGCCGCCGCCGGAGCGCTGACGCTGTTCAACAACATGGCAAATTCCTATCCGACGGATTCCGCCTTTGCATGGTCGCCGCACGTCAGCACGATGGTTTCGCTGGCAGGACCCGCGGGCGGATGGAAGGTGAACGAACGCATGGAATTTCAGGTAACGAATATCGAAACGAACATATCCACCCATGTTCCCCTGCCGGCGTATAACAGTAATATCAGCGACTACGGCGGCAAGGATTTCAACGGCGAGGGAGCAATCCTTGTAGGCAACAGCGCCAGCGTCCCGCCGTACTATGCGCTGACATTCGGCAACACGCCACAGGCGCCCAACAACATGACGGTGACGGATCACGGCAGTCATTATGCACTGAATACCACGGGCGGCGATCCCTTTGCCTACACCGCTCCCCTGTCCGGCAGCATCGGCATACCGACCGCCGTCACGCTGACCTTTGACTATCAAAGTAGCTCCGCCATCAATGATGTTCAGGTGTTTTACGGCAAACCGGGCGCCGCCGCCGGCGTTTCCACCGACGCCAACTTGCAGTTTACAGCTACCGGCGCTTTGGACGCCGCAGACGAAAACAAATGGACGCTGTTCACTCTGGATTTGCTCCCTGCCGTATTAAATCACGGCTGGGGCGCTCCCGGACATACCCTGCGACTGGATGTGGGAAGCGTCGCGGGACGTCAGGCGCTGATCAGGAACATGCGCGTCAATATTACCGGCGGGGTCAATTCGGAAGCATTTCTGGCGACCATGACGCAGGGCAACACCATCGGCGTGAGAATGAACGTCAGCCTCAACGGTCAAATACTGCAAGGCAACCGGATCAACGCAGGTGGAGGCGACCGCTACATTTTGCAGAACTGTCAGCCGTCCGGCGATAATTGGAATGAAGCGCATCCCCGCACGGCGGTGGGTTATTCGCAGAACGCCTCCAAAGTATATCTTGTGACGGTGGACGGCAGACAATCCAATGTTTCGGTGGGCGTCACCACGCGCCAGCTGGCGGACATTCTCCGCGCGGCGGGCGCCTGCACTGCCGTGAACCTCGACGGAGGCGGTTCCACGCGCATGGAGGTACTGGGGAAAGTAGCCAATCGCCCAACGGAAAACCGCCCTGTAGCCAATGCGCTGATGGTGGTTACTTCCGCGCCGACGGACAACAGCCGGCGCATTGTCCTTGCCCCCGACCGGCTCGTCATCCCTCCGGGAACAAGCCGGAAAATCATCCTGAACACCTGCGACGGTTTCGGAAACGTCATCGACTATCTTCCCTCATCCGGCGTTGCCTATACCGTTACCGGCGGCGTCGGCAGCATTACCGGCGACGGAGCGTTCACTGCTGCCGGCAGCAGCGGAAGGGAGGGTTATATTGTGGCGCAGTATCAGGGAATGAAGGATTCGGTGTATGTGCTGACAAGAAACAGTGAAGACGCCGGCAATGCTTTCCTGAAAGAGGTGCTGCTCAGCGCCGGAACCCTTGTTCCCGCCTTCTCGTCCGTACAGACAAGCTACAGCATTATGCTTGACGAACTGCCGGAAACGTTTACCATTACCGGTACGGCAGCCGACAGGTTCTCCTCCGTGGCCGGAAATGAAGCGAATGTACCGGTGACGCCGGGCAAGACGTTCACGCTCTCCGTAACCTCGGAAAACGGCACAAGAAAAACCTATACCTTCACCATCGCCTTGTCCACCGGCACGGGCGAATTGCAGGACGCCGCCATCAGGATATATCCCAACCCGCTGGGTGATGACGGTATCCTGCATGTGGATATGGACAGGTTCTGTGAGGAGGCGGTGATCAGCATCTACAATGCCGCCGGCACATTGCAGCAAACAGTCCGCAAGCGGGGACAGTTCATCACTGTCCCGCTGGATTTGCCGCAAGGGATGTATCTGGTGTATGTAACGGCACACCGGCAGCAAACCGTCGTGCATAAACTGATAGTCAATTGACCGGATAATTGTTTCAAATACCGTGAATTTCAGGAGAACCCCAAAGTGACAGGCGACGCCGTTGATCCGGACGGCAGAGTCATCCCCGCAACAACATAAAAACAAAGCAGTGTCGTGTCACTTGTCAAATGATGTCTTTCATCTGTTTATAATCTTTATTTGTTTGATATTCGGTTTGTTCATCCCATTAGGGATAGCGGTTCGGCTGATGTTCTGCGGGATGCCTGCAAGTACCTCACGGAAACGGTCAATGCCCGATTTTCAATTATTCGGGTTCCTGCTGGCTCAGACAGTGGAAACTGCCGAACCCCCAAACAATATCCGTTGAATCGACGCCGACGATGCGCCGGTCGGGGATACAGCTTTCCAGCGTATAGACGGCTCTGTTGTCCTGCTTGCAACGGAAGACGGGTACAATCACCGCCCGGTTGGTGAAATAAAAATTGGCGTATGAAGCCGGCAGCCGTTGTCCCTGCGACACTACGGGATCGGGCATCGGCAATTCGGCAATGTCGAGCTGGCGTCCGTTGAGCAGCCGCATTTTTTTGAGCGCTTGCAGGTTTCGTTGCAACGGCAGGTAATTGGCGTCGTTTCTGTTGCTTTCCACCACCGTTATTACCGTGTCCGGACGGATGAACCGTGTAATGTCGTCCACATGTCCGTCGGTGTCGTCGCCTTCTACTCCTTCCTCCAGCCACAGAACCTGCGGCGTCCCGTAATAGCGATACAGATACTGTTCTATCTGCTGCTGCGAAAGGTGCGGATTCCGATTGGGATTCAACAGGCACGAGCGGGTAGTCAACACGGTTCCTTCCCCGTTGAACTCCACCGAACCTCCCTCCATGACAATGCCCGGACGGTATGCCTGCAAACCGAGGTCTTCCGCGATGGCGCCCGCTATAAGGTTGTCCCTGTCGTATGGATATTTTCCTCCCCATGCATTAAATTCCCAATCCACCACCGCTTTTTTCGGTTTCGGCGACCTGTCCGTGAGAAAGGCGGGTCCGTGATCGCGACACCACACGTCGTTGCTTTCGCGCGTATAGAGTTCCACCTGCGAACTGTTCACCTGCCGCATTGCCAGCCGGCGCATCAGAGACTCCCGAAACGCTGCCGGAACGTTGATCCGCACTTTCTCACTTTCGGCAATCTCGGCGATAAACCGGAAATAAGCGTCGTACACAGCTTCCATCCTTCCGGGAAACGAACTTTCGTTGTGCGGGTAAGTCAACCATGTGGCTTTGTGCGGCGTCCACTCGGCGGGAAAATAAAAACCGTCATCAACGGGAAACGTGTTATCGGGTATGGAGCGTGGGGTATGGGGCATGGGCATATTTTATCGTGATGAAAAAAAACCGACCTCTCCGTAAACCTGTTCCATGTCGGCGGATGTGATCCGGTTGAAATCGCTTTCGCGGACAATGACTACTATCCCCGCCATATCCAGCGCGCCGGGACTGATGAGCATTCCCGAATCGCCGGCAGCGAAATAGCAGTCCGGACGATGTTTACGGCGCGGTATCACTGCCATTTGCCATACGCCATTTGCATAGCGGCAAAAAATATTCATCATCGGCTCTTCTTCCGAAGCGTTGCGGCATTGCCGGTACACGTCCGCAAAGGCGTCGCACAGTGTTTCCGCGCGGTTGCCCGTCAGCAGGATCAGGCGACCGGAAAAGCCCGTTTCGCATGTCTTCAGCGGCGCGCCGGCGTTCGTTGAGCGCCCTGCCAAATGCTGTTCCAGCGGCGTATGTCCGGCTTCCACCGCTTGAAAATGGAAATGATCCGGCGCGGAAGCCCCGCATTTCGCACCGTTGTAGAACACAAAAAAACCCGGTTCGTTTTCAGGAAGCGGTTCGTTGAGCCATTGCGTCCACGCCAGCATGTCGGCAATTCGTCCGGCGATGGATTGCGGCACATGGCGACTGTCCGCCAGCGTAAGGTGTTTCGGCAGTATCGGATAGGGATTGACCAATACGCGGTAACCGTTCCATTCCCAAAAAATCTGTTCCGCAGGACGGTTGCCGGCGCACAGGAAACACGGTCTGCTCTCCACCGACGCGCAGTCTGTTTTTGCCATAGTGGAACGCACCCGCAATGAATTAAATTGCAGTTTGATATTTGCACGGTTCACGAGCAGTTGCCTGTAGTGAAGATGGTGCAGATGTTCAAATCTGTCGCGAACTTCCTTCCATGACGACAGCTGGCTTTCGATGAACCGCACAACGCCGGAATAGTGACACGTATTCATCACCTGTGCGGAATGGCGTTATTCAATCGCCTTTAATTTATCGCCGGTATCTTCCGCAATTTTTTCGAGCCACCACTCCGGGTATCCGGGCTGGCTGGGGGAAGTCGCCGTGGTATGGTACCTGTTGGGGAGAAATTTCCCGTCCTGTTCCTTTTTGACGTTTCCGTCGATATATTTCACCAGCAGATAGCGGCTTAAATCTTTCCAGCGTTGAAAAGTGTTTGCTGCCTGCCGGTCGGAATACTCCGTGAGGTATTTCCTTGCCTTTCCGGGATTTTTCCGGTAGAGCGCCAGGGCTTCCGCATCCGCTCGCGGAATATCGTTCAGATAGCCGTCTTCCGTTTCATGCATCACTCTGCACACGTCCTCCCCCATGAGGTCATAACGCAGATAGGCAAAGTTGGCTACCTGATTGACCAGCCAGAAAGCGGCGGTTTCGGAATATTCGATCATGCTGCCGTTGCCGGCGGCAAAACACTGCGGAATTTTTGTGACGCCGGCGTACATGGGGGTCAGCGCCGATGTAGCGGCGTCGTCCACGCCAAACCAGAGGATGCCGCCAATCACGTCGGGCAGCCACCGGCGCGCCTGTCCCACAAACCAGAAGCCGGTTTGCTGGGTGGCTGTCGCCCGTTCGTTGAAATATTTTTGCCCGTTTGCCTCCCATGTGAGCGGACGCCAGCGATAGGGCAGTCCGTGAGGACCGGCGCCTATATCCTTGCGCATGTCCAGTTCGGTGCCTTCCAGATGATCGCGCATGCCGTTCATCACATCTTTGGGCGACAGTTTCCGGTTGGGCTGTATCCACAGAGGCATCCTGTTTTTCAGGTTTTCCCCTTTCGCATAGTCGAGATACCGGTACATGTCGTCATTGAAATCTTTGAAGAACGACCACACGCGCATCTCACAAAAACGCGCGCCTTCAAAATCAAGCGGATGATAGGTATCGGAGAAGCTGAAATCCTCGTCCGAGCCGGAATACCATCCCTTTTCGCGCGCAAAGGCAACCACGTCTTCGGCATACAGACAGTTTTCGGGATCGTTTTTCGGAAAAACGGTGATGCGCGCCTGATTTGCATGCGCACAAACGTATCCGTCGGGGATGCGCAGGGCAACCCACAACGCCCCTTTACCGCCGGCGCCCTTTCCCACCATTTCCATGATCCACGCTTCGTCCCTGTCGGCAATGCTGAACGATTCCCCGCCGCTGCAGAAACCGTATTGTCCCGTCAGCGAAGTCATCACTTCAATAGCTTCGCGCGCGCTTTTGGAACGCTGCAATGCCAGATAAATGAGACTTCCGTAGTCGATGATCCCCGTGTTGTCCCTCAGTTCGGGGCGTCCGCCGAAAGTGGTTTCCCCGATGATTACCTGATGCTCGTTCATGTTGCCGACCACCGACCATGTTTCGGGCGCTTCGGGAATAGCGCCGAGGGGTTTGCCGCTGTCCCAGTCGGCGATCCGGCGAAGGTCGCCGGCTTTGTGCCGCGCCGCCGGATAATGATACAATTCGCCGTAGAGCGTGTGCGAATCCGCCGAATAGGACACCATCACCGAACCGTCGACGGAAGCGCCGCGGGTAACAATGAAATTGGTGCAGGCGCGGCTTCGGGGAATATTCGCCGAAGCAAAAAACAGCACGGCGAACAAAAAAACAGACTTTTTCACAGAAATAACAAATTTAAGTTCATATTTCAACAATACAAAACCATCCCTTTCCTCCTCCATTGTCGCGGGAGATGAACGGGAACACATCAACACTGCCGCATTACCGGCGCCCGGAAGCTGCCGCGCGTACTACTGTTTTGTTTCCGCTACGGAATCATAGACGGTAATTTCGGCAGGTTGCGATGCGGCTTCATTCAAATCCACCCCGAATTTTTTAAAGTGTTCGGTGGCGAAATGAGCGTCCACGGCAGCCTGATTTTTCCATTCTTCAAAGAAGAGCAGTTTGGTGGCGTCTTCAGGATCCTGAAACAGGGAATAGCTCACGTTGCCTTCTTCCGCACGGGAGGCTTCAATCAAAGCCTTTGTCCCGGCAAGAAAACCGGCTAACTTTTCGGGCTTGATGAAAAGCCGCGCACTGATGATCTTTTTGGGTTCGGTACATTTTGCTTCCGACTTGCAACACTTTGCCTCCTCTTTGGAACACTTTGTTTCCGCCTTGCAGCATTTCCCGTCGCCCTGTCCGTGGGAGTGAGCTCCCCGATTGCATGAAACAGCCAGTACGGCTGCGCAAAGAAAAATAATTACTTTTGTTTTCATATCATTTTTTAATTTAAACTGATGCAAAAATAGATAAAACTTTGCAATGATACAAATTTCGGGTCAAATCTTTTTTTGAGGTGCTATCAAAGTCAGACCTCGTGAGAGGTTGCCCTCTTGATCACCCCGTACCGGACATGCCTGCGGCATGGCGCAGTGCGGAGTTCGAGGTGCGGAAGACGAAAGCCAAACGAAAAACTCCGTAGGAGTTACCTCTTGATAACCCCGTACCGGACATGCCTGCGGCATGGCGCAGTGCGGGGTACGGGGTGCGGAAGACGAAAGCCAAACGAAAAACTCCGTAGGAGTTGCCCTGCAACTGCGCATCGGTAGAGGGAAACCCCATACGGGGTTTCGGAAAGACGGAGGTATTCGCATCACCCCGCACTGCGCCATGCCTGCGGCATGTCTTGTACGGGGTTATCAAAAGGCAACCCCTGTCGGGGTTTTTCACTGTAAACTGCTTTTGTCGGAAAGTAGAGACGCGCAGCCGTGCGTCTTCTTGTAATTCTCTTTGATAGCGCCTCAAAAAAAGAATCAGCCACAAATTTCGAGTCAAATCTTTTTTGACGCGACGCATTTTTTATATGATCCCCGCCGGGAGAAAAGGCAGGGAGAAAACCTGCCCCGCCTGACGGGGAAATCCCGCAGGGGCAATGCATGACTTGCCCCTGCGATCAGAGAATTAACCGAAACATATCCCTTTTTATTCTTCCGTCATTATTTTTTCGCGGACAAATTGATCTCCGTTGCGGAACACCACCACATATACTCCCGCGGAAAGTTTACCGATCGAGAGGCTGTTGCCGGTGATTTTTCCCTGAAATACCCGTTGTCCGGCTACGTTATAGACGTCTATCCTGTTATCGGGGGATATTTTCTCCAATCCTGTAAAATAAAGCGTTCCCGCATAATGGTAGATACCGGCGTTTTGCGCTTCCCGCGTCGGGTGACCCGTCGGTATCGGCGGATTGGGGTCTCCGGTATCGCCCAGCAGGGCAAGGTAAAATTCGTAAATACTCCAGTATTGCGTTTTTCCGCTGCCGGTTTGCATGACCCGCACGTAGCGGGCTGTTGTTTTCGGGACGCTGATCACCGTTGCCCCCTGCTGCCCGTCGCCGGTGGCAATTGGTGTTCCCCAGTTGGCTGTGTTGTTGGTGGCATAAACGGCATACGATTTGGGTCCGTCGCCCGGACTGGCGGATGCGTCGAGGATCACCGTGTTGAAGGTCACCGGCTGCTGGGCGTCCACTGCAAACCACTGACCGGGATTTGCCTGTGATCCTGCCGACCACCGGCTGCCGAGATTGCCGTCGATGGCGTTTCGGGCGTCGTTGTTGTTGGGGCTGCCCTGAGCCGCCCAGCCGGAACGGGGCAGGGTGGCGCCCGGCACAAGAGCGGGAGAGGTACTCAGGTTGTTCCGCCATGCAAGGTATCCCGAAGGGGACGGCAGGGCGACAATCGACGCTTCAACCGACACCTGTCCGTTTTTGCCGCTCGACACAAAGGAGGAGGCATTGACGTCGGAAGTGGAAATATGCACTTCGGCGTCGCCGGTGATTTCGAGAAAACGGACGCTGCCGTACTGTTGAAAATGAGCCAGTACGAAGTTGACCGTCCCGCCGCCGAATATGCCGCCGTACCTTGCGCTCCCCCAATAATCGGAACAGAACAGGGTGACCTCGTCCGTAAATCCGGGAGCCGTTTCAATGAATTTCGTGTCGCCGTACAGGGCGTCCTTTGCCACGGATACCACTTGCGTATTCACTATGTCGAAGCCTTTTTCGTCGTCAATATCTTCAAAACAGATCGGTCGCATCGAAGCATCCACCGCCGTCCCAAGCATAATGCCGGAAGGCGCCCTGCCGTTTGCCGCGCGGAAGGTCATCCCTTTATGGGAGTCGTAGTGAAAGTCGTTGTACAGAATTTCGTCTTCACAATCCTCCATAATCAGAAATTCCAGTTCGAGCCAGTTTTGGTTGTAAACGCCTTCTTTGGCGGCAGTCTCGTTTTCGGAATTGGGCCATGCGCCGAACTTCGGATCTTCGTAGCCGCATGCCATCACAATAGAGTTGAACTGTACGTTGGAGATGACGCCGTCTTTGGAGCCTCCTCCCACGCGGATGGCGTTCTTGAAGACATGCCCCGCAAAATAGTCCACGTAGTGCCTGTCGCACGGGTACGAAAAAAGATCAATCCCGTAGCAGGTGGCGCGGACGCCCACATTGACCACATACACATCCGCTCCCATTGCCTGAATGCAGTAAGGATACTGGGGAAGCGTCGCCGGATTAATGGCGAGGGAAGATAGCTGTTCCGGATAATCGAAAGTGAGACCGCGGATGCCGCTCTGTGCGGAGAGTTTCAGGAAGGGGTCGCCGCCCGGATTGTTTTTGCCGCCATACACCTCAAGGATGCTGCCCTGTCCTTTGGGGACGGAAGCCACATCCGAAGCGCCTTTCAGTTCCACGCCCGTAGGGACGACGAGGTTGCCGTCCACGCGGTATTTGCCCGGAGGAAGAAAGACGACGCCTCCCCCGTCCGTTCCCGCCTGATCCAGCGCCGACTGTATGGCGAGGGTATTGTCGGTGACGGTGGCGTCGGCTACGGCGTTAAACGGCGCTTCGGTGACCACGTACAGGGCGTTGCGGGCGGGTTTCGTTTCGCGCGGACGAACATCGGGAAGCGCGGGAAGCGGTTTGCCTGCAACGGGATTGTGGTCTATTTTGCTTTCAAACAGCGAACTGTTGGCAATGTCCGCATTTTGGGCAAAGCGGTTGCCGGTGAGCAGCAGGCGGGCGCTGCCCGTTACGGCAATCTGGGGCGGTTCGTTGTTGAAATCCCCGTCGGTAGAGACATAGACGCCGCCATTGACGTTTACCGCGCCGGCAGTTACCGTGCAGCGATGGGTCATCAGATACGTGGAAGCGTCCTTGTGGATTTGCACCGCGTCCTGCGAGGCGGCTATCTCGCAGGTGTGGAACTGCGCCGTTGACGCCGCTCCCGCGCCGATCACTATCCCGTTGTCGCTGTCGCTGATGTTCACTTTGGTAAACATGATCCCCGCATTGGCAATGGCGTCGATGTGGATACCCGTGCCGCAGCCGGTGAATGTGAGGTGATAGTTGTGTCCGTTGGGTTTTTCGTCGCCCGTAGCGCCGTTGCTCACGGATTTTCCGGTATAAAATCCGATGTGGTAGCCTTCCACCGTCAAATGGCAGGTGTACGACCAGTCGTTGCGGCGCATCACTGCTCCCGTGGCGTTGCTGCGGATGTAGGCGGCGTGTGCGCCTCCTTTGGCGGGAGCGCCCGGAAGTCCCGAAGCCGACCAGTAGTCGGGCGAGAAATCAATCCAGTCGAAACGTCCCACATCGGCAATGTTGTCAATCTCTATGCCGCGGGACAGCGGCGTGCCGTAGAGGTTGAAGATGTTCGGGCAGCCGCCTCCGTTCTGCCGCGAAACAATCACGCCCGTGTAGGAATTAACCAGCGTCACGTTGCGCACGTTGCAGTAGTCGTTGCCCCAGTAGCCCGTTCTCCCGTACACCACCGAAGGAGGATAGGGCGTTATCTGGGAGGCGGACTGTTCGGGATACCAGATGGCTACGTCGAACAGTCCGGTGGAAGGTTCCATGGTGATCAGCGACTGGGCTTCATCTTCCGTCCCCCGTCCCCCGTATGCCATTAAAATGGTGCCGGTCACGGGCGTGTTCTTGCCGGGCTGTGCCCAGTCGCCGCGCAGGACAACCCCTTTCGGGATCAGTAAATTCCCGTTGATTTTGTACCGTCCGGCGGGAAGGTACAGCGTCCCGCCTCCCGCAGCGCCCAGCTGGGTCAACAGCGCCTGAATGCCGCTGCGCGAATCGGTCGCGCCCGTTTTGTCGATGCCCGTATGATCGGTATCCGTGTACCGGTAAACGCCGGCGTCTTCCGACGGGTAGGAAGAATTAATCACATGCCATTGCTGCGCAAAACACGGACAGGCAACAAAAGCGATCACAAAGTAAATCCATATTGTCTTTTTCATGGTATTGACTGTTTATTGATGATATATTAAATTTATTTTCAACTGCAAAATTGTTTTAACTGCAAAATTAATTTCACCCGCTTAATGAAACGCTTAAAAATTAATTAACAGAACTTGATTTTTATATTATTTTTTTATTTTTAAGTTCGGCACTGACCCCGGCAGGGACGGGAGGTGCATCGCCGCGGATGAGCGAAGCGCAACCCGTGGACACGGGCGCCCTGCCCGTCTGCAAGCTCTGAAGGGGCGGCATTATGTTACAATGTGTCGTCCCTGCGGGACTTTTCATTATCCTGCTGCCGTCTGTCCGTAAGCTGAAGCATACGGTTAATAAAGTGTCGTCCCTGCGGGACTTGGGAGGGGTGTGATATCGTCCTGTCCGTAGGCTGAAGCCTACGGTTAATAAAGTGTCGTCCCTGCGGGACTTCGGAGGGGTGAGGGATATCGTTCTCCGTAGGTTACGCTGCGTTGCACCTACAGTTAATAAAGTGTCGTCCCTGCGGGACTTCGGAGGGGTGAGGGATGCTGTTTTCCGTAGGTTACGCTGCGCTGCACCTACGGTTAATAAAGTGTCGTCCCTGCGGGACTTGGGAGGGGTGTGATATCGTCCTGTCCGTAGGCTGAAGCCTACGGTTAATAACGTGTCGTCCCTGCGGGACTTGCCGTTTCTTCGTTCGGCGTAGCGTCTCGCTACGCCGAACGGGGGGCGGATACGAGGGCGGGTGCAAGACCCGCCCCTACGCCCGTTGTTGGGGTTTTC
>JAISRX010000074.1 GCA_031273395.1 Bacteroidales bacterium | reverse complement strand
TCGGGGTTGCGCACAGCCCTGCATGGACGTAAAACGCCGTAGGCGTTACCCTTTGATAACCCCGTATGAAATGCGGGGTACGACAGGCTAAAAAACACAAGACTATAACCGAGTGCAGTGTAATTCTCTTTGATAGCACCTCAAAAAAGATTTAGCCGTTTTTTATAAAAATGTACAAGTGTTCCGAAAATGCCCTATATTTGTCTTTTTTTTCCGGATGCGGAAATGAGCAATGTATCGCCATAAGTATATTCCATATTTCGCATCCGGTTTTTCAAATGTATTTAAGAGACATTCCGTATGCAAATATCTTATCAATGGTTGAAGGAGTACATCCACACCGACCTGTCGCCCGCAGACATGGCGGAGATTTTAACGTCTATCGGTCTGGAGGTGGATTCGCTGACCGAATGGTGTCCCGTGAAGGGCGGACTGGAAGGCTTTGTAGTGGGCGAAGTGCTGACCTGCGGGAAACATCCTGACGCCGACAGGTTGAGCGTTACTGCGGTCAATATCGGACAGGATGCGCCGCTGGGCATTGTCTGCGGCGCGCCCAATGTGGCTGCCGGACAGAAAGTGGTGGTTGCCCTCACCGGCGCTGTCATCCATACCGCCGAGGGCAGTTTTGAAATCAAAAAATCGAAGATACGCGGCGTGGAATCGGAAGGAATGCTTTGCGCTGAAGACGAACTGGGACTGGGAACGTCCCACGAGGGGATCATGACGCTGGACGCTTCGGCGGTTCCGGGAATGCCGGCAAAAGATTATTTCGGGATCTCCACCGACTGCATTTTTGAAATCGGATTGACCCCCAACCGGATTGATGCGGCTTCGCATACCGGCGTGGCGCGCGATCTTGCGGCTTATCTGGAGGTACATGAGCCGGACTTTTCCCGGAAAGACCATTTCCGTTTGCCGTCGACGGATGCTTTTGCGGTGGATCACCGCAACCGGGTCATTGAGGTGGTGGTGGAAAACACCGACGCCTGTCCGCGCTATGCGGGAGTGACTATCAGCGGAGTGTCCGTAGCTCCTTCGCCGGACTGGCTGCAAATCAGGCTGCGCGCCATCGGACTTTCGCCCATCAACAATGTGGTGGACGTCACCAACTTTGTGCTGCACGAGTTGGCGCAACCCCTGCACGCATTCGACGCCGACAGGATCACCGGCGGCAAAGTCATTGTAAAGACCCTGCCCGAAGGCGCTTCCTTTGTTACGCTGGACGGCACGGAACGCAAACTGTCCGCCGACGACCTGATGATTTGCAACACACAGGAAGGAATGTGTATCGGCGGGGTGTTCGGAGGACTGCATTCGGGCATCACCGAGCAAACGACCACCGTGTTTCTCGAAAGCGCCTGCTTCCATCCCGGATACATCCGCAGGACAGCCAAACGTCACGGACTGAATACCGACGCTTCGTTCCGTTTTGAACGCGGCATAGACCCCAACAACACCGTATATGCCCTGAAGCGGGCGGCGCTGCTGATAAAGGAAGTGGCGGGCGGCGCCATCAGTTCGGACATTATCGACAGCTGTCCCCGTCCGGTAGCGCCTTTTGCCGTCCGGCTGAAGTTCGACCGCATCCACCGGTTAATCGGTAAGGCATTGTCGCCCGACACCATTCAAAAAATACTCGAAGCGCTGGAAATAGAAACGGTCAGCCGCACCGCCGAAGGCATGGAAGTTGCCGTGCCGCCCTACAGGGTGGATGTGCGGCGCGAAGCGGACGTAGCGGAGGAAATCCTGCGCATATACGGGTACAACAATATAGCCTTCGGCGATGAGGTACATTCCACGCTCTCCCACACGCCAAAACCCGACCGCGAAAGGGTCGTCAACACCGTGAGCGACTTCCTGAGCAGCAACGGATTCAACGAAATTATATCCAATTCGCTGACCAAAACGGCATACTATCAGGAAACAGGCATGTTTCAGGCTAACCGTTCGGTAAAAATCCTCAACCCGCTGAGTCAGGAGTTGGGATGTATGCGCCAGACTTTGCTCTACGGCGGCATGGAGGCCATTATCTACAATACCAATCACCGCAATCCGGATTTGAAACTGTATGAATTCGGCAACTGCTACCTTCGGGAAGAAGGTCAGGGACAACCCCTGCCGGGATATACCGAACGGCAGCATCTGGCGCTGTTCGTCACCGGCAACCGCTATCCTTCCGGCTGGAACACCCCCGCGCAACCGGCAGATTTCTACACCTTGAAAGCCTGCGCCGAAAATGTGCTCAAGCGATTGGGCATCCCCCTCCGCTCGCTGACCGTCACCGAAGAGGACAGCAATGAAACGTATGCCGAAACTTTGCGGTATTCCGACAAAAACAGCCTCCTGTTGGAAGTGTGTACCGTTGGGACGAAATTATTGAAACAGTTTGACCTAAAAGCGCCGGTTTATTATGCCGATTTTCGCTGGGATGCGGTCATGCGCCTGCTGAGCAGGGTAAAAATCAGCTACAGGGAGCTCCCGCGTTTTCCCGAAGTGCGCCGCGACTTTGCCCTGTTGGTGGACAAGCAGGTTCGCTTTGCGGATATTTGCCGCGCGGCAAACCATGCCGAACAAAAATTGCTGAAAAATATCCGTCTCTTCGACGTATATGAAGGCGAGAAAATAGCCGGCGGCAAAAAATCATACGCGGTCAGTTTCACCTTGCAGGACGTCCGGCAAACCCTCACCGACCGGCAAATAGACAGCGCCATGCAACGCATCGCCGCAACGCTCGAAAAGGAAACCGGCGCGCAGATACGAAACTGAATATTATCGACAAACTAAAGTAAAATAATTATCTTTGCAGGCAATACGATAAATCATTTCAGCCATGAAACAAAAAGTAAAAACGGGACTTTTCGGTGTAGGATTAGATACCTATTGGTCTCAATTTGAAGGACTGCTGAGCCGTTTGACCGGATATCAGCAGACGATAGCGCAAAAGATGACCGGCCTCGGCGCCGAAGTAACAGACGCCGGAATGGTGGACGCCCCCGAAAAGGCTCACGCAGCAGCCGCCCTGTTGAAAAAGGAAGAAGTGGAGATCGTTTTCCTGTTCATTTCAACTTATGCCCTCTCATCCACCATCCTGCCCATAGCCCGGAGTTTGAATGTCCCCATCATTATTTTAAACATCCAGCCTGTTCCGGCAATTGATTACCGCGCTTTGAACGCGATGAACGACAAGGGCAAAATGACGGGCGAATGGCTTGCTCACTGTCAGGCATGTTCCGTTCCGGAATTTGCTTCGGTATTCAACCGTGCAGGCATCCGCTACGAGATTGTTTCCGGATATTTGCAGGAAGACTGTGTATGGAAAGAAATCGGCGACTGGATCGACGCCGCCCGTGCAAAATCCGGGATGAACGGCAACCGTATGGGCATACTCGGTCATTATTACTGCGGTATGCTTGACGTTTATACCGATACCACCCTGCAATCGTCTGTTTTCGGCACACACATCGAACTGCTCGAAATGTGCGAACTG
>JAISRX010000073.1 GCA_031273395.1 Bacteroidales bacterium | reverse complement strand
GGAAATGCCCGAAAATGTACGCATTTTTTCAATATTTACGTTTCGATGCTCCGAAAAGGTGCGCAATTTTACGGCATCGACGTTTCGACGCTCCAAAACGGTGCGCAATTTTACGGCATTGACGTTTCGACGCTCCAAAACGGTGCGCAATTTTACGGCATCGACGTTTCGACGCTCCAAAACGGTGCGCAATTTTACGGCATCGACGTTTCGACGCCACAAAATGAAAGCGGACGCTCTCCGGCGGAAAACGGCAGGATGCGGTTTCGCCTTCCGGCAAACGCCCTGCGGAAGCCCGTTTCCACGATCGCGCAGCCTCCGGATGCAAAAAAATATCACCGATAAAAGCGGAACGCCGATTGCAAATTGAAAGAATAAGTATATTTTTGCAGGCAATATGCAATCATCATTTACCATATCCTATCCGTCGTCCCGAAAGATATACCTCAAAGGGAAGCTCCACGACATACAGGTGGGCATGCGCGAGGTGACCCTTCTGGACACCGTTCTTGTTGAAAACGGACGGGAGCGGCGCGAAAAAAACGCCCCGGTCGCCGTTTACGACACAAGCGGCGCGTATTCCGACAACAATGCGGCAATCGACATCTCCAAAGGACTTCCCCGCCTGCGCGAGGCATGGATTGCCGGCAGAAACGACACGGAAGAACTGACCGCCTTTTCGTCCGGTTACTGCAACAAACGCCTGTCCGATCCCGCGCTGGACGCCGTCCGTTTTCCGGTTACCCGTTTGCCGCGCCGCGCCGCAGCAGGCAAGGAGATTACCCAGATGTACTACGCCCGGCAGGGCATAATCACTCCCGAAATGGAATACGTGGCGATCCGTGAAAACATGCGGAACGACACGCTGGGCATAGCCACCCACATCACGCCCGAATTTGTCCGCAACGAAATAGCCGCCGGACGCGCCATTATTCCTGCAAACCCCAATCATCCCGAAGCGGAACCGATGATCATCGGGACGAACTTTCTGGTGAAGATCAACACCAATATCGGCAATTCGGCGCTCTCGTCGGGGATTGCCGAAGAAGTGGAGAAGGCGGTGTGGAGCTGCAAATGGGGCGGCGATACGCTGATGGACCTTTCCACGGGCAGCAACATCCACGAAACGCGCGAATGGATCATCCGCAACCTGCCCGTCCCGATAGGTACCGTCCCGCTGTATCAGGCGCTGGAAAAGGTAAACGGGGAAATCGACAGCCTGACATGGGACATTTACCGCGACACGCTCATCGAACAGTGCGAACAGGGGGTGGACTATTTTACCATCCACGCGGGACTGCTGAAAGCGCACCTTCCCTTAGTGAAAAACCGCATTACCGGCATCGTTTCGCGCGGCGGTTCCATCATTGCCAACTGGATGATGCGGCACGGAAAGGAAAACCTGTTCCATACCCATTTCGAGGACATCTGCGCCATACTGAAACAGTATGACGTTGCCGTGTCGCTGGGCGACGGTCTCCGTCCCGGCTCCATCGGCGACGCCAGCGATGCGGCGCAGTTTGCCGAGCTTTCCGTTCTCGGCGACCTCGCCCTTACCGCCTGGAAACATCACGTGCAGGTGCTGATCGAAGGACCCGGACACGTGCCGATGCACCAGATCAGGGCAAACATGGACGAGCAGGTGAAACACTGCCACGGAGCGCCCTTCTACACCCTGGGACCGCTTACAACGGACGTTGCGCCCGGATACGACCACATCACCTCAGCCATCGGCGCGGCGCAGATAGCGCGATACGGCGCCGCCATGATCTGCTACGTCACCCCGAAGGAACATCTGGGACTGCCCGACAGGGAGGATGTGCGCGCCGGCGTGGTGGCATACAGGATAGCAGCGCATGCTGCCGATCTGGCAAAGGGGCATCCCGGAGCGCAGGTGCGCGACAACGCATTGAGCAAGGCGCGGTTCGATTTCAGGTGGAGAGACCAGTTCAACCTGTCGCTCGACCCCGAAAAAGCGCTCGAATATTACCGCGCAGGACGACTGGGCGACGAAAACGACCACTGTACCATGTGCGGACCGCACTTCTGCGCCATGAAACTGACGCGAAAACTGAGCGAAAACTGCGACTTCCGGCAGGAACAGGACGCCGCCCCGCCCGCCTCATGACAGGGATCATGCCATCTCTGTCTTTGCCGGCGGTTGCCGGAATTTTCCCGCAGGGGAAAAAAGAAAAACGACAATTTGAAACGTATCCGTAGCTACTTAACCGAAAATTTTATACTTTTGCGCCCTGAAAATTGTTGTTTATTTCATTCCGAATACATGAAAAAAGTGATTATTCCGGTGATGCTCCTCGCTTGCGGCATGTTGCTGCACGGGCAGACCATCAGCGACGCCGACCGCCGGACAGTTGAAAAGATCAGGCAAGCCAATGAGAAATACACCGTCATTGTCAGCCGTTTTCGGCAAACGCGGCATTTGTCCGTTCTGGCGAACAACGTCCTTTCCGAAGGCAAATTCTACTACGTGAAACCGGACAGGCTCGCCATGCAGTACGAAAATCCGGCAGGCGACCTGATGATGATCGACGGCGACCGTTTTGTGATGATCAATGACGGAAAGCGCAGGGAAACTTCCGCCAAATCGAATGTAAAAATGCGCGGGATGAAAGACATTCTGTCGGCATGTCTGCAAGGCGACCCCCTCCGAATGGGAGCGGAGCGTATCACCTGCACGGAAACCCCCGAATACTGCATCGTTACCGCCGTCATCGGAAAAAAATCCAATAAAAGCAACATTCGCGCGGTGGAGATGACTTTCGGCAAAACCGATCTCACCCTGTCCGCCTTGCGCACGGAAGAAAAGGACGGGAGTTATACCGTTTACGAGCTGACCGGCAAGGAATTTGATACGGTCATTGACGAAGGTATCTTTCAATCATCAAAAAAATAATTCAATCGTACATTTATGAAATATGCACTTGTAACCGGCGGCAGCCGGGGAATAGGTCGTGCCGTTTGTCTGCGTCTGGCGGAGATGGGCTATCCTGTTGCCATCAATTATGCTTCCAACCGCGAGGCGGCGGAAGAAACCCGGCAACAGGCGGAGGCGAAAGGAGTGAAAGCCGAATTGTTGCCCTTTGACGTTGCTTCGCCGGAAGAAGTGGAACAGTCCCTGACGGAATGGTACGCCGCCCACCCCCACGACACGATTGCCGTGCTGGTCAACAATGCCGGCATCCGTCAGGATTCCGTGATGATCTTCATGCAGGACAAGCAATGGAGCGATGTGATCAACACCAACCTGAACGGCTTCTTTTACGTTACGCGCAAAGTATTGAAAGGGATGCTGACCGAACGGTTCGGACGGATCATCAATATGGTTTCCCTGTCGGGACTGAAGGGACTGCCGGGGCAAACGAACTACTCCGCAACGAAAGCGGCGATCATCGGTGCAACGAAAGCGCTGGCGCAGGAAGTAGGAGCAAGGAAGATAACGGTGAACGCCGTGGCGCCCGGATTTATCGCAACGGACATGACCAAAGACCTGGACGAAAAAAGCCTGAAAAGCATGATTCCCGCCGGACGGTTCGGAACGCCGGAAGAAGTTGCCGCGCTGGTCGGTTTTCTTGCCTCCGAACAGGCTGCCTACATCAACGGCGAGGTGGTCTCCATCAACGGGGGGCTGTACACGTAACGCGCCGCCGCAAACGTCGCAAAGATCCGTCGAAAAATAGCGATCGCGTTTTCCGGCAACGGAACGTGTCGCATGTTGCCGGACTTCATCTCATGCGGGCTTTATCATTTGATCCGTGCGGGAAGATCGGCGGGAAGGTAAAAGGTATTGTTTTTATCCATGTACACCGTCACCGAACCGATGTCCAAAGGCTTGCCGTTCAGCTGCGCCACGGAACGGAACGCAGGTATGACCAGCGTGTTTTTCCCTTTTTTGGCGGTAAGGACGGGTAATTTGTCGCTGTCGACTTCTATCGTGCAGTCGTATCCCGGCAGCGCTTTCGTGTGCGGGGCAAATATCCTTTTGGTCAGTTCCTGCAAAGAAACGTCAAACCCCATTAGCTTGCACAGGTATTCGTTGATTTCCACGTTCGTATTCACGCCCGTCGGGATGTCTCCGGAAGGATGATAAGCCGCCAGAAGGACTTCTTCTCCGGTGTGACCGCCCGAAGTGAATCCGAAACAGGTGCGCGAGTTCATGATCTCAATAATGCTGTACCGCATGTTGCGGTTGTTGCTCACCTCGGTGTAGTCGCCCATTTTATAATCTTTTGATTGCAGGATGGACTGTACTTCCTCTTCCGTAATATCCACGGCGGTGTATTGTTTGAAAACGGACTTCACCTCGTCGGGAGGCGTCACCCTCAGAATGGTTTCCAGCCCGGCGGCGGTTTTTTTGTATTGCGCCACCGTACTAAACAGATCGGCTACGCTTGAGGAAGAAGAACCGCATCCCCTGCGTCCGATCGTGAAGCCGCAGTTGCCGTGATCGGGCAGAATGACCACGGCGGTTTCCCTGTTTTCCAGCGCAAATTCCATGACGGCGCCCACCGCCCTGTCGAAAGCGAGAAACTCGGTAATGCAAGCCACCGCATCATTGGCATGCGCCGCCCCATCCACACTGCTTCCTTCCACCAGCAGGAAAAAACCGTTCGGATTTTTGGAGAGTTGAGCAAGCGCTTTTCGCGTCATTTCTTCCAGCGACGGAACTTTCGAGTCGTCCCGGTCTAAATCGTAAGGATGCCAGTAATCTGCAAACAGCGCCCATACCTTACCGTCGGCGCGATATTTGCGAAAAGCTTCCACATCGTTCCGGATCAGCGTTGTCCCGTTGGTTTTAAAGAATTGAACCATCTCGTCCGTGATGATTTTGTTTCCGCCGCCGAACACCACGTCCAATTGGTTGTAAGCCATTTGCGGAGCAATGTATTTATAGTTGCCCCGGTCGTAATAGTGGGAGAAACAGTCTGCCGGAGTAGCATGCGGAAACTCGCAGGTGACCACCAGTCCCGTCGATTTCTTTTGCAGTATGCGCGCCGCTTCCGGCACGGTAGCCAACGGTTGGTATGCCATTGCGGGATCAAGCGGTATGATGTCGTTGGCAGGGTCTGCCGGCGAATAGGTGGCTACGTAGCCTTGCCGCATGGGTACTCCGGTCATGTAGCAGGAGGTGGTAGAGGCCGATTCGCCGATAGGGGCGTTGGAACTGAAAGTGGATACCGTCCCGCACATGTACGGGTCTATATGCAGGCTGTTGCCCTGTTTGAGATAACTTTGATACCAGCGCGCCGCCGATACCACCCCTATTGAAGTGCCGTCGGGGATCATCACAATCACATTTTTTACCGGTTTGACGGGTTTGGACGGCTGTCCCCACAACAAACCCGCAAATACAAAAAACGAAACAACTAAAACTATTCTTTTCATCAACTTAAATTTATCGGCTGCAAAGGTACACAAATAATTGAGAATTGAAAATGGATGAGGCTGT
>JAISRX010000063.1 GCA_031273395.1 Bacteroidales bacterium | reverse complement strand
CATTACAGGCACAGACTGTTGCAGCGAGCAACAGCGTATATAAAAAATAAGATGCAAACCGTTTCACATTCCCTTGTTTTTTAATTGATTAATATTTTAATTCCCAATCCCAATTGAGTGTTGAACTTCCCGACTGAAGAACCCGCCAGCAGCCTTTCCCTGACATTGGCAAGCAATACAAGCCAGTCCGTCAGGAAGATTTCCGTTTCGAGCGTCAATGCCCCGCCGTAAAGTAAAGCATCCCTGTTCAGAATGGTCGCGCCATCGGGCAACGGTTTATCGTTGTGCCTGACCGTTTCGTATCCGGCCAGTACCGAAGCGCCTGCCGAGAGGAAAAACGTCTTGCTGCCGTCCGAGAGGACATTCAGGTAATAGCCGCCTTCAGCCGTAAACTGTGATTGCGGAATCTCCATATCCCCGTACGGATGCCGCTTTTCGAGGTATTCACCGCCCAGCACCCACCGGTTGCCGTTTCCGGTGCAAGTGGAAAAGGCCATACCCGCATGAAAGGCAAAGTCACTGCTTTTCGGGTTCGTGTTTACGCCGTTTACCGTACCTGCGGTAAACTGCAACCCCTGCTGTCCGGGCAGGTAACGCTGTGCGCATGCACCATCCGGCAGGGCGAAGCACAGGACAGCCGTTAACAGAATGGATGATATGCGGTCCATGTTATTTTACATTTAAATGGTCAATTACCCGGGCGCGAACAATATCCCTGTTTTCCACAATGAACGACTGATGCCGTCCGCCGTCCTTTTCAAAGAGTTCCACAACGAGGTGCTTGTCATCGGGAACAGTGAATTTTTCCAGGGCAAAAACCGTCCGTTCCGTTTTCCTGCCCGGTATCCGGATAGCGTGATGACAGGCGCGGACGGGATGGATAACCCGTTCCTGAATGGCGGTGCGTTTGGCCGTTTTCCTGTCCACAATCTTTAACCGGACAAAATCAATGTCAAACGGCACACTGGAAGAATTTTTGACTTGCGTATGGAAATACAGAAAATCGCCGTGCGTATAAATCCCCTTCAGCAGATACTGTATTCCAAAGCGTTTGCTTCCGATGTGTTTTATATCCCGCCTGTTGCTCTGGTAAACGGACTTCATGATGAGCCGTACCAGTTTGGGCGATTCGCTGCCCAGTTCCTTCAGGTAAATATCCATCGCATTGTTCGGGCGGTTGACCGCTTCACCGTCGTGGATAAAGTCCTTCATCTCTATGTTCAGTTTCCACGGCTCGTCGGCATATTTTACGTTGAAGCTGTAAAAACTGCCTTCATCGGTAATGACCGAGAAATTGGTTTCCGTTTCAAAGCCCCTGACGGCAGCCTTCACGCGGATAACATTTTCCGCACCGTCGGCCTTGCCGGCAATGATGCTGGCCGAACCCAAATCGACATACCGTACGGCGGACGGGAAAATAACATGCACGGTTTTGTCAAAAGACACTTCCAGACCGTAGGGCGGTATCATCCGGTCGTGGACGATTTTACGGGTAAGTCCTTCGTACAGGTCGCCCGTCGAGGGTTTTTGCCGTGCATTTGCACCGGTTGCGATTGCGAAGGCAATCATTAAAAAAAGCTGTTTCATTTTAAAATGGATTTTAGTGGTGATTAATTATTGATTGTTTGCCAATACATTGTTTTTCATCTGTTCTTCCGACAGAAGATAAACCCTGTAGCCTGCTTTCAGATGTACTTTTACCTCGCGCATTTTCTTTGAAAAAAACTGCGAAACGCCCTGAATAACGCTGCGTCCCATATCGGCGGCAAACTGTTCTCCCGCATCGCTCGACAGTGAAATGCTTGTACCTGCGCCTGTTCCCATATTGGCGGCGATTTCCCTGGCGGCATTGACTTCCCCTGTGTCGGGAATGAAAATACCGCGCTGACCGTCCGTATCGTAAACCGCCATTTCCACGGGAATAATATTGCCGTTGTATTCCAAAGAGTAAACCGATACTTGCAGGCGTTCGCCCTGAATTTTGGCAAGGCCCGACAAAATCGTGTTTTCACGGATGAACGTTTTGCCCGCCCGCACCGGCTCAAGCAACCGCAAGCGGACACTTTCGCCGTCCATCAAGGTTTGGTCGGCGTGAATACAGGCGGAAATGGTGTTTTTCCG
Source organism: Bacteroidales bacterium (assembly GCA_031273395.1). GTDB lineage: Bacteria > Bacteroidota > Bacteroidia > Bacteroidales > UBA4181 > JAIRLS01. The sequence continues at coordinate 3,210 of JAISRX010000063.1, read as the reverse complement.
TTCCCTTGACGTTTCGGCGGTTGCTGTAAAGAAGCCCATATTGCGCGGTTGGGCAAGCGCCTGCATCACATCCATGCCTGACATTTCCTGCGGAAGTGCGGACACGGTTTGTTCAACCACTTGACTGACAGGTACGACAAGCGTTTTTTCGGAGGTGTTTGTGCTTGCATTAGCCGTTGCGGGTTCAGTTGTACCGTTTGTTGTCCCTGCATTCATCGGAATATACTTTGAAGCCATCTGAAACGATTTTTCCATCAGCGCCATCTGTTCATCCACTGTTTTTTTACGGCTTTCGCTTTCGTCCATCCGCGCCCGCAGTTCTTCCAGGTCCTGTTTCAGGCGTTCCTTCTCAAAATCCTGTTTCGGCGTTTCGTAGAAACTGCCGAGATGACGGTTGATGTCGCGGTAAGCGCCGGCGGAGGTTTGAATGGTGGATTGCGAACGGCTTGACAGGGCATAACCGCTGTTCGACCCTGTTTTTGGGCTTGTCGGCTCTTCATCAAGCAAAACCGGATCATCCGCAGGTTTCTTTGATTCACCACCCAAAAGGGCGCTGAAGTCTTGCAGGGAACGCATCTTTTCCGCCTGCTTCTGCTGCATCTGTTCCTTTTCGTAGGCATCCCGCTTGTCGCCGACAATGCCTTCCTCCCGGGGCATCGGTATTTCGCTGTTAAAGCCTGCCGCAGCTTCAGAGGCCGCTTTTTTATCCGCAGGAGGCGAGAATATAAGCCAGATGCAGCCCCCGAAAATGATGAACATCAGGGCGAAGACGGCATATTTTTTCATTTTCTGCTTCTGTTCATCCGACAATTTAGATTTTTTGTCATCTGTTTGACTGTTCGTATTCATACTCTTGATTTTTAATTTGTAATTCGTAATTTTTAATTGACAGCATGCTGTCTGCGGAGTGTTTCAACTCCAGCTGTTTAATATGCTCAATATGTATCCGTTCTGCATCGCGTTTGCCAATGTTGTATATCGAACTGACTACAAGCCAGATGTTCAACCCGCCAAAGACGAGTACAAGGATTAAAACCGTGACAAGCCGTTTCATGGGCGAAGGCTGTCCGCAAAGCCGGCGAAAATGATATTCCGCCCGGTCTTCCAGCCGGAGGAGCTGTTCCCTTATATGGATACTGATATTCATAACTTATAATTCATAAAGTTTTAACGGTCAATCACCCGGATATCCCTGTTTTCAACGATTTCAAAATTTTCCATTGTAAAGCCGTGCGGATTGTTGTCCGAACGTACCGAATTGATCAAGTCGCACCGGGTAACCAGACTCCGTTCCGTGATATTGCTTTCGCGGATAATCAACTGACGGGCATGGGTTACGACCCTGTAGGGATAGCTGTCAAAATTGCAGGAAACACTGTCCACCTGTAATGTTTGATTGATATTTCCCGAAATAATGCGATTGTAATATCCCTTTTCCGTCAAATCCCTGTAATACCCGAATGCCGATTTGTCCACAAGGAACAGGGCGCGGCGGATATTGCTCTCTATCGCGTTTTTGTCAGGCGATAGTGTAAAGAACAGTTCATGAAAGCGTTTTACATGCTCTTTTGCTTCGACCGGACGGTTTTGCGACAAGTCCTGCGAGAGGGCAAGCATCAGTGACTTGCCGCCGTCCAGTACATAGATTTTCTGCCGTTGCAATTCCGCAAAACGGTAGGCGCTGAAAAGCGAGTAAATCACAATGCCGGCGCAAAGGCAGATAAAAACAATTCCGAAAAACCGGATTTGTTTGAAACTTGTTTCAATATTTTTTAAGCTTTTAAATTCCATATTTTTAATAAATTATTTTCCTTTCAATCGTCCCGCGATGTTGCCCGTTATCGCACCGGAAACAGCTCCTGCCGCCGCGCCAGCTTTGGCTGCCGTCGTTTGAAGATTCCTGCTGTAGCCGCTCATGCCGCCTGCCTGTATTATCCAGCCCGCCACTGTCGGAATCGTAAAATACCCCACAATGCCGATTATCATGAATATCACATACACCGTATTGGAGGCATCCATTGAAAAATTCGGGTTGTTCTGCAATCCGGAAATATCCTTCTGTAACGTCAACACCTGAATTCTGGCCAGTATCGTGGAAAACAGATCCGACACGGGAAGCCACAGATACACACTGACATAGCGGCTTATCCATGCCGCAAGCGTAGACTGGAAGCCATCATGGACCGACAGGGCAAAGGCAACGGGGCCAAGTATGGCCAGGACGATCAGGAAAAAAGTCCTGACCGTATCAATGACCAGCGCCGTCGCCTGAAAGAGGATTTCGAGCAGCTCGCGAAACCAGTCGCGGATTTGCTTTTTCAAATCATACATGCTCCGTTCTGCCCACATGCCCGCCATCGTGATCAGGTTGCCGGGCGACCAGCCCAGTTCCTTCAGCCGTTTATCATATTCTTCACTGGATACCAGAAAGGCCGTTTCGGGGTTGCGCATCATCGCCTCGTATTCCAGCCGGTCTTTCTGCTGCCGGTACCGGTCCATGTCAAAGGTTTGCGTTTCCAGCATCTGATTGCAGCCCCTGACCACGGGCGACATCACCGCATTTATCGTTCCCAAAACAAGGGAAGGAAAGAACATGATGCACAGCCCGATCACAAGGGGACGCAGCAGCGGATAGACGTCTACCGGCTCGGCACGCGAGAGGGACTGCCAGACCCGGTGGGCAACGTAAAACAGCGCCCCCAGTCCGGCAATTCCCCTGGCCACGCCCGTCATGTTTTCACACAAGGGCATCATTTCCGTGTATAAGTTACGGAGTATCTGATGCAGATTTTCAAAATCCATTGCCAGTAAAATCATTCGTAATTCGTAATTTTTAATTCGTAATTGATTTATTACCAGTATCTGTCGTTTGCACTCCCGTACAAAGCTGTCACCCGGTCGCTGTCGCCCGCTTTCCTTGCCCTCAGGCAGGAAACGGATATGTTTTTCTGCGTATAGTAACTCACCAGATTCCGATGGTCCTTCAGCCTGTCATATACATGGTCGATAATATCCATCCGTTCATGGTCGGTCATGGACAGGCCGTTGGCATTAACGGCGTCCTTCATTTCGAGCAGCATGTCCGAACTTTCCTGCAGCAGGACGGTATAACCGGAGGCAATCGCCGTCAGCTCTTCCATCCGGAAATGGGGATCGGACAGCATCTTTTGAAAGCTGTTCACATAGATGTCGCCGATTTCGCCGACAATG
>JAISRX010000240.1 GCA_031273395.1 Bacteroidales bacterium | reverse complement strand
GAAAAAATGACACGGGAAGTTTTTCTCCCAACCTGGTTGAGAAGAAAAATGACACAGGAAGTTTTTCTCCCAACCTGGTTAAGAGAAAAAATGACACAGGAAGTTTTTCTTCCAACCTGGTTGAGAAGAAAAATGACACAGGAAGTTTTTCTCCCAACTTGGTTAAGAGAAAAAATGACACAGGAAGTTTTTCTTCCAACCTGGTTAAGAAGAAAAATGACACAGGAAATGGAGACGCACAATTTGTGCGTCTCCACAACTCCTCCTCCCCCTAAGGGGACTTTATTCACTGTTTAATCATCGACGCGCTGTCGGCATCCGTATATAAAACGGCATTTTCGTGCATACGCAAGCATGTGGCGGGAATATCTTCCGAAACAGGATCATTCAGGGTATGATACACCGCCCATGCTTTTGTACGCGACGGAACCATGCAAAACAAATATTTTCCCCTCATCAAGGCAGCAACGGAGAGCGTGAGCGCATAGGCAGGCACCAAATCGATGGCAGCAAAGCACCCGTCATTCACCTGTTGCATCCGGCAGACCCGGTCCAAATCGACTGCCTTCACCCAGTTCGAATCATTGAATCGGGCAGTATGCGGATCATTAAAGGCAACATGTCCGTTTTCGCCGATGCCCATACATACAATGTCGGCAGGATATTGTTGCAATAAAGCGGTATAACGTTCACATTCCTTTTCGAGATCGGGACAGTTACCGTCCAGATAATTGACCGAACGGAAAGGCGCCCTGTCGAAAATTTTTTCTTTCAGGTAATTCCCGAATCTTTGCGGCGCATCGGCTTTCAAACCGACATATTCATCCATGTGAAAAGCATTGATCCGGCTCCAGTCAATATCTTTTTCCGGATATAATGCTTCGAGAAATTCATTTTGCGAAGGAGCGGCGGCGAAAATCATGTTTAATTCCGCCTGTTCGGACAGCAATGCGCGTATGGTTTTCGCTACATCGCCGGCGGCAAGCAGTCCCATACTGCGGCGTGTTGAACAGATATGCACACAGAGTTTGTCCTTTTGAAACGACTGTATCATTTTATGTCTATGTTTTTTGTATTATAAACCACTTTTCCATTGACCATGGTCATATAAATTTGTATTTCCCCGTCGAAAATCACCACATCGGCATCCTTTCCTTTCGTCAAACTGCCTTTTGTCTTCTCAATACCCATAATACGCGCGGGAGTGGAAGTGATCATCCGTATGGTTTCCCGTAACGGCGTCTCCGCCAGACGGAGCATCGTTTTGACCAGGCGGTCGGCTGTCGCTACACTTCCTGCAAAGGCTGTACGGTCGGGCAGTTTGGCGATGCCGTCTTCAACAACAACTTCCTGTCCGCAGGCAAGACTTCCCAGAATACTTTTTCCGTCGGGCATACCGGCGGCACGCATCGAGTCTGTAATTAAAGCAATTTTGCCGGGTCCCTTGATTTTGTAAATCAATTGAAGCAGGCTTGCCGGGAGATGTATTCCGTCGGCAATGATTTCTACGGTCATGTCATCTATCAGGTATGAGGCTTCAATGATGCCTGCGTGGCGGAAGCCATCGCGACGGCTGACGCCCGAAGTACAGGAATACAGGTGAGTTACATGTGTGAACCCCCAGTCAAATGCGGAAACCGCTTCATCATAAACGGCGTCGGAATGAGCAATCGCCGGCAAAATATTACGGGATACCAGTGTTTCCGCAAAATCCCGGCAGCCTTCCAGTTCGGGTGCGGCGCTCCAGCGGGCAATGTCGTCCGCAGCATCAAGGATAGCTCCGTAATCGGCAGGATGCGGATTGCGGATATATCGAATATCCTGCGCGCCTCTTTGACCGGTTGCAAAATAGGGACCTTCCAGATGAATTCCCAGAAAAGCAGCGCCCCGGGTATTTCTGTCTTTTGCCTGCCTGTATGTTTCAAAAGTTTTGAATAATTCTTCGTTCGTCGATGCCAGGGTCGTCGGATATAAGCCTGTTGTGCCGTACCGCGCATGTGTCCCGGCGATTTGCAGGCAGGCTTCTACCGTTCCGTCCATAAAGTCGCTCCCGCCCGCCCCGTGCGTATGCAAATCAATGAAACCGGGCGAAACATAATTTCCCCGCGCATCAATGACTGTGGCATCCGGAAATTCAATATCCTTTTCACTTACTTCACTAATCTTGCCGTTTTTAATACAGACACATCCATGCGGAATAATCCGGCAGGGAGTAATAATGTTCCCGTTAATTATTTTATAATTACAATCCATATCTATTTTTTGTTTTCGGGTTGTTTGTGCGATTTTCTCCACGAAGTAATCCTGTGTCCGTAAGCGGCATAAAAAACCAAATATATAAAACAGGGAATCAATACCCAGTAAGCGGAGCGTGTTCCCAGCGAATCGGCAAAATGACCGTATATCAGCGGTAATATGGCATTTCCGGCAAGTCCCATGATGAGAATGGACGAGCCTGTTTTCGTGAAACGTCCGAGGTCGCGAATCGCCAGCGGCCATATCCCGGCATAAATAAGTGCATTGGGCAATCCGAGCAATACCACGAACCAGACGGATATGGCAATTTCATGCCCCTTGAACATCATCTGCCCGGGTATGAACAGGATACAAAGCGACAGGACAAGTCCCGTGACGGTACAAATCCGCAACGAACGGGTTTGGCTGACGAACCGGGGAATACAAAATATTCCGATGATATAACCGGCAATGGTCGCCGTCAATGTGAAGGAAGGAAATGTTTTAGCCGAAATCAGGTCCATTCCCATTGATGTAGCATATCCGATGATGGTGTCGATGGCAATCACCTGTGTACCGACATGCAGGAAAAGCGCCACAGCGCCCAACACTAAATAGGGGAAGCAAAACACATTTTTTTTACCTGCGTGGATAACTTTCAGTTCCCCGCTTTCTTCTTCGGTATTGATTTCGGGGAGCGCCGAATAGCGGATAAATAACCCGACGCCTGCCAGCAATACGCTCAGACAGCCGTACGGCCATATCACCCGGCGAATGACTTCATCAAGCGCAAGACTGCGTGCGGCTTCGCTCATCGCCGGCAAGGCTGCAAACAGTTCTCTGTCGGTCGCTCTGAGCATGAATGTTGCAAATATCAGCGGCGATACGATACCGGCAAACTTGTTGCATACGCCCATGATACTCATTCGCTGCACGGCGCGGTTCATCGGACCGATAATGGTAACATACGGATTGGCTGCCGTCTGAAGAATCGCCAACCCTGTCCCCATCGTGAACAGGCCGGCAAGGAAAATCGAATAGGTACGGCTCAGGGCTGCCGGAATAAAAATCAGAGCGCCCAGCGCCAATGCAAAAAAACCGAACATGATGCCGCGCTTGAAACCTGTTTTTTTCAACAGCAGGGCGCCCGGCATCGACATCACCAGATAGGCAATATAAAAGGCGAAGGCAACCAGATATGATTCGAAGTTGGTTAATTCGCAGGCGATTTTGAAGTAGGGAATCAGGATGGCATTGACCCACGATACAAAGCCGAAGATGAAATACATGAAAGCCAGCGTCGCTATGGATATGATGAAATTCCGTTTTGACAAGTCACTGTTTTGTATCATATTTTGTTTGCGTTTGTGTGTATATGATTACCGGCTTTTCTTCATTCGGCTCATTGCTTCCTGTTTTGTTTCGGCTAAACTTACCGTTGCCCCGCCGCGCCGTTTGCTTTCGTCGGCCGCTTCCATAAAAGTAAATATTTCCAGTGTTTCTGCGGGAGATACGGGCGCTATTCCCGTCCGGAAGAATTCGATGATTTCCTTCAGTAACGGGTCGTATCCGTTGTAATCACCCAATGTTTTGATTCCTTTCTCGCCGAAGGCATAACCTCCGTATCCCGTCTTACCGGCACGCAATCCGCGGAAGGTTCCTATCCTGTTATCCTCCCAGACGCCGACAGCGACATCGGTATCAGGCGTTGATACGCGCGAAACGGACTGGCAACCTGTGCCCATAACGGTAAACAGGGCTTCGATGCCGTGTATGCCGTACCAAAAGAAATCGGGATGCGTAACTTCCAGCGGAGAAGGGCTGAAAGATTCGGCGCCCAACACGTTTCCGATGCTTCCGTTTTTGAGAATATCGTCCATGTTGGACATGTAACGCAATGACGATGAAGAAAAGACAGGCGTTTTGAAATCTTCCGCCGCCTGGAAGATGTTGAAGGCATCCGTCAGCGTGCCGGCAACAGGTTTGTCGATGAAAACCGTTTTCCCTGCTTTGAACACCGGTATGGCCTGTTCCAGATGCGGGCGCCCGTCGTTGGTTTCGAGTAGAATGACATCTGTTTTTTTCAACAAATCAGGGATGGAATCAACGATTTCCACACCCAGTTTCCGTATTTCTTCGGTATAGCCCGGAACACGTTTCACACTTGATTCAATATCTTTACTTCCCTGAGGACAGGCAGCGACAACTTTATAGCCGCCATATTCCGGAGGAGCGTCTTCGTCATTCAGCGTTTTTGTGAACGCAATGGCATGAGAAGTGTCCAAACCGATAATACCCACACGTAAACCTTCTTTCACCGGCAGTTTCCGGGATTGTCCGAACGACAGCGGGCGGGAGGCTATCATTCCCATGCCGGTCAATGCGCCGGCTTTAATAAATGTACGACGTAACATAATTTTATTATTGAATTTATCTTAACTCTTCGTTTTTAACTCTCAACTCTCAACTCAAACCTCCGGTTCCCAGCCCGGTTCATAACTTCGGCTCCAGAAGCGTTGCGCTTCGCCGTCATTGACAATATGCCCGTTTGACGGATTGATTTCAAGCATACGGCCGGTACGCAGAGATATATTTGCCAGCTGCATCGGCAGAGTACATTGATGACCGGCTTCCACCGTCATGTTCAGGGGTGTTCCCTTTTGTATTCCATCGAAGAAATTGAGAATATGGATGGCATCCAAATGCTGGGCGGGACTGACCGTGTTTTGTGCATTGATTTTAATATCGCTTTGCACATCCTTGATAATTCTGTTGTTTTTATCGAATATTTTATAGTCATTTCCGCCGGAGACGAGCAGGCTGCCGCCGTCTCCGTAAAAGATTACGCCTGCGGAGTTCCCGTCCGTGAGTTTGCCGTTGCAACTTTGTCCTTCCCACAGCAGGGTGGCTTCATTTCCATATTCCAGACTTACCGTTTGGGTATCCGGCGTTTCCCAGTCGTCTTTGTAATAATAGCGTCCGCCCATTGAAGCGACTTTTGTGGGATATTTCAGGTTCATTCCCCAAAGCAGAAGGTCTATCATGTGCGTGCCGTTGTTCAGTGTTTCGGCAGTACCCCAGTGCCAGAACCAGTGCCAGTTGTAATGCACAATATTGTCTTTATACATTGTGCGGGGTGCGGGTCCCTGCCACAGGTCCCAATCCAGACGGTCGGGCACGGCGGTGACTTTGCCGGTGCCGATGCCTGGCCGGTTGTTGATATACCAGCCTTTACCGAAGTGCACCTTGCCGATGACTCCGTTTTGTATCTGTTGTATGGCTTCCATTACTTTCGGCCACGAGCGGCGTTGCGTACCGATTTGCACTACTTTGCCGTATTTGGCGGTTGCTTCCATCAGCATTTCGCCTTCACGCGGACAGTAACCGACCGGCTTTTCGAGGTAAACATGCTTGCCTGCCTGCAAAGCAAGTAATGCGGCCGGTGTATGCCAGTGGTCGGGCGTGGCAATGACGACGGCATCCACCTGTTTGTCTTCAAGCGCCTTGCGGAGGTCTTTTTCGACCTTTGGCGTTCGGGATTGAACGTTCTTCAGGCTTGCAATGCACTTTTCGGCGGCATGTTTATCCACGTCGCATATTGCAGTCACCTCACAGTCCGTTTGCCGTGCAAAGTTTTGCGCCAGCGCATTGCCTCTGCTGTTTACACCGACCATCATCACATTGATGCGATCGTTGGCGCCGGCGATACGGCTGTAAGCGGCAGCGCTAAAACCGGGAAGCACACCGCCAACCGTGATGGCGGCTATGCCTGTACCGGCCCGTTTGATAAAATCTCTTCTGTTTGTCATATTGCAACATTTATATTCGGATGCAAAGAAACGATAATTTAATTTATTTCCGTAATTATATCGCGGAATTTTATCCTCAAAAAACGTCATTGCGTTTCGAGTGAGGACTGATGGATTCTGCCATACCGGTTCTGATATTGCAGAGGGGTGGTTTTTTTATATTTGCGAAACACGCGGGCTACATTTTTATAATCTTCAAAACCGCAAAGAAAAGCCAGTTCTTCCAGCGGTTTGTCGGACTTGAGCAACAGTTCCGAAAACAGTTCAACTCTGTACTGCAACAAATATTGATAAACCGTTATTCCCATGCTTTCCTTGAATTTCTTTTCCAGAATGCGCCGCGAAAAAGGAACCGTCCGCGTTATGTCATCAATGGAAATGTATCGGGCGTAATTGTTTTTGATGTATTCGATGACGCGCAGGAGATATTTGTCATTGACGGCATATTTTTCGGTAGATTGCCGCGCTTCAATCCGTATGGGCGGAATGACAATATCAAATGCGTGTGTGATTTCATGATTCATCAGCTGTTGCAGCAAAGCGGCAGCCTGATAACCGCCCGTCTCCACATCCAGTACGACTGACGACAGAGGAGGATGTGAAATATTGCACAGCAGTTCGTCATTATCCGTTCCCAGCACGGAAATCTCGTCGGGGACGGCAATGTCATATATTTTGCACGTTTCCGTAATCTGCAGTGCAAAGAAATCATCGCAGGCAAACAGCGCTACAGGTTTGGGTAATGACAGCAGCCAGTTACTTAATGCAACCGGATCAAAAGACCACTGTTCGGTCTTTCGGTTATCATTATTCAGGGTTGAGACTGTGTAACCCCGTTTTTTCACCCTGCTGCCGAACCCGTCGGCACGTTCGCGCGACCATATCATATCGCTGAATCCGTAATAGGCAAAGTTGGCGAATCCTCTGTTAAGGAAAAAGTCGGCAGCCATCTCGCCCGTTCCGAAATAATCGCCTGTAATATTACATATTTTATCGGAACGCTCCCTGTAGTTTTGGATAATGATGGGGATTTTCAGTTCGTTGAGTTTTTCCAAATCGACATTCTCCAGCTGAGCGATGATGGCGTCGGCTTTCCATTCATTAGCCCAGCGTACAACACCGTCATCACCGTATAGCTCGCGGTAATATTGCGGCATGCGGTAAAACACCCACGGTCCGTATGCTTTTGACCAGCGTACAATTCCCCGCAGTAAACTCCGGCTATAGCCGCTTGAAAAATCGGTAAGTAAAAGTATTTTTTTCATACGTAAAATAATATTGGAAATGGTATTCACGACGGCAAAATTATATCTTTTTTCCGGATTAAAAAAGCGCACCGTCATTTTTCTTTGTTTATTATACTTTATGCGGCGTGCTTTTGTGCATTCATTCAATCAACCCGAAAGTCCGGATTTTCATAGCCGCATATATTGCTTTATGTTTTTTGTCCCGCAATTTTCGGGGAATAATTATATGTCATATTTTTTTGTCCCGCAATTTTCGGGGAATGATTATATGTCATATTTTTTTGTCCCGCAATTTTCGGGGAACAATTATATGTCATATTTTTTTGTCCCGCAATTTTCGGGGGATAATTATATGTCATATTTTTTTGTTGCGGAATTTTCGGAGGAGTTTTGTATATTGTACAGTTGTTTTATGGAGATGGAGGGGGAGGGGTTGAGGGGGCGGGGATGTTTTAACGCAAAGGGCGCGGGGGTTTTCGCAGGGGGTGCGGGGAATATGAAAAGAACACGGGTGAAATGTGCCTGTGTTCTTTTTGCCGGAAAATAACCGGATTGAAAATGACGGTTGTACAATTTTTTGCGGAAGGGGGGAGGGGGATTGTGCGGTCAGAGCTTTGTTCCGTTGAGAAATTCTTTTGCGTTCATGCGTTTCCTGCCGGACGGCTGCAGGGACTGGAGGCGGATGTAACCGTCGCTGACAGCGATGTCGATATGTTTTTTTCCGTCGCTGATAACGGTTCCGCAGGGGAGGGAATGTTTTTCGAATATTTTTTCAGACTGAAATATTTTCAGCGGGAGTTTTTCGCCTTTTGGTGCGGTCAGTTCCGTCCATGCGCCGGGGTGGGGAGACAATCCGCGGATGTGATTATATATCTCAGCGGCGGATTTTGTCCAGTCTATGCGGCATGTTTCCCTGGAAATCTTTGGGGCGGGATGTAATACTTCATACGTTTCCGTCAGGAAATGCTGGGGAAGTGCGCTGATATGTCCGTCGGCAAGTATCAATATTTCGAGGGTGCGTTCGACAAGGCGGGCGCCGAGCGTCATGAGTTTGTCGTGCATTATGCCTGCGTCATCGGATTCGCCGATGGGGATTTGCTGCTGAAGGATGATCTTCCCGGTGTCCATTCCGTTTTCGAGGAAAAAGGTGGTGACACCGGTTTCCGTCTCGCCATTTATGATGGCATGATTGATGGGTGCGGCGCCTCGATATTGTGGCAGGAGGGAAGCATGGAGGTTGAATGTTCCCAGTTCGGGCATTTTCCAGACAATTTCGGGCAGCATACGGAATGCGACAACAATTTGCAGGTTGGCGTTATAGCGCTGCAATTCGCGGATGAATGTTTCGTCTTTCAAACTTTCGGGCTGCAGAACGGGCAGTCCGACGGAAAGTGCGTACTGTTTGACGGCAGAAGGTTGCAGGGTGTTTCCGTGACGTCCGACCGGTTTGTCAGGCGCCGTGACGACAGCTGCGATGCTGTAACCGTCTTCTACAAGGGTTCGCAAACTTTCTGCGGCAAAGGGTGGCGTACCCATAAAAATGATTCTTAATTCGTTTTTTGTCATAAGTATATTCTGTATAAGAGCGTTTATTTTACGGTGATTGCGGTTCCCTCGCTGTGTGCGCTAAATTCAGGTGCGTACATGCATTGGAAGGTTGTGATTCCGTTGGAAAAATTGCCCGGGTGCGTTACGCGCAAATCGTATTCGAATACATACGTTCCCCGGGGCAAAAAGGTGATGAAATAATTGTTGGACGCATCTTTTATGCTTTCGAAGTACCACAGTCCATCTTGCCGGCGATGTCCGGAGACGGTTCCGACAGGTTCCAGTCCGGAAGCCCGCATGTCCTTGAGATGTACGTATTCATAGTCACGGTCTGCCTGCAGTTCGATCCTGACGCATATCCTGTCACCGGGGTGCAATACATTTTTTTCGTTAACGGATGTCAATACTTCGCCTTTGTCCGTCGGTGTGCGGAGGAATAATTGCTTTGTCATTTTCAGCGCTGTAACGGCGGAGGTGATTTTGTCCATCCGCTCAAAGTACTGCCAATATATTCCGCCATACGCGATGCCGCTGTTATTGGGATTTTCAACCGTTATGTTTCCCATTTTGGATGTTATTTCTTTCTCCGAAAAGACGGTTTTCGCATAACCGGTTCCGGGTTCGGGGCGGAGGGGTTCGGGGGCGATTTTATGAAGCGGTTTTCCGGCGATTTTTATTTCGGGAGACTTTGATTCGTCCAACAGATTGCTGCCGGACATCAGGAGGGCGTATATGGCTTCGGTTGTTGCTTTGGTTGTATTCCAGGCGTTGGTTTGTTTGTTGCGCAGCAGCCAGATTTTCATTTTTTCCGTCGATTCTTCATCGCCGGCAACTTCGCGGAAGGCTTCCATGAGAATTGCCTGCGTTTCAACAGGCGCCTGATACCATGCATAGCCTGCAATATTATCCTTCCAGTACATGCCTGCATCTTCGGTGTGCTGTGCATGTTCGCGGAGAGATGCGATGATTTTTTCGGCGGTCGTCCGACGGTTGTACCGGTTGAGGATTAAGGCTGCGAGCGCTTTTTCACCGGTTGAGAATTGAGTCCAGAACTGTTCGGTTTGCGACAGGAGAAAGTCAAATGCCCGTGCGGCGTTTTCGTCCGGAGGCCGGTGTGCGTCGAAACTGCATGCGTATAAATAATGTATCTGCAAAGGGCTGATGTGTTTTTTCTCCAAATCGGCTTTGTTACGGATGAGAGCGGCATAATCGTTGCGGATTTCGCTGTCGAGCCAGTGAAGTCCTTTGGCAACGATGCCGCAGATTTTTTGCGGATGCCGAGTGGCGCCCAGTTTGTCGAGGTGTGCGATTCCGGCAATAATATGCTGTGTAATATATCTGTCGGAAGGATTTTCTTCAAACCAGGGGAAGCCTCCGTCCGTGTTTTGCATTTTTTCCAGTTTGTTGAGCGTGCGGTTCAGTTCGCCGCTCATCCGGTTGAGGTCGAATAGCAGTGCAAGACGTTTCCTGCTTTCGGTTTCGCTCTTTGCCTGCATCACCCAGGGCGTCTCTTCAAGTACGGTCTGCTTGAGTTCCCGATTCTTTTCGAGGCTGGAAAGCAGGGCGTCGCTGCCAGGCATGTTCCATGTGTCGAAAATCTGTTTGAGGCGCGGCGTTTTGTTTATAATTGCCGTCGCCAAAGCGTTGGCGTAATAACGTGCAAAGGTTTGTTCCGCGCATTCGTACGGATATTCCATGATATGGGGCAACGACAGAACGGCGTACCATGCGGGGGCGGATGTGTATTCAACCGTAAGACGGTTGTGACGCAGGGTTTTGGATTTGTTGTTGACAAGTTTGTCGAGCACAAATGACCGGGTCTGTCCCGCCCTGACAGTGAACGGGAGGGATTCGGTGACGGACATTGCAAGGGGCAACACGGGGACGGTTTTTTCTTCGCCGTCGCTGTGTGCGCCTGCCTGTGCGGTGATTTTATATGCGAGAGCCTGAATGCCTTCGGGTATTTTCAGTTTCCAGGTTACGGCGGCGCTTTGTCCCTGCTTCAGATGAAAGAATAATGTTTTTTCCGAAGTGATGATATTGTCCGCAGGCTGCATGGTGACGGCGTCGTACAGTCGCAGCAGCGCCTGTCCTTCGAGGGATGTTTCCGTCAGACTGTTTACTTTGGCAGTCAGTGTGATTTCGTCGTTTTCGCGGAAGAAGCGGGGCATATTGGCGCTGACGGCAACTTTTTTTTGCGTGATCAGTTCGTTCGTGTATGTGCCGATTTTTAAATCCTTTGTATGTGCAAAGCTCAACAGTTTCCAGCGCGTGAGGGCTTCGGGCATGACAAACTCAATCATTACCTCGCCGTTTTCGCCGGTGCGCAGATGCGGGTAGAAAAAGGCGGTTTCGTTGAAATTCGCGCGGGTTTGGACGGTTGTCAAGTCGGGGAAGTTTTCGTCGGACTTTGGCGCGGGGGGGGATTGTTCGCCGTAACCTGCGGGTATGATTGAGTACACCCTGTCTTCCGCCACCTCCAGGGTGAGGCTGAAACTTTCGGCGATCGATGATTCCTGCACGGTTGCGGCTTTATTTTCCGCCAGCGCCACACTTCTCAATCCTCTTACCATGAAATCGGATGCTGTGCCGGAAGGCATAAAAGCAGTTCTGTACGACCCGTCAAACCAGTTAATATTTGCGACGGCTATTGAATGATACGGAAAATTGTTCCCTGTTTTTTTCCATACACCGGGATATGCCGCCCGTCCTGTTGACTTATGAGACCAGCTGTATATATAATAATTACGGTAAAGCAGATTATAAAAGGAACGGACGTCCGTCCATGAATGTTCCGCGATGGCATCCAGTGAAGCGTCATAGAGCGACGCGACCACTTCGGCAATTTGTTTTCCGCCCTTTTTGTCGCTGACGAGCATTGTCCATTTTTCGCTCTCGCCCGGCAGCAGTCTGTCGCGGAAGGTGGCAAGTTTGACGTCGAGCATTTTGTTCGTGAAAGGTACGTGGATTTGTTGCGTAGCGGTATATATGCGGTTGTTCTGTACCATGTTGAATTGTATGATAAAGCCGCCGCGGTGCCGTTCTTCTATCGGAAAGGTGAACTTGACCGGTTTTGTGCCGGTCTTTATCCATTCCGATGCCGTCAGTTTGTTTTTGTGAATGATTTCGCAATATACATACGATTCGTCATTTCCTCCGGCAAGGAAAATTTCCACATTCTCACCCGGTTCGCCGCTTTTTTTAACGGCTGTCAGCCAGTCATCCATGCTTGCAATTTTTTCGGGAGACTTTCCATCCGCAAGATGAAAGATCACCGTGTCTTCCGCCGAAATGCCCTGACGGTTCCGCGCTTTCAGAATCAGTTTGTAGAATCCCCCGTCCTTGAGTGCGGAAAGGTCGAAAGTTTTGGTTTTTTCCGTGTCGATGGTAAATTTTGTCACCGTATGTTTTTCCGGAAAATGAAAGGGATTCAATTCATCGCCGTATTCGTCCGCCGGAAAATCCCTGCGGAACGCCGCTTCGGATATTGTTTGAAGATCGATTCCGTCATTCCAAAGCCGTTTCCGGAGAATTTTTTCGGGCGATTTCAGTGCAACAATTTGCACGTTTACGGTTGCGGGCGTTGCATTGCCGTTCAGGTTGGTTGTCTCGACCGTGTATCCGTCCGTTTGTTCGATGTACATTTTTTCGGGGATATTTGTTTTGATCAACAGCGGTATGTTGCCGATGTTCACGTCGATGGTCGCGGTTTGTGTTTCGCCGTTCATGTCCGTGACGTCAATTTCGACCGTATAAGTATAGATCAGATCATCCGTCTTCACATTTTTTTCATTATCGCCGGCAAGCGCCTGAAACGCGACGGTTATTTTTCCGTTTTGGTCCGTCTTCGCATTTCCGCCCGCGATTTTTACGGATTCATTTCCCGGCGGATACCACCGGCGAAGCAATCTGTAATGCGCCTTTCGTACAACCCTGTATTGAACGCCGGCGCCGTCGATGGCATAACCGGCAAATGCTTTTGCCGTCGCGAAAATTTCTACATGATCATTCAGTTTGTAATTTTCCCTGACCGTATCGAATTTGACTTCAAATGCAGGACGTTTATATTCCTCGACTTGTACGGGAACGCTTCCGTAATCACCGCATTCAACCGTGAAATATCCGTTCAGCAATCCCTGCGGAATGGAAAAACTCCCCGAAACGCTTCCGAAATCATTGACCGTCATATTTTGTTCGGCAATAATTTGGCGGTTGGCATCTCTGAATCTCATATTTACGGCATGGTTTTTAAGCAGTTCTTTTGTCTCGTCCTCAAAATTGCGGTAAAGTACGGCTTTAAAGAGAACCGTTTGCCCCGGACGGTAAACAGCCCGGTCGGTAAATATGACGGCGCTGATTCTTTCCTGATTTTCAGTGTAACTGATTTTGCCGCCGCTCCCGAAAACCAGCAAACAGTCATTCCCGTAACGGACATCGTAATAAGATTCGCCGCTGTTTTTTTTGAACCGGGCAAGTCCCGCCCTGTCGCTCAAAATATTTTTGTGAGATGAGAACATAGCCCCCTGTATCGGCGCACCGCTTTCCCGATCGGTCACAATAACCGTCACCGTGTCCCCGACCATTCTGTCGGCAGCCGTCAGACCGGATATTTGCAGGAAAGAAATGTTATAGACTTCGGACGCTAAAGGATTGGGAGCGTCGGAAAAAAAAACAAGATAAAACCCTTTGTTCAACGGGTCTGTTTTTATTTCGGTCGTATAATGTTGATGATCGTCTGTTTCGGGAAGTTTGATTTCTCCTGTAACGGGCGTTGACTTTAGCGTCCTGATAAAATCCCGAATATCGTCCCGGTAGTGATATCTGTATTTTCCGACGCTGTAATCAAGCGCCTCCTCTTTCGTAAGTTTATAGACGGTTTGATATAAAATGTTTATATTCCTGAATTTCACAAGCGAAAGGAAGGGTCTGTCCGGTAACTGCACCGGTTCATACCTGACTTCCAGCGCTCTGTCTTTCACAAAGCGGATAATCCCGTCCGCCTTTTCGTCCAACATGCCGGGATAATCCTTTTTTATCCTTTCCGCCAGTTCACGGGCTTTTACATATCCCGATCTGTTCCCGTCCGTTTTATCATATCTCCAATTATCTCCCTTTCCACTGTAGAAAGTAGCGAGTTCAAAAAGAACAATGGCATTATCTTTGACTGATTCATAACGCCTGCTCATGTCAATAAGCGCATTTTCGTACAATTTTTC
Organism: Bacteroidales bacterium; assembly: GCA_031273395.1. Taxonomy (GTDB): domain Bacteria; phylum Bacteroidota; class Bacteroidia; order Bacteroidales; family UBA4181; genus JAIRLS01. The sequence continues at coordinate 379 of JAISRX010000240.1, read as the reverse complement.
TTTCCCCTGATAAACCCCCTGTTCCCTTACAAAGGCAAGTCTCCGGCAATCCGCATAAATCAGCGCCGCCTTATCAACATCATCCCGATGAAAGCGCAATATCTTCCGGTACGTCTTCAATACTAAATACGAAGACGCCATCGTGTCCGGCGACTGGATATCCAAACCGGCAAATGATTCCGCATCGGCAAAATACCGGACGTCATCGACGGCAAATGTTTGTTGCAGCATCAGACGCACGGCATAAAAGCGGTAGAAGTTTATAGCCCGGTTAATCAGCACGTCATAAAGGGCGGGTTGAAACCTGTCATCATACTTTTCCGTCAGAATATCTTTGTAATCGTTGACGGATACATTCCGCAACGCCTCCGCATCTTCG
>JAISRX010000185.1 GCA_031273395.1 Bacteroidales bacterium | reverse complement strand
AACGTTGTCTCCCTTTTATAATACCGGATTTAACGCTTTTACCGCATGAACATTTTGGACAATTCATATATTATTATTTTTCTGCAAAGATACAAAGATATATTTAATTAGCAATGCCGAATTATTAACATAACACTGCATCCTGTAAAACGCGATTTTTTGATGCTGCCTGCCGCTCATCGAAAATTCAGCAACTTGTGCAACTGCACGCTCAATCTCCACGGGGGATGTTCTTTTATGTAGTCGATGACCTGTTCGGTGCAGGTGCAGGAACACGGCTGCAAATAGTAATGTTCCGCTTCAAAGTCCAGCCACGCCGAAATATCCCGGTTTTGATACACCATTTTAATCTCGTTGGCTTTCGCGAGTGCAATATGGTCGGTTTTGGGGCTTACGGTGATCCAGTCGATGTTTGCGGGCAGGGGGTGTGTTCCATTGGTTTCCACGTGGATGATCCTGTTTTGGCGGTGCAGAGCTTCGATCAGTTCGTCGTCCGCCTGCAACGACGGTTCGCCACCGGTCAAACAGACGCGCTGAACGGCAAAACGCTCGATCCGCGCAAGTATGTCGGCAACGGACATCTCGGTGTACGCTTCATGCACGGTATCGCAAAAATCACACGCAAGGTTGCATCCCGAAAAACGGATGAAAACCATAGGAATGCCCGTCCAAAAGCCTTCGCCCTGTAGAGAATGAAAAATTTCATTCACTCTCTTTTTCATACCATGCCCAATTTTTTTCCGACTCCTGCACCTCCACCCTGTAGCAAAAAGGGATCTGTTCGCAAATCCATCTGGCAATGTTTTCGGCTGTGGGATTGAACGGCAGCACTTCATTCAGGTTTTTATGGTCAAGCCGGTCGGTAATCCGTTTTTTCATCTCGGTAAAATCCACCACCATGCCTTCCCTGTTTAACTTCTCCGACCTGCAGTAAACGGAGATGATCCAGTTATGCCCGTGAAGAGCGGTACACTTGCTTTCGTACGGCAAATCCAGCCGGTGCGTCGCGCTTATTTCCATCGTTTTTTTTACGCAGTACATATATATTAAAGGTATGGGAAATTAATTTTCATACAGGGTACTGTCAAATCCGGCAAGGGCTTCCCTGCGTTCGGTGCAGGTGCCGCAGGTGCCGCAGTGATGCTCTCCGCCCTTGTAGCAAGAGTATGTCTTTGAGAAATCGACCTTCATGCGTTTTCCCATCAGGGCTATCGTTCTTTTGTTTAAACGGCTGTACGGCGCGATGACGCTCACGGAAGCATACGTCCCTGCCAGCGCCGCCTGATGGAACAGCGACATGAAATGCTCCCTGCAATCGGGATATATTGCGTGATCGCCTCCGTGACTGGCTATAAACACCGCATCCAGACCGTGGCTTTCGGCAATGCCCACCGCAATGCTCAGCATGACGCCGTTGCGAAAAGGCACCACGGTGCTTTTCATCGTGCGGGAATGATAATGTCCGTCGGGAATGTCGCCTCCGGAGAGCAGCAGGTTGCTCTTGAAATGCTCGTTGATGAAATCCAGCCGGATGATCCGGTGTTCTATGCCGAGCGCACTGCAATTTTCCTTTGCATACGCTATTTCCCGGTCGTTATGCTTTGAACCGTAATGGAAGGAAACAGCCATCCCTATTTCCTTCGCGAACTGGTGGAGCAGCACGGTACTGTCCATGCCTCCCGAATAAACGATGAGTCTTTTCATGGCGATTGTCTTTCCGATTCCCGTATCAGGTCTTCCACGGTCGGTTCCCTGATGCTTCCCTTTTCTGCTTCTATTCTTTTGAAAAAAACCTGTTCCGCTGCGGTCAGTTCGCCGAGATTGGCGATGACGCCGTTCCGGTACTCCACGGTGGACGCCACAGTGCCGTCAAGGTTATAGTGTACCCATTTGCCCTCAGGATGGTCGTTGCGGTAGAAACCCTCTGTTTCCCGTTTCCCGTCGGGGTAATAGACGAAAAACCCGCCTTCCAGTTGGTTGTCGCGATAGGTAGCGGTCATCTTCACCTGTCCGCTCTCAAAAAACTGCTGCCACTTGCCTTCCCGCCGGTCGTTCGCCCACAGCGTCTCTTCGGCTATGCTGCCACCCGGATAGAATTTCTGCGACCTGCCGTGCCGCGCTCCTTCGCGGTATTCAATCATGTAGGTCACTTCCCGCGTATGCGCGCTGTAGAATGTCCATACGCTGTCGCGTCGCGCACGGAAGTAGTTGCCCCGTGCGGCAAGTTCGCCGTTTTGCCGGAAAAAACGGGAGCGCGCCCTTTCGCCTTTTTCGTCGTACAGCATGATCACCCGCACGCCCCCGCCCGGATGGTAGCGTTTCATTTCGCCCACCGGACGGTCGTCCTTAAAATAGCCGGTGTACACTAAATGCCCCCTTCCGTCCACCGCTTCCCAGAAACCCTGCTTCCTCCCCTGCGCGTCGCGCAGGTTTTTCGGCTGCCGCGCGGACAGGAAAGCGGCGGAGAGCAAAACAAGCAGCGCTATCGGTATGATCCTACAAATTTTCATGTTCCTCAATTTGGTATGCCGGCAAATCCTGTATCAGGATGTTTTCCGGAGACTTTTCCAGATGCAGCAAAAAGCGTTCCTGAATGTGCAGCACCTTTTTCATTTCCTCCGACGGCTGTTGCAGGATGCGGTTGTTGCCGCTCCTGTCCAGCGCTTCCATGACGTTTTTGACCGTATATTGCCTGACGTCCTTTGCCGGCATGAACAGGTGCAGCTTTTCCTTGTCGGTGCGTATTTCGTTGATCAGACCGGCGCCGAGCAGGTCGGCGGTGACCATGCGTACCAGCCGCGTGGGAAGTTTCATGCTTTCCGAGAGTTCCTGCGATGACAGCGGCGCTTCGCCGGCTATGAAACGAAGGACAATACGTTGCAGCAGCAGTATGTTGTAAGCCCGGTGTGCATACGGACTGATATGCAGCGACTCGTTTTCCAGCTCGTACAGGTCGATGTTCTGGTTGGCAAACGAAATTTCGGCGCCCAGAAGGACAATCAGCCAGCTGGTTTGCATCCACACCAGCAGCAGCGGCAGGGCGGCAAAGCTCCCGTAGATGGTATTGTAGCGCGAAACGCCCATTTGAAGATCAATGTAAATCCACTGAACCACCTGAAAGGCTGACCCTGCCAGAATACCCGCAATAAGGGCGGACTTGAACGATACTTTGGTGTTGGGCATGATCATGTACAGCAGCGTGAACAGCAGCCAGATCATCGCGTAGGGAAGGAACTTCATCATGGAGAGGACAAAGGGGCTGAGATTGACGATCTCTATCTGCGAAGAAATGTTGCTCAGCTGCGTTGCCACAAAAACGGTGCCGCTCCCCGAGGCAATGATCAGGATGGGAGCCACCAGCATCAGGGACAGATAGTCGGTGAACTTGCGGATGTACGTCCGCTGTTTCCTGATCTGCCAGATGTCGTTGAAGGAACTTTCGATGTTGCCCAGCACCTTCATCACCGACCAGAACAGCACCGCCATTCCCACACCGGCAATAACGCCGCCCTTGGTATTGTTCAGCATGGAATGAACGAAAGTCATCAGCCAGTTCAGCACATCTTCCTGTCCCTTGAAACTCTCCGTGAGATACCGCTCCAGTTCCCTGTCGAACCCGAAGCCCTTGGAGATGCCGAAAGCCATTGCAAGTATCGGCACCAGCGCCAGCAACGAATAAAAGGTAAGCCCGGAGGCGCGCAACTGCACCTTGTCCTCGAAAAAGCGGCGAAAAGCCACCAGCACTACGCGCAGGTAACGCAAAAGAAGCGCTATGCGCGGAGGATAGTCGTCCAGCCGCACGCTCCATACTTCATCCATGATGAAATGCGTGATCTGGTTCACCGTTCGCCTGATTGTCCAACCTGTCCCCATGTCATTAAAAATAATTGCAAAGAAACAAAATTATTGTGACTTCAACAGCGTAAACGCGAAAAAAATCCGCCTTCCGAAAAAGATTTTCGGTTCATTCTTTTTTTGAGGCGCTATCCGCACCGGATGGTAACATGCCGGCAGAAAATACACCCGCCCCTGTCAGGCTTTGCTGCATCCGCCGCAATGGTACGCGCAATGGCAAAACATACCTTGCCCTACCGTTTTACAGGCGAACCTTGCGAACGCCGCGAATCTTGCGGATGCTTGATGCGGAATGGATGATATCCAACACTTCAATACGCGCGTCTGTGATCCGGTAGATAATCAGATGTGCATCGAGGATGATGTTGCGGTACATGCGGCTTTTGGTGGCAAGATGGCGACATTCGGGATACATGCTATGGAAAGCGGAGAGCGTGGATAAGGATTGCTCAATTTTTAACAGGTAATGCTCGGCTTGAAAGTAGCCAAACGTATTTATCGTGTAGTCGTAAACCTGTTGACGGCTTTCCTTGAATTTGTCGCCTTACTTCAACCGGTTTGCGAGATAGTCCTTCTTCCATGCTTCAAATTCCTTATTGGCTACTTCTAAGGGGGTAAAATCTCCTTCCTCAATCCGGAGAAAGTGATCCCGCCATTCCTCCTGAGTACCGGTGAAGGGAACATTGGGGTTCCAACTGTCGGGCGATGTAGTTTCGGCGGTGGTCTTATAATAAGTTACAGCAGGTTCGGCAGCGGTTTCCGGCGCCTTTTTCGGAGTTTGATAATCTTTATTCGACATGATGCAATTATTTTAATATTTTAATGCAGCAAAGGTACGAAAAAGAATTGAGATTGTAGAGACGTGGCGTGCCGCGTCTCTGCATCACCGCGACCCTTGCGGTCGCCCTTGTCTGCCGTCGCCCCTACGACATTTCGGATAAATTATTTCCCAATGACCCTAATATTTCCCCAACAACACGTTTTTATGTGTTTTAAATGCTAAAAACGGCGCATCTCATTCTACGAAATG
>JAISRX010000160.1 GCA_031273395.1 Bacteroidales bacterium | reverse complement strand
GATACCTTCTTTTTTCCCATTTTTCCTGGTTATGGGAGAACCACAATGAATGCATTTTTTTTATTCATAACCTTTGACATTATGCAAAGATAACATTCTTCGGTCTTTACAGCGTTTTCAGCCTGAATTTTGACCTATAAGCCCAAAATTCTTTTGCTGTTGATCGGCTCCGGTCTCCAATAGCGAAGTGGATGAATCTTTCCTATATCTATCACAGACAATCCATACTCGACAGCAGTTTTTTTGAACCTGTACAGGAATGCATTTCATCCACTTCTACCATCTCAATTTCTTGACTTTCGGAATGGAGTGGCTCAACGTCTTTCCCAAACTTGCGTATCCGGTTAAGAACAGAAACATTGCTTACTCTTAAAATCCTGCCGATAGAACGGAATCCCAACTCTTCAAGATATAGATGCAATGCTTGCTTTTTCATTGATTGGGATTTAGCTGTTGATTTTAATTCCACGGTATAATTACATCCGCATGCTTTGCATTTTATAACGTTGCTTCCCTTTGATTATTCCGGATTTGACTTTTTTATCACACGTATATTTTGGACAATTCATATCGTTTTTTTGCAAAGATAAAAACATATATTTAATTAGCAATGCCAAAAAATAAAACGGGCTTTGCTTTGCCATAGCAAGGCGTTAAAAAAGAAAACAGGCTTTGCTCTATCGTAGCAAGGCATTAAAAAAATCCAAACGGGCTTTTCGCGGCCCGCGCAAAGACAAAAAGAATCCAAACAGGCTTTTCGCAGCCCGCGAAACGGCAAAAAAAATCCAAACGGGCTTTTCGCAACCCGCGAAACGGCAAAAAAAAATCGAATGGGGTTTTCGCAACCCGCGAAATGGCAAAAAAAATCCAAACGGGCTTTTCGCAGCCCGCGCAAAGGCAAAAAAAATCCAAACAGGCTTTTTGCAACCCGCGAAACGGCAAAAAAAAATCGAATAGGGTTTTCGCAGCCCGCGAAACGGCAAAAAAATCCAAACGGGATTTTCGCAGCCCGAGAAACGGCAAAAAAAATCCAAACGGGCTTTGCGCAACCCGCTCAAGGCGTCCATTAGAAATTATCGGAGTCGATAAACGCAGTAAATATTGGTACTAATGGACAATTTTGGTTAAATGCATTGCCTCCTGCTTCCTCCCCAAATGACGGCAACCATTCCGGTATTTTCAATTATTTACATTCTTTCCGGGGCGTCTATTCCCAAAAGATCCAAGGCGGTGCGGATGACCTGTGCGGTATATCCGGAGAGCAATACGCGGAACTGCCGGATGTGGGCGTCTTCTTCTTTCAGGATCGAATAGTCGTGATAAAACTGATTGTATTCTTTTGCCAATTCATACACATAGTTGGCAATCAGGGCGGGACTGAGCGTGCAGGCTGCCTCCCTCACCGTCTCGGGAAAATCGTAAACGGCGCGGATGAGTGATATTTCCTTGCCGTTGAGCTTCACGCCGGCATTGATCCCTGCATGAAGGTCTATCCCGTTGTCGGCGGCTTTGCGAAGCACCGAGCAGATGCGCGCGTGCGTGTATTGGATAAAGGGTCCTGTTTTGCCGTTAAAATCAATGGATTCCTTCGGATCAAAGAGCATGTTTTTTTTCGGATCGACTTTCAGCATGAAATACTTTAAAGCGCCCAACCCGATGCTCCCGACAATCCTGTCGGCGTCTTCGTCCGACAATTCATCCAGTTTCCCCAATTCATGTGACGTCCGGCGAGCCGTTTTCACCATTTCGTCCATCAGGTCGTCGGCGTCCACCACAGTTCCTTCGCGCGACTTCATCTTTCCTTCAGGCAGTTCCACCATCCCATACGACATGTGTTTCAGGCTGTTTGCCCACGGATAACCAAGTTTGCCCAAGATCAGCGACAATACCTGAAAATGGTAATTCTGTTCATTGCCTACCACATAGATCATCTCGTCCATGCCGTATTCCTCAAAACGCCGGCAGGCAGTGCCGATATCCTGCGTGATGTAAACGGAAGTGCCGTCCGAGCGCAGCAACAGTTTTTCGTCCAGTCCGTCGGCTGTGAGGTTTACCCACACCGAACCGTCATCTTCCTTCCGGTAGAAAACGCCTTTTTTGACGCCCTCCGCAACGATTTCCTTTCCCTGCAAATATGTTTGCGATTCGTAATACGTGCGGTCAAAATCAACGCCCAACCGCTTGTAAGTTACATCGAAGCCCTCGTACACCCATTCGTTCATTTTTTCCCAAAGCGCTACCGTTTCCGGGTCTTTTGCTTCCCACCGGCGCAACATTTCCTGCGCTTCCCGCATCAACGGCGATTTTCGGGCAGCTTCCTCCCTGTCCGTTCCCTGTTGCACCAGCCGCGCAATTTCCGCCCTGTACTCGACGTCAAATTTTACATAGTAATCGCCCACCAAATGATCTCCCTTTTTCCCGGAGGTTTCGGGCGTTTCCCCGTTGCCCCACTTCTGCCATGCCAACATGGACTTGCAGATGTGGATGCCGCGATCGTTCACCAGATTGACTTTCACGATTCGGTTTCCGGCAGCTTCCAGTATCTTTGCCAGCGAATATCCCAGCAGATTATTCCGGATGTGTCCCAAATGCAAGGGTTTGTTGGTGTTGGGCGATGAATATTCGATCATTTTTACCCGCGCATCCTTTGCAACGGGCTTTTTCCCGTACTGTCCGTCGAAAACGGTGGTGGCAAGGAACTCAAGCCATACGGCGCCGGCAACGGTCAGGTTCAAAAAGCCCTTCACCACATTGTACCGTTCTATTTCCACACAGTTTTCGTGCAGGTAATCGCCGATAGCCGTTGCGGTAGCTTCCGGAGACTGTTTGGAAATCTTCAGCAGCGGAAATACCACAATGGTAAAATCGCCTTCAAACTCTTTGCGCGTGTGCTGCACCTGCAACTCATCGCCCGAAAGATGCCTCCCGTATAACGAGGCTACGGCTTCCGAGGCGTGTTGCGCCAATATTTGTTCCAGATTCATGGTCATGATTTTAGCGTCCTGCCGCCCTGAACATGCGGCTCAACCGGATGTTGAACGGAAAGGTTTTTTCCTTGTTTAACGACAGCCACACAAATCGCGGCGCACCCACGATATGATCTTCAGGCACAAATCCCCAAAAACGTGAATCCAGCGAATCGTGGCGGTTGTCGCCCATCATCCAGTAATAATCCATTTGAAAGGTATAGCTGTCGGTTTCGACGTCGTTGATGAATATTTTTCCGTTTTCCACTTTCAGGTCATTATATTCGTATGCGGAGATGATCCGCGCATACAGGCTGATATTGGCGGTATCTATTTTCACCGTGACGCCTTTTTTGGGTACCCACAGGGGACCGAAGTTATCGACATTCCACGCAAAACGACCGTCGTGCGGGAAAACTTCGCTGTCGTAAAGCCCTTCCGGTTTCAGCAGCATCTCCACCGAGCGCACGTTGGTTAATTTTCGCATCTGTTCCACGTTGTCATCAATCATCGGGATGCTGAACAGCCCGTTGCCGATGGTGCGCACATCGCTACGGTAAATATCGAACCGTTCGAGCGTCTTGACATTGATCGGGGAACCGTCCGTCTGCACGGCATACCGGTACTGAATGTGTTCATACGGTTTTTGCGGCTTTCCGTTGATATGCACCCGTGCATTGACAATCCTTACGGTGTCCCCCGGAATGGCAACGCAACGCTTGATGTAGTTATCGCGTTTATCAACGGGACGTACCGTAATGTCATATTCGTTGAGTATCTGTTTTCTTGCGAAATCGGTATAATATTGAAACGGGCGTATTTCCCGTCCCGACGCCTTGTCGGAATCTTCCAGCGTTTCTGCCTGCCGGCGCAGCAAAGCGTAATAACTTTCCGTCTGATAAAGTACGATGACCGTATCGCCTTCCGGAAAGTTAAAAACAACGATATCGTCATTTTTGATGCGGGTAAATCCCTTGAGCCGCTTGTAGGGCCAGTTAATCCATTCCAGATACGATTTTACGTTTTTGGTCAGCGGCATGGTGTGCTGTGCAAAAGGAAAGGAGAGCGGCGTGTTGGGAATCTTCGGACCGTATTTGAGTTTACTCACAAACAGGTGATCGCCGATTTGCAGCGATCTTTCCATTGATCCTGTCGGGATTTTGTAATTTTGAAACACGAAAATATTGATCAGGGTAACGGCAATCACTGCAAATATGAGTGCATCTATCCATTCCACCACTCTGCTATTGGGTCCTTTGCGTTTTTTCCAGAACGTCCAGTTTACTTTTTTGGTGATGTATATGTCGAAAAGAACGGGAACGCCCGCGAGCAGCCACCAGTTCCCTACCCAGACAGTCCAGAGGAGGTATAGTAAAACAACTGTTCCGAACTTGAAATATTTGTTGGTCGCTATCTTCAGGTACCGCGGCAGGTACTGTCCGTTGCCGTCATTTGTCGCCTTGTTTTGCTTGTTTGCTTTATTGGTCATGTAATGAATATTGAGATTTTTTACCGGTGGCAAAATTAGTGATCAATTGTTAATATTCAATCCTGTTCAGGAAATTTTTCAGAATAATTTCGCCTGTTTCGCCGCTTTTTTCGGGATGAAACTGTACGGCATAAAAGTTATCGCGTTGCAGGGCAGCCGAAAACGCTTCGGGATAATCCGCAGTGGCAATGGTGTGCGTGCCGGCGGCGGCATGGTAACTGTGTACGAAATACACGTATGGATTGGCGGGCAGTCCGTCAAAGAGCGGGGAGCGCATATTTTGCAGGCTGTTCCAGCCCATGTGCGGCACTTTGACGCCTTCCGGCGGACGGAAACGAATGACTTCTTCCTCGAAGATGCGGAGGCAGGGCGTGTTGCCTTCTTCCGACCTGCGGCACATCAATTGCATGCCGATGCAGATGCCCAGCACGGGCTGCCGCAAACCGCATATCAGCGTGTCCAAACCGTGTTCGCGCAGGTATTGCATGGTGGTGGACGCTTCTCCTACGCCGGGAAAGATCACTTTGTCCGCCGACCTTATTTTTTGAGCATCGCCCGTGATCTCCGCCTTTATGCCCAAACGCCGGAGCGCATAATCCACCGAGAAAATATTCCCGGCGTTGTACTTGATGATGACAATATTCAATGTTTCGCTGTTATTTTACCGCACAAAAATACTTTTTATTCGCCAACCCGCAAAAAAAATATTGTACCGCCGGTAATCGCCGGAAAATGAAGATGGCGATCATCGTCATTGCTTCGCTGCCGGCAACAAAACCCATCCTTCGGCAAAAACCGAACCTGAGAGCCTGCCCTGCGGAAGCCATCCTGACAGGGTGTTGAAGCCGTTAGGATTACGTGACACTCACACAAACGCCTTTGCAGCAGAAGCTCGGCATGCCGCGCCTCTCATCACCGCAACCGCAGGGGCGGGCCTTGCGCCTGCCATCAATACGGGTGCACAGGCGGATACACAAACGGGTATATCAAATCCTGTCGAGGTTAAGTGGTACACCCAACGATCTTAATCCATCGCGGCGGGAACAAGCATCAACGGGATTTCCGGCGCCCGACCGAAAGCCGGCAAAAGTTCTTTGACATATTGGTTTACACGTTTTTTCTTACATGGCATGAGTTTTTTGCATATCTTTGCGCTGTTATCTCATAAAAGAATGAAACAGCGTTTTTATATGGATACGTCCGTTTTTGGCGGGCTGTTCGACACGGAGTTTGAGGATGCGCCTTGCTAATTGTTCGACAGGGTAAAGGCGGGCAAGATAACTTGTGTTTATATGGTTATATATATTTAAATTGCGCATCGCGGTCAATGTGTTCGCCCCCTTCAAAGACTTTTCTGTTGGTTTGCAGGTGGTAACCCTGCGAAGACAATATCTGCCGTACCAGTTCGTGAGAAATTTTATAACCTGACATTTTTAACGCGGATTGAAGATGTTTAACACTTTTGCCCGTCCACAACAGCAAACGTTCAGGGCATCCAACTGTATATGGTTCAACTGTTTCCTTAATTTTTTTCCACAAGTCCATCCTGTTTGCCAACTTCTTTTTTACGACCGCCGCCTTTCCTGCGTATCCTGTTCGATGGCGCCTGTATGGCAGGACTTTGAAGTTCTTTTGCCCCCCGCGCTATTAAAAATCGACTTTTGCCCGACAAAGCGGCTATCCTGCTCTGACCGCCCCAGCCAATGCTTTGTGCTTCACTTGCAAGATATAAGCAAGATATAAGCAAGTTTGTTTTTCGTCCAAAACAGGCAA
>JAISRX010000078.1 GCA_031273395.1 Bacteroidales bacterium | reverse complement strand
TATGAAATTCGACCTCGAAGAGGTCACATGTTTATAGAAGCAATGTACCCTTTGTTGTTCGACCCCGTCGGGGTCGAATGGAAACACAACATCGTTTTTCTATAAACATACGATGCCTTTGGCATCAAAACCATGATACATTATTTATTTCACGTTCCTTAAGAGCTAATTTTGTGGAAATATATTTTTCAATCCGTCGGAAACAGGAGGATGGCTCACCGGCAAAATCCCGCAATCATCTGTTGGGATTTTATACATCCTTAAAATCCGCAAGCCAATTATAGTGCATTCGGTTGAGTTTTGAGTTTTCGTACCCCGCACTGCGCTTCGCTAAGTTAGGGGTTATTCACATTGAACACTCCGTGTTCTGTGAACCTGACATCCATGTCGTCCATGTTACCGGTATGTTCGCACCCGAACATGCTGCCAAAAACTACATCAATTTCACAAATAAGATACTAACGGGACATGAATAGCGCCTCAAAAAAAGATTTAACCCGAAACACTACCAATTTATTTTCTCGCATAAAATATGTACCTTTGTCTTTTCAAAATTTTATCAAAAAATCATTATGATCACTGTTGAGCAGCTAAAAGAGTTGCAGGAGCGCGAGGATGCGCTGAGGAGGTATCTTTGACGTGGAAGGCAAAGAAATCCGAATAGAAGAAGAAGAAATAAAAACGCAGGCGCCCGGATTCTGGGATGACGCCAAGTCGGCAGAGGTGCAAATGCGGAAAGTGAAGGAGTTGAAAAACTGGATAGAAGGTTATCGCAACGTGAAAACGGCTTGCGAGGAACTTCAGTTGGCATTTGATTTCTTTAAGGAAGAAGCCGTCAGCGAAGAGGAGGTTGATCGGGCGTATGCTCATGCCTTGCAGTTGATAGAGGCGCTGGAGATGAAAAACATGCTCTCGCACGAAGAAGACCGGCTGGGCGCCGTCATCAAGATTGTGGCGGGGGCGGGAGGCACTGAGGCGCAGGACTGGGCGGAGATGCTCCTGCGGATGTACAAACGCTGGTGCGAACGGCAGGGCTTCAAGCTGGAAATCACTAACTTTCAGGCAGGCGACGAGGCAGGGATCAAAACCGTTACGATGCAGATCGACGGCGAGATGGCTTACGGGTACCTGAAAAGCGAAAACGGAGTGCACCGTCTGGTGAGGGTATCGCCGTTCAACGCGCAGGGCAAAAGGATGACCTCCTTCTCATCGGTGTTTGTGGTTCCTTTGGTGGACGATACCATTGAAATAGAGATCAGTCCGGCGGACGTCAGCTGGGAGACATTCCGGTCGAGCGGGGCGGGCGGGCAAAACGTGAACAAGGTAGAAACCGGCGTGCGCCTTCGCTACAGGTACAGGGACGATGAAACCGGCGAAATGAAGGAAATTGCCATTGAAAATACCGAAAGCCGTTCGCAGTTCGGCAACAAGGAAAATGCCATGCGTTTGTTGAAATCTCAACTGTACGAGCTGGAACTCGCAAAACGGCGCAGGGCGCAGGCAAAGGTGGAAGCAGGGAAGAAAAAGATCGAATGGGGTTCGCAAATCCGCAGTTATGTATTCGACGACCGGCGGGTGAAGGATCACCGTACCAATTACCAGACTTCCAACGTACAGGCGGTGATGGACGGCGATATCGACGGATTTATCAAAGCCTGCCTGATGGAATTTGGAAATAATTGAATGCGTTAAACGAAAAAATACATTACCATGTTCACTCATTTGTCCGTTCGGAATTATGTCCTGATACAGGAGTTGGAGATGGATTTCTACGGCGGTCTGTCCATCATCACCGGAGCAACCGGCGCGGGGAAGTCCATCCTGTTGGGCGCACTGGGCTTGTTGACCGGACAGCGCGCCGACAGCAGCGCGCTGCTTGACAAAACGCGGAAATGCGTTGTGGAAGGGACATTCCAACTGCCCGCAGACGAATGGGCTGCATGGTTCGGCGAACACGAATCGGAACATGCCGACGAAACGCTCATCCGCAGGGAAATATCCGCCGACGGGAAATCAAGGGCTTTTATCAATGATTCGCCCGTGAATCTGTCCGCCCTGAAAGAGTTGGGATCAAAACTGATCGACATTCATTCCCAGCACCAGAACATCTATCTGGAAACGCCCGGATTTCAGTTGCAGATACTGGATACCTACGCGCAGCAAACCAGTATCACGTCAGATTATGCGCGGGAATACGACCGTTACCGCGAATTGCAGTCGGGAGTGGAAAAACTGTCGCAACTGTCGCAGAAGAGCCGTTCCGAAGCCGATTACCACCGTTTCCGGTTTACCGAACTGGAGGAGGCAAAACTGGCGGAGGACGAGCAGAGCAAACTGGAAGAAGAACAGGAGATACTCTCGCATGCGGAAGAAATAAAAGCGGGATTGTCGCAGGTAAGCGCATGGATCAATGCCGAAGAGGTATCGGTAATGCAGATGCTCAAGTCGTCCGTTTCAACGATGGGACGCCTGCAACGGATGTATCCGAAGGCGAAGGAATTGGTACAGCGGCTGGAAACGGTCATGATTGAACTGAAAGACATTGCCGACGAAACGGAACAGGCTGCCGAAACAACGGAATACCAGCCCGAACGTCTGGAACGGGTAAATGCGCGCCTTGACCTGCTGTATGCCCTGCAACGGAAATACAAGGCGTCGTCCGTAAAGGAACTGATGGCTGTCCGCGATGAACTGGAAGCGAAACTTCGCGAAACGGACGACTACGATCTGCAACTTTGCCGGATGCAGGATGAGTTGGCGCAGCTTCACGGCAAACTCGACGAGACGGCGGGCAGCATATCGGCAAACCGTCATGCCGCCGCTCCGGATATTGAGGCGCACATTCACGTGCTGCTGCAACAGCTGGGCATCCCCAATGCTGTTTTCAAGGTGGATGTGACCCCTTCGGAACAGTTTACCCCGACGGGAAGGGATCATGTCCGCTTTCTGTTTTCGGCAAACCGGCAGCAGCACTTGCAGGAACTGGGCAAAGTGGCTTCGGGCGGCGAAATGTCGCGCATCATGCTGGCGCTCAAAGCCACCGTGGCGGAAAAAATTACGTTGCCCACCCTGATTTTCGACGAGATAGATGCGGGCGTATCCGGCGAAATAGCCGAGAAAATGGGCAATATCATTGAAAAAACGGCGCTTCATGCACAGGTGGTCAACATTACCCACCTGCCGCAGGTGGCGGCCAAGGGACAGCACCATTACAAGGTATATAAAAAGGATACGGAACAAACCACCCAGACCAAAGTAAGGAAACTGACGGCGGAGGAACGTGTAATGGAAATAGCCCGCATGCTCAGCGGCGAGAAAGTAACCGAAGCGGCAATAGAAAATGCCCGTCAGTTGTTGAAATATACCTGATGTTTTGTATTTTTACCCCTTGAACAATCATGTTATGACCGAACAGCAGCACATCAACATCAAAAACAGGAAAGCGTCGTTTGAATACGAGTTTCTGGAAAAGTACATCGCAGGCATTCAGTTAGCCGGAACGGAAATCAAGTCTATCCGGCAAGGCAAAGCCAATCTTGCGGACGCCTATTGTTTTTTCCGCAACCGCGAACTGTGGATTCAGGGAATGCACATTGCCGAATACTGGTGGGGGACGTGTAACAATCACGATCCCAAACGGGAAAGAAAGTTGTTGCTGTCGCGAAAGGAACTCAACAAGCTGGAGCGCAAACTGCAGGACAAGGGATTGACCCTCATTGCCGTCAGGATGTTCATCAGCGAAAAAGGCTATGCAAAGCTGGAAATAGCGTTGTCGAAAGGGAAAAAGCTGTATGACAAGCGTCAGGACATCAAACAGAAAGACGCCAAACGCGAACTGGACAGAATAAGGAAACGATGAGGAAACGAAACAAAACGGCAGATGGCATGCAACAGGATGCGAGCGGCTTGCGGCGAACCGTCGCGCGCATCTTCGCGGCATGGATATGTATCACGGTTGTCACCGGAAGTTTAGCTGCCCAGTCGCCCGCCTCCGTTTCAAAAAAAGCGCTTAAAGCCTACAATACCGCGCTGGAACAATACCAGCGCAAGCATTACCGGGAAGCTGTCGAGTACCTGAACAGCGTCATCAAAACAGAGGACAGGTTTGTTGAAGCACATCTGCTTGTTGCGGAATGTTATCTGGAGATGAATGATTTGCAGGGCGCCAAGGAGGCTTTTCTCAAAAGCATTGAGATACATCCCGATTTTTTCCCGCCGGTATATTATTCGGTGGCGGACATTTGTTTTGAACAGGAGGAATACGAACAGGCAAGCCGGTATCTTGAAAAATACCTGACCTATCCGCGACAGAAGCCCGCCCTGCGCGCCAAGTCGGAACGTCTGCTCCGCAACAGCGTGTTTGCGGCGCATGCAGTGAACCATCCCGTTCCCTTCCAACCGGAGAATATCGGGCTGGTTTTCGACCACGACCAGTACTGGCCCAGTCTTTCGGTGGACGAACACACCCTGATCTTTACCGCGCTGATACCGAAAGACGCCAATAATCCGGAGGTGACAGGCAACAGGCAGGAGGAGTTTTTTGTGTCCGATTTCAGGGACGGCAAGTGGACGCAACCGGTCAACCTCGGTTCGCCACCCAACACAGCCGATAACGAAGGCGCGCAAAGCATTTCCGCCGACGCCGCCAAGATGTTTTTTACCGCCTGCAACCGCAGCGACGGTAAAGGCGGATGCGATATTTATTACAGCGAAAAACGAAACGGTTTGTGGACGCGCCCCCGTAACCTCGGATCGCCCGTCAATACATCGGCAAAGGAAACGCAGCCTTCCATTTCGGCGGACGGGCGGACGCTGTATTTCGTCAGCACCAAAAGCGGGGGAAAGGGCGGACAGGACATCTGGAAATCGGAACTCAACGAAAAGGGAGAATGGGAGCAGCCGGTGAACCTCGCGGAACTCAACACCGCTTACGACGAGTCGTCGCCGTTCATCCATTTCGACGACCGTACACTGTATTTCGCTTCGGACGGATTGCCCGGCATGGGACAATTCGACCTCTTTGTTTCGCGGAAGGACTCGGCGGGCAAATGGACGGCGCCCGTCAATCTGGGATACCCCGTCAACAGCAAGTACAACGAAGAGGGACTGATTGTAAATGCACGCGGCGACAGGGCATATTATTCGTCCGACCGCACGGAAAACAATATCCGCAACATCTTTACTTTCGCCCTGTATCCCGAAGTACGACCGCAGCCCGTGTCGTACATGCGGGGAAAGATATTCGACGCCAAATACTACACCCCGATCAGGGCAAGGTTTGAATTAACCGACCTGTCCCTTTCCCGAAAGGTAATAGAAGCCTCCTCCGACAGCCTGACGGGCGAATTTCTGGTTTGCCTTCCGCTGGGCGGACAGTATGCGCTGAGCATCGAACGGAAAAACTATCTGTTCTTTTCCGGACACATCACCATGGAAAACGGAACTTACAGGGAACCCTACACAATGGATTTCCCGCTGCGCCGGATACAGCCCGGAGAAAAAATCGTGCTGGAAAATATTTTCTTCGACTTTAATTCGCATCAACTTTTGGACGAATCAAAAACAGAACTGCAAAAGATCATTCAATTCATGAACCACAACCCGACTGTGAAAATCCGCATCACGGGGCATACCGACAATGTGGGGAAAGCGGCTTACAACCTTGAACTGTCGCAAAACAGGGCGCGGTCGGTAGCCAATCATTTGCTGAGCGAAGGCATATCCATGAACAGGGTGAATTATAAGGGTATGGGAGCAACGGAACCTGTTGCCGACAATAATACCGACGAAGGACGCGCACAAAACCGCCGGACGGAAATGGAGATACTCCAATGAACGGGGGTATGTCAAGGGAAGAAATAAACAGCCTGTAACGGTATTTCCATCTTCAACCGCAGCCACCCCCGACAGAATTTTGAACCGTTCCGGGGCATTTTCATTTTTTGGAGACAAAAACCGCAGTTTCCGGGGCAAAGCATTTACTTTGGGGAGGCTGTACCGGGGAACGAATAAGATGATTTTTTTTGAGGCGCTATCCGTACCGAATGACAATAATGCAGGCAGAAAATACACCCGCCACTGCGGGACTGCGGGGAGAGAGGTAGCGCCGTTCCGCAGGTTGCGCTTCGCTCCGCCTGCGGTTAATAAAGTTCCGTCCCTGCGGAACTTTTGCACATTTTCCATACATGCAACAATTTGAACGGCGAAGTGTAAATGCACCCTCTCGGCTTCGGACAGGATAGCGCCTTGCCCGGATTGTTTTGCAGGCGCTGTCTGCGCAATTTCCGGCATTTTTCGCTGATTTTCGGATGGCTTGAGTGTGAAGATGCAAAAACGGAAAACATTTTTCCGTGACCGGTTGCAGGAAATGCAAAAAAGCATTACTTTCGCAGGCTATTTTGCAGGTAGAAATATTTCCATGTCAAACCACATACATCTTCATCAGCCGGACATTGTCTCCTGTTTGGAGGAGAGAATCAGGGAGCTTGAAAAACAGGTTCTTGATCATGACGCTTTGAGGAAAGCAGATATTGCAGCAAGGACAGCAGAGGAAAAATACAAGATACTCACTTCCCTGCTGCCCGAAATGATCATCGAAACCGATATTTCCGGTTCTCTGACTTTTGCCAATCTGAAAACAATTGAAGTATTTGAATACGGATCGGATGTTTACGGGAAAAATCTCATGGATTTGATTGCTCCGGAAGACAGGGAACGCTGCGGGATATTTTTTGACAGAATAGTACAGGGCGAGATTGTTCCCGAATCGGAATATATGGCGATCACCCGTCCCGGTCGCCGCTTTCCGGTAAAGATACATGCCACGCGCCGCTATGTAAACGGCAGGCTTACCGGTTTGAGTATCGTAGTGTTCGACATCACCAAAGAAAAACGCGCCGAACAAACCGTATTGAACTATCAGGAAAGCATGCTTTTCCTGTCCGAAACGGCGCTTAAATTTCTTTTATTCTCCAATGAAGACGATATTTTCATCTTCATCGGGAAAAGCATATCGAAGATCGTTCCAAAGTCCGTTGTCATCGTCTTTTCATACGATCAGATCAGTAATATTGCGCACATCAGGTATATTTCCGGCATCCATTCCCATGTGGGACGCATTATAGAAATTCTGGGAAAACCGCCCGAAGATTTTGCCATTGAGTTGCCGAGAAAATTCAAAACCAGATACCTGACAAGAAAAACACTGTCGGCCATCAACGGGATAAGCGGTCTGGCGGGCGACAACCGGGACGTAAGACAGGCGGAGAAGATAGGGAACATGCTTGGTCTCGGCAAGGTTTATACCATGGGCATGTCCGGCAAGGGAAATCTGTACGGAGGATTGCTGTTTGCCACAAAACAGTCCGACGATAAAGCGGATACACAGGATGTGGACGCGCAACTTGTAGAAACGTTCATTTATCAGGCAGGCATTGCCCTGCACCGGAAGCAGATAGAAACCGAACTCATGAAAGCCAAAGTGGCTGCGGAAGAGTCCGATCGGCTAAAATCCGCCTTTCTTGCCAACATGTCGCATGAAGTGCGCACTCCCCTGAACGGCATACTCGGATTGTCGCAGTTGCTGTTAAAACCCGGCGTCGAACAGGAAACGCACGACGAGTATTTGCGAATGATTGCCGAAAGCGGACATTCATTGCTTTCCTTGATAGAAGACATCATGGACATATCGAAGATAGAAGCCGGGCAGATGAAAATAAAATACAAACCGATGAAAATCAATGTGCTGATGGATCAATTGTATTCTGTTTTTCTGGCAAATCCCCTTTACGTACAGAAAAAAAAATCCAATGGAAAAGGAATCAGGATTGTATGCAAAAAACAACAGGAAGACATTACCATTTTATCCGATTCGGAACGATTGCAGCAAATTTTCGTCAATCTGATAGGCAATGCGCTGAAATTTACCCAAAAAGGCTATGTGGAGTTCGGTTATGAACTGAAAAGAAAAGAAATACTTTTTTACGTGAAAGACACAGGCATCGGCATCCCCGCCGAGAAAACAGGAAAAATCTTTGACCGTTTCACGCAGGTGGACAATACGCTGGGACGCAAATTCGGCGGTTCCGGCTTGGGTTTGGCTATTTCCAAAGGCTTGGTCGATCTGCTGAACGGTAAAATATGGTGCGAATCCGCTCTTGGGAAAGGCGCTACCGTCTTTTTTACCGTACCCTATCACCCAACCAGCCTCTCCGAAGGCTTTTCGGTATCGTGGAAAGCCGATACGCCGGATTATTGCTGGGAAAAATATACGATCCTTGTGGTAGAAGACGATCAGATCAATTGCAAGATAATAGCCGCCATGCTTCGCCCGACAAAAGTACAGCTGCAATATGCCGATACCGGCAGGAAAGCTATTGATTATGTATGCAATAATCGAAAAATCGACTTGGTGTTGATGGATGTGCATCTTCCGGAAATGAACGGATTGGAAGCAAGCAGGATCATTCTGGAACACAGGGCAGATCTCCGGATCATCGCACAGACAGCCAATGCCATGAGCGACGATAAGGAAAAATGTATCGAAGCAGGATGCGTCGATTACATCAGCAAACCGATTAATATGAACGATTTATTCTATAAAATCGCCAAATATCTTCCCAAAAAATCTTCACAATACATTATTTAACTTTTTTTAACACGCGAATTTGCTTGGGTACCGTTCCAAATCAATAAATAATACCTACTTTTAGGCGGTTTTTTGAATGAGGTTTTTCATTGAAACAAAGCGATTGTCAGGTAAATGTCAAAAACAGATAGTTTTTTCGGAAAACATCCGCGGATCATCTTTTTTGCGGGAGGATTGGTCGGGATGATAGTTGTTTTGTCCGGTAATAAGGTGATGCACCATACCGGAACGGATGAATATTGTGAAAGTTGCCATGTGCATACGCACGTTTACGACAGTTGGAAATTGTCGTCGCATTACAACAACAAATCCGGCGTAAAAGTGCATTGCATTGACTGTCACTTGCCGCCGAAAGGCAACTTCCGCTATCTCAAGACAAAAGCCTGTACCGGTTTGTACGACTTGTGGGCATACTGGACAAAAGACAGCGCCGATTTCAACTGGGAGCAAAAGGGACAGCTGGAACATGCGGTAACTATGGTGTATAACGAATCCTGCAAGGAATGTCATGTAAACCTTTTTCCGAAAGGTCTCTCGGACGACGGCGGAACAGCTCATCTTTATTACGAGGAAAACGAAAAGAAATTGAATTTGCAGTGCATCAGTTGCCATTTGAATGTAGGGCATTACGATCCAAACTATCTGCATGCCAAAATGCACACCCTTCCCGTCCTGTCACTTCCTTCCGGTGCAGCCAAATTTACGGAAGCGACGAGGATCGAAAAATTTGAAAATTTCAGAGAACAAATCCCCGGAACATCTGTTTCTTTTGAGATGATAGCCGTTCCGGGCGGCACTTTTAAGATGGGCAGTCCCGATAATGAAAAATTCCGCCGCGAAGATGAAGGTCCTGTTCGCACGGTAACGGTAAGCCCCTTCTTTATGGGAAAGGTAGAAGTTACCTGGGATGAATACTGGTCATTTCATATCCGGACGGCGTCCGAAGGCAGGATTGCGCCGGAGGTCATCAAGGAGCGAAACCTGAGAGCGGAAACGCCCGACGCCATCAGCGGTCCAACCCCGCCGTTCGGCAATCCGGATCAGGGATGGGGCGGAGGTTCGCGTCCGGCAATTACCATGACCCACTATTCCGCCGAAATTTACTGCCAATGGCTGTCGAAGATCACCGGAAAAAAATACCGTTTGCCCACCGAAGCCGAATGGGAATATGCAGCGCGGGGAGGGACGGAAACGCCTTACTTTTTCGGCGGCACACCCAAACAGTATTCCTCGCAGGGCTGGTGGAGGAAAATATCCGGCGCGGACACCGCCGTGATCAATACATACGCCGTATATGAGCTGAACAGCGACATGCGTACCCAAGAGCCGTCCAGAGTGAAGGAAAATCCTTTCGGACTGAAAAACATGCTGGGAAATGTCATGGAATATTGCGCCGACCGCTATGCGCCCAACGCCTATTCGCTGTCGGGGGCGTCCGTTACCGATCCCAAAGGACCTGACGAGGGAACGGAATATGTGGTGCGCGGCGGAAACTATTCGCATGACGCCGCCGACATCCGCGCAGCGGCGCGCAGCCGTACACAAACGGAAGAATGGTTGAGAACCGACCCGCAACAACCCAAAAGTATCTGGTGGTATTCGGATATGAAGGGGATTGGCTTCAGGGTGGTTTGCGAACCGGACAGTTCATTAACGCAAAATAATCATACCAATCATAACAGTAATAATTAAATATCTAAATTTCTTAATTAAATTAAACAAATATCATGAGTAAAATGTCATTAAACAGGAGAGATTTTCTTTCAAGCGCCGCTTTGACAGGCGTGGCAGGTACATTAGGAACGGGCGCGTTGCTTTCTTCGTGCTGCGGAGAAGACAAAAAAAACGTTTTAACCCCGTTGTTGCCGGAGGCGGAATGGAATGTGCCGTCGTCTTTGCCCGATAAGGCGAAAGACGGAGTGGAACTGAAAGCCGGACTGATCGGTTGCGGCGGCAGAGGTTCGGGAGCCGCCCAGAATTTTCTCAATGCAGCGCCCAACGTGAAGATCGTGGCTTTGGGCGATGTGTTTGCCGACAGGGTAGATGGCTGTCGCAGGATGCTCAAGGAAAAATACAATCAGGACATTCCGGACGACAAGTGTTTCACTGGATTTGACAATTATCAAAAGGTGATTGACGCCGGTGTGGATGTAGTATTGATTGCCACCCCGCCCAATTTCCGCCCCGTCCACTTTAAGGCGGCGGTTGACGCCGGAAAGCATGCCTTTCTGGAAAAACCGGTAGCCGTTGACCCGGTGGGCGCGCGTTCGGTGATTACTGCCTCAAAACAGGCAGTTACGCAAGGGCTGTGCGTCATTACCGGAACGCAGCGCCACCACCAGCGGAGCTATATCGAAAGTTACAAGCAGGTACAGAGCGGACTGATCGGCGAGATTGTATCGGGAGCGGTTTACTGGAACCAGTCCATGCTCTGGTACCGCGAAAAGGACAAAAACTGGAGCGATATCGAATGGATGATCCGCGACTGGGTAAACTGGACTTGGCTGTCGGGCGACCATATCGTGGAACAGCACGTTCACAATATCGACGTGTTTAACTGGTTCTCAGGAAAGAAAGCCGTAAAAGCCGTCGGATTCGGCGCGCGTCAGCGGCGCATCACCGGCGACCAGTACGACATGTTCAGCGTCGATTTCACCTACGAAGGCGGAATACATCTCCACAGCATGTGCCGGCAGATAGACGGCTGCAACAGCAATGTTTCC
Source organism: Bacteroidales bacterium (assembly GCA_031273395.1). Lineage (GTDB taxonomy): Bacteria > Bacteroidota > Bacteroidia > Bacteroidales > UBA4181 > JAIRLS01. The sequence continues at coordinate 2,850 of JAISRX010000078.1, read as the reverse complement.
GAATTTGTTCAGGGAACCAAAGGAAGCTGGACAAGCGAAGGCGGAGAACATGTCATCAGGGATCTGCAGGGCAATGAACTTTGGAGATACGACAAGGAAAAAGAAAAGACGGAATTTCAGCAGACCGATCCCTACGTGCTGGAGCATGTCAACTGGATCAACCGCATCCGCGACAAGCAACCGTTCAGTCAGGCGGAAGAAACTGCCGTTTCCACGCTGAGCGCTATCATGGGGCGCATCTCCGCATATTCCGGCGACGCGGTAACATGGGAAAACGTAATGGGTTCGGATTTGAGCCTGATGCCCGAAAACCTGTCGCTGACCAATGTCGATCTGAAACAGTATGCGGTTCCCGTTCCGGGCAAAGCCAAAGGTTGACGGAAACAGGGGTTGAGCATCCCGAAAAGTTGAAAAAAGCTGCCGGAAGGCAGCTTTTTTGGTGTTAAGGATTCACTTTACGTTATGCGCCAGCCGGAAACCGATGTTTTTCCACCGGAAATCGGGGCGGCAGGCGTACCGGAAAGTGTTCCGTTCCTGTTGCGCAATTTCAAACCGGTTGCCGCCGCTGTAGATGTATCCTTTGCTGCGGTTGCCTCCCCGCGCCGCATATTCCCATTCCGCTTCCACATCGTTTCCGACGGAAAGGTGCACATCCTTTTCCGAAGCGTTGGCAACGACGTATGTCCATTTCCTGTCGCCGTCCCTGAAAACCGTTCCCGCGATAAACTCGTCTTTCAGGTCTATCGGATATACCTCGCGCCCGGATTGCGTTACCTCTCGTACAGGCTGCTCGTTCGTTTGTCCGAACGTCGCGTTCGTTTGTCCAAATTGTTCGTACAATTGTACGCGGATCTCGTTCTATTGTACGCGACACTCGTACAGTTGTACGCAGCGCTCGTTCGTTTGTACGCAACGCTCGTTCGTTTGTATAAATTACTCGTTCGTTTGTCCGCATAAAATTTCGACGATAGCAGGACGCATACGCATGTGCGCCCCTATCCATAACATGCATCATTTTTGATCTATAGGTCAAAATTCAGGCTATTTTTTAGAAGTATGCTTCAATAGGTCAAATTTCAGGCTGAAAAGTTGCAGAGAAATCCAAACTAAGGGAATGTCCGCAAATAACATTTACATTTTATTGGGTTTTATGAGATAATTCCATTCACCGTGAAATTTGAATTTCTTTAAATTAAGGTTCTACCGTTATTTGTGTGGAAGCAGGTCTAAATCTCCGTGGAAAAACAGAATTGCGATTCTGGGCTTAATGGTCAAAACGGAGGATGAACGCTTCTATAACGATCTTTTCGACGTCGGGCAGGAACCCACCACCTCAACGGCGATGGGTTGCCAACCCAATGGGGACTTGACGGTAACCGGATCAGCATGTAGCTGCTGCCGCGAAAGGCGCGCCGGACGACGGCATACGCCGTCTGCAAGCCGCCAGCGACGCGCACGCCGCTGATCGCCTTACGAAAAGAACCAAAGCGGGGAAGAATACGAATCCTGCGTGAGGAAGCTCGCCGGAATGCTGCGCTACAGTGAGCAGGTCATAGCCGTCGATTTTCCATGGCATAATATGAAGTTGTTCCGAAATATTTTTGTATCTTTGCCCATTCGTGAATTAAAAAAATATAAACAGGAAGATCATGGAATTATTGGAAGGGATTATTACGCGGCGCAGCATCAGGAAGTACACCGATGCGGTTATTCCGCGCGAAAAGGCAGAAGAGCTGATCAGATACGGCATGTATGCCCCGTCGGCGCACAACAGGCGCCCGTGGCATTTTGTATTATTGGACGACAAAAAGATTTTCAGCCGGATACTGGAGTTTCAGCCGTACACCAAAATGTTGGCAAACGCCCAGTGGGGTATTGTTGTTTGCGGCGACGACATGTTGTCGCTCACCCCGGAATACTGGCCGGTCGATTGCGCGGCAGCTACCGAAAACATCCTGTTAGCCGCGCACGGAATGGGTTACGGCGCGGTGTGGCTGGGCATTTACCCCCGTTCCCAGCGGGTCGACGCCATGAAAGACCTGCTGAACCTGCCCGAACATATTCATGCCTTCTCCATTATATCGGTGGGCGTTGCCGGTCAGCATATAGCGCCGCCCGAACTCTTTTATGCCGACAGGATACATCTGAACAAATGGCAGGCAACATCCGGAGAATAGATCACATGCAATTGAACATACCATGAATCATTGGATTGATTTGTTGAAAATTACCTTGCCCGCCCTTATTTTACTGGCGGCGGTTTACTATGTTGTAGGCGGTTTTTTGCGCAACAGCGAAAAACTCCGGCAATTGGAGATGATCCGGGAAAACCGGAAAATCATCACCCCGTTGCGTTTGCAGGCTTACGAACGCCTCATCCTTTTTCTGGAACGGATAGCGCCGGATTCTATTGTGTTGCGCGCCAATTATCCTTCCAACACGTGCGAACAGCTGCACGACGAACTCTTGCAGACCATCCGTGCGGAGTACGAACATAACCTCTCACAACAGTTATATGTATCAATGGAAGCATGGAACAGCGTCAAAAGCGCGAAAAACTATACCGTTTCGCTGATCAATGCCGCGGCAAAGGAAGTTGAAAACGAAGCGCCGGCAATCGAACTGAGCCGGGTAATGCTGAACATGGCGGCGGAAATGGAACGACCACCCACTCAAAAAGCCATTGACGAGTTAAAAGCAGACATACATCAACTCTTTTAGGAATGGCGAATAAAAAACTTATAACGGATATGAAATTCGACCTCGAAGAGGTCACATGTTTATAGAAGCAATGTACCCTTCTGTTGTACGACCCCGTCGGGGTCGAATGGAAACACAACATCTTTTTTC
>JAISRX010000014.1 GCA_031273395.1 Bacteroidales bacterium | reverse complement strand
GTAGCCCGGGCAGAAGCAAAGATACACGGCAAATCCCTTGGCGAAGTGCATTTCCACGAGGTAGGCGCTGTCGATTCCATTATCGACATCGTGGGGGCAGCCATCTGCATTGATTTTCTGAAGCCCGACCGCATCATTGCTTCGCCGGTGGAGATGGGCGGCGGCTTTGTGCAGTGCGCACACGGCACATTTCCCGTTCCCGCCCCGGCAACCCTCGAAATCATGAAAGGCAAACCTGTGAAGCTCGGCGCCGTGCCTTTTGAAACGGCTACCCCCACGGGAGTTGCCATTCTTGCGGCTTTGGCGGACGAATTTACCGAAACGCCCGCTTTCACCGTCACCAAAACAGGATACGGTATAGGGCATCGGGACGGTGATATTCCCAACGTGCTGCGGGTGTGCATGGGCGAAACCGGCGATACGGCGGCAGGACAAACCGTTGAGGCGGCGGTGGTGGAATGTAATATCGACGACATGAACCCCGAATATTACGGCTATGTGATGGAACAGCTCTTTGCGGCAGGCGCGGATGACGTCTTCCTGCAACCCGTCATCATGAAAAAATCAAGACCCTCCGTATTGCTTTCCGTACTCTGCGCGCCGGAAAAAACGGAGGAGATGAAACGGATTTTATTTACCGAAACAACCACACTGGGCGTGCGTTGCCATTCCGTGAAGAAGCAAATGCTGGAACGCCTGACGGAAACGGCGGACACGCCGTGGGGCAAAGTCGGCGTGAAGGTGGCGCGCTTCAACGGCAAAGAGGTGAAAAGCAAGCCGGAATATGATGACTGCGCCGCAATAGCCCGCAAAAACGGTATCCCCATTGAACAGGTGTACCGGTACATCCGGCAAAAAACCGTTCCGGAAGAACAACAGGAAAATTAACACATCAAAATCATCATCATGCTATTTCTGAAGACATGTCTCACTTGTTTATGCCTTACGGCTGTTGCGGCGAGCGCCGCATACGGGCAGAATTACGTGGCAAACGGAGAAAACCTGGTGCCTAACCCAAGTTTTGAACAAACCCGCGCCTGTCCCAAAGAAGCGGATTATATCGGGGGAGTGGTTTCGTGGAACCTGTTTCCCAACTTTTCTTCCGATTATTTCCATCGCTGCGCCAATGTTTATCAAACGCCCGAATACAGGGAAAGATTCCCTTACGAGGAAATCCTGAATTTCAGCGTGCCGCGCAACATGTTCGGCTATCAGGAAGCCCGCACGGGGGATGCTTATGCGGGCATCTCGTTTTGCAACGAGGCGCTGTCGGTAAAATTGGTCAAACCCCTTGAAAAAGACTCGCTGTACAGGGCGGAGTTTTTTGTCTGCCTGTCGGATTCGAGCAATGTAGGCACCCGTTTTCTGGGGATGTATTTCTCGGAGACGTCCATCCGCACCATCACCGACAACCGGATGCAGATAGCGGGCTTTGTGCTGAACGAACCGCCGCAAATACAAAACCCTCCCGAACGGTTTCTCACCGACACCGAAAACTGGACGCCCATCACCGGGTTTTACAAAGCCAAAGGCGGGGAGCAATACATTGCCATCAGCGGGTTTTACCCCTATCACGACACTCTGGTGCAGGAGCTTCGCCCCAGGCGGTCGCTGGGAAAGATATACAGAAGCACCGAAAAACAACTGGGATATTATTTCGTTGACGATGTGTCGGTGGTGCCTTACAGCATGAAATGGGAACCCGAAACGGGGAAAATCTATGTGCTGGAATATGTCTATTTCGAGTTTGACAAAAGCAACCTGCTTCCCGAATCGTATCCCGAACTGGAACTCCTGCTGGCGCACATGAACCGCCATCCCCTCCGGCACATTGTCATCACCGGACACACGGACAATTTCGGAACCGAACCGTACAATCTGCTCCTTTCCCGGAACAGGGCAAAGTCGGTAGCCGATTTCCTGACGGAAAACGGAATAGACGCGCAACGCATCCGCTACAGGGGCAGCGGCAGCACCTCGCCCATAGCCGACAACGACACCAAGGAAGGACGCGACAAAAACCGGAGAGTTGAATTTATCCTGACCGAACAAGAATAAACAAGTAATGAACATGCCTCCCGAAAAATTCATAGACGTTAAGGAGATCATCCGCAAGAAAAATCCCAAATTACTGAAAATACTTCCCGGATTTGTGATTGCCCTTCTCAAACGGCTGATCCACCAGAACGAAGTCAATAGAATTATTTACGACTACCGCCACCTGTACGGGCTGGATTTTGTGCGCTCCATTCTCAACGACATGCGGGTGAGCTATTCCGTAACAGGTCTGGAAGAAGTGCCGCGCGAAGGACGCTACATCTTTGTATCCAACCATCCATTAGGCGGATTCGACGGATTGGTGCTGATGGACGCCATTGGCAGCGTGTTTCCCGAAATACGTTTTATTGTGAACGACATCCTGCTGAACCTGAAAAATTTCGATCCCGTATTTGTCCCCGTCAACAAACACGGACGGCAGTCGTCCGGTTACGCAAACAAAATCAACGAAACCTATTCGGGAACGGCGCAGGTGCTGAATTTTCCCGCCGGACTTTGCTCGCGCAAAACAAAGGGGAAAATAGCGGATCCGAAATGGAACAAAAGTTTCATACAGAAAGCCGTGCAATACCGGCGGGATATTGTACCCGTTTATTTTGAGGGACGAAACACCGCTTTCTTTTACCGCCTGGCAAACATTCGCAAAGCGCTCCGCATCAAGGCGAACATTGAAATGACTTTGCTCGCCGACGAATTTTTTAAGCAGAAGGGACGCCATTTGCGTTTGGTTTTCGGCAAACCGATCCCCTACACCTCGTTCGACAAATCAAAAAATTACCACCAGTGGGCGGAAACGGTGCGCAATACGGTCTATGCGGCACAGTTGAAAATGGGAAATTGAAAATGCGGAAACGGTTGCGTATATGTTCCGTACTCCCCAAAAAAATGATCTGCGGGAAAACAATCCGTCCGGAAAATTCTTTTTCTTGTTTCTTTTCCATACTTTTGCGGCATAAAACATGTCATCAAAATGATCCGGTTTGAACGTTTCGAGTTGCCCAACGGCTTGCGTGTGCTGGTACACGAGGATACTTCCACCCCATTGGCGGCGGTGAACCTGATGTACGACGTCGGTTCGCGCGACGAAGACCCCCAAAAGACGGGATTTGCCCATCTTTTCGAACACCTGATGTTCGGAGGGTCGATCAACGTGCCGGATTTCGATAACGAAATGCAGAAAGCCGGAGGCGAAAACAATGCCTTCACCGGCAACGACGTCACCAACTATTACTGCACGCTGCCTGCCGAAAACATTGAAACGGCATTCTGGCTGGAGTCCGACCGCATGTTGCAGCTCGACTTCAGCGAACGGAACCTCGAAGTGCAGCGGCAAGTGGTCATTGAAGAATTTCGCCAGCGCTACCTGAACCGTCCCTACGGCGACGTATGGCTGCTGCTTTGCCCCGAAGCCTACCGCGTGCATCCCTACCGCTGGCCTACCATCGGAAAGGATCCGGAACACATCAGGAAAGCTACTCCGGAGGACGTAAAAACATTTTTTTACAGGCATTATGCGCCCAACAATGCGGTACTTGCCGTTTCCGGAAACGTGAAGACGGAACGGGTGAGGCAACTGGCGGAGAAATGGTTTGCGCCCGTTGAACGGAGGAAGACGCCTGTCCGCTGCCTGCCGCAGGAACCGGAACATACCGAAGCCGGATTCCTGTCGGTGCGGAGAAACGTTCCCGCCGACGCCATCTATAAGGTATTCCATACGGACGGGCTGTTTACGCACGGATACCGTTGCGCCGACATGCTCACGGACGCGCTGGCTTCCGGAAAATCGTCGCGGCTCTACCGCCGGTTAGTCAAGGACAGGCAAATGTTCAGCGAAATCAATGCTTATGTTACCGGCGACGCCGATCCGGGACTGCTGACGGTGTACGGGAAACTCATGCCCGGCATCTCCCCGGAGGAAGCCGACAACGCCCTGCTGAACGAACTGCATGAACTGTCGTCCGCGCTGTTGCTCCCGCGCGAACTGGAGAAAATAAAAAACAGGCTCGAAACGGCTTTTATCCTCGAACATATCAGTATTCTCAACAAGGCGATCCACCTGTGTCGCCACGAACTGATCGGCGACGCCGCCGACCTGAACCGCGAAACGGAGGCATATCTCTCCGTCACCGCCGAAGACATCCGCGCCGCCGCCGCCGGCATCTTCCGGCAGGAAAACGGCGTCACCCTGTATTATCAATCTTCCGAAAAATCTTCCTGAAATGACAAAATACAATTTCGACGAGATCATTCCACGCCGGCATACACATTCCGGCAAATGGGATTCGGCGGGCGACGACGCCGTATTGCCGATGTGGGTGGCGGATATGGATTTCAAAACAGCCCAACCCGTCATTGACGCACTGGTGAAACGGGCGAAGCACGGCATTTTCGGTTATACGAAGGTGCCGGACGCCTACCATGAAGCGGTTGCCGGATGGTTCGGCAGACGTTACGGATTTGCCGTACAAAAAGAGTGGATACTGTGCGCAACGGGCGTTGTTCCTGCTCTTGCAGCCATCATCAGGGCGTTGACCGCGCCGGGAGACAAGGTGATACTGCAATCGCCCGTGTACCACTGTTTCTATTCCGCCATCCGCAACAACGGATGCAATGTGCTTTCCAATGATCTCGTTTATGAAAACGGAGGATATAGCATCGATTTCGCCGGACTGGAAAAATTAGCGTCCGATCCCGACGCGAAAATACTGCTGCTCTGCCATCCCCACAACCCTGCCGGGCGGGTATGGACGCGGGACGAACTGACACGGATCGGCGACATTTGCAACCGTCATCGGGTGACCGTCGTTTCCGATGAAATTCATTGCGATCTGGTATATCAGGGCTACAGGCACATCCCTTTTGCCTCCCTCGGCGGGGATTTTCTCCGCCGTTCCGTCACCTGCACGTCCCCCAGCAAGACGTTCAACACGGCAGGCTTGCAGGTTGCCAATGTTTTTGCGGCAGATAAGGAAATGAGGGAGCGTATCGAAAGATCGTTGAATGTAAGCGGAATAGCCGACATCACGGCTTTTGCCGTGGACGGACTGATAGCTGCCTACAACGAAGGGGAAGAGTGGCTGGAACAACTGCTGTCCTACCTGTATGAAAACTACCTGTTTTTGACGGATTTTTTCAAGCGACATTTGCCTCGTCTGACGGTATTGCCGCTTCAGGCAACTTATCTGGTGTGGATTGACTGCACGGCATTGCGCCGTTCTTCCGTGGAACTTGCCGCCATGTTGATGGAAAAGGAAAAGCTATGGCTCAATGCAGGAGGAATGTACGGCAAAAACGGCGATCATTTCCTTCGCATCAATATTGCCTGCCCGCGCGCACTGCTCGTGGAAGGACTTGACAGAATCAAACATGCCCTTGCCACGGAAGACTGAACATGTATCAATGACGGTAATTTGGAATAGAACCCGCCTGAAACATCGCCGTCAGGTTCAGGATAAATGCTATACTGCATTCGGTTGAGTTTTGAGTTTTCGTACCCCGCACTGCGCTTCGCTTGTACGGAGGTTATCAAAAGGCAACCCCTGTCGGGGTTGCGCACAGCCCTGCATAGACGTAAAACGCCGCAGGCGTTACCCTTTGATAACCCCGTATGAAATGCGGGGGTGCGACAGGCTAAAAAACACAAGCCTATAACCGAGTGCAGTATAAAAGGATTACCTTGACCAAAAAATAATACCTGTGTCAAAGGAAAGGATAAAGCTAAACGAGTCGGCGGAAGTTATCTCATCCCGCTTGCGCAAAGACGAAAAGTTCTCACAGGGAGTTCGGTTATATGCGGTCTGCTGGATAGTCCCCGGTCGGAAATCGGAAGAGCTTCAAAGTGTGTATCATACGAGTCACAAATCCATCTGCAATTGAGTAAAACGATTCAACGCGGAAGGGGATGGAGGCTTGAAAGACCGTTCCCGCAGTGGTCGTCCGGGCAGATTGAATTTGGGAGAACTGTCAAATCCGAAGAGGGTTGTTTTGTCAAGTCCGACCGAACATGGCTTCTCAAGCGGGACGTGGACATGAGCGCCGGTTTCGAAATATACAGGCACCACGCTCATCCTCTTTTGCCGGCAGGCGCTATCGGAACTTCCCTGCTGTAGCTTTCCCGCAATACTGTTTTGTAGCAAATCAGGTCGTCACTCACAAAGAAAAAATGTCGTCCAACCTGTTGAGCGACATCCGGAAACAGTCTCTATAACTTTCAAGCATGCGATCTCCGACATGATGACAAACAATCAGACGGCTGTTGGGATCAAAGGCTGCCCATATCCGGTTAGCGACATACTCACGTTCCGAATCCTCTTCGGATAGCGTTTTTTTTATTGATAAAGTTCCATAATTCATCCATTTGACATTCCGTCAAATGCAAATTCCGCAGCAAATTACACATCATCTCATCGGCATGCTGCCCCGCTTTAAGCACCACGGCATTCACCGCATCTTTGCTCAATCCGAGGATTCTAGCGGTGGCACGAACCCCATTGCCTTCGGCGATGCAGCGGATGATCTTTCCGATTGTTGCACTATCGTAGTGACTGTTAAAGAAGATCGTGTTGCGCGTTTCCGAAAAGCGAGATCCGCAAATCTTGCATTTAAACATTTGCTTCGTCTCACCCTGCTTAATATAGGTACCCGCCTTTATCAGGTTGCCCTGAGAACGAAGACCGTAACATTTACACTGTTCGTTCGTACAAAAATATTGATCTATATCTATCATAACATCTTTTTATTTTACCGCAAAGCTACAAAAATAAAACCAATAAACAAATGACATTACCGAAATATGAACGACACATTCAAATTGCCTGTGATTATATCAATAAAAACATGACACCATCCTTGTTCTCGGTCCCTAAGGAAACACGGACGTCAGCTATCCGATAAAAGCCAGCACTACCTCTTCTATTTTCGACGGGGAATATGGTTTGGAAATGACGTCATTGCAACCGCTTTCGTAAGCCATTCGCTGTTCAATGTAAAAATCATTGGTGGTTACGGCAATAATGGGGACGCTGGATGATATTGCCCGGATTTTTCTGGTAGCCTCAATGCCGTTGAGTACGGGCATCTGTATGTCCATCAGGATGATATCTGGTTTTTCCCTGATGAAGGATTTTAACGCTTCTTCTCCGTTAACCGCCCTGACCACTTCATACCGCTTTTCCAGCGCTGCCTTTACCGTATTAAATTCCGTATCGGAATCTTCCGCTACCAGTATCCGCCTGTGTTTTTGAGAAACCAATTCTTTCACGCTGCCGATTTTGAAGTCCTCGCGCCGGTCAGGGACATTCCGGTAGGGGAGAGTGAAGGAGAAAGTGCTGCCGTGACCCAATTGCGATTCTACCCGGATTTCACCTCCGAGCAGTTTCACCAGATTTTCGCAGATGGACAGTCCCAAGCCCGTCCCCTGTGCAAACCCGTCGAGCTTTTCGAAACGGTTGAATATTACCCTGAGTTTATCTTCCGGTATCCCGCGCCCCGTATCGATCACGGAAAACCTCAGATGATCTCCTTCTTCCGCCACTTTCAGGGTAATGCTGCCCGTTTCGGTGTTCTTGATGGCATTGGAAAGGAGATTGAACAGTATCTGCTTCACTCGGTTGCCATCCGTAAATGCGCGTATCGTGCCGGTCGGACAGCTGAGATGCAACGCTACTTCCGGCTTCATGTTGGGCTGGTGTATCTTCCTTATCTCCTTCACCAGTGCATTTACATCGGTTTCTTCAAACCTGACGTCGTTCACTCCCGCTTCCAGACGCGACAGGTCAAGAATGTCGTTCACCACCTGCAACAGCAAATCGCTGCTGTGGCGTATGACGTCCATGTATTTGCTGCGTTTCGCGGGATTCATCTCCGAGGCGACAAATCCTGCAAAACCGATGATTGCATTGAGCGGAGTACGTATTTCATGGCTCATATTGGCAAGAAAATTGCTTTTCATCCTGTCGGCTTCCTCTGCGCGTCTTCGCTGTGCAATCAGTTCTTCCATACGTCGCACGCGGTCGCCTATATCCTGAATCAGGCACATGACCTTGTTTCCTTCGACAGGCACAAGGCGCGCCTGATAAAAATATCTGGTGCCGAACAAGTCCAGATGATATTCAATTTCCTTTAAATGACCGTTTTCCAAACATTCCCGAATGTTAAAAACAAATAATTCGCTTACCTCCGGCGAATAGAAAAGCCGCCCGCTGGTACCTATCAATTCTTCATTGTTGTGAAACAGCCTAAGTCCTTCCGGAGTAATGATTTCTACAAAATTAAAATCAATATCAAATACAAAAATGAAATTGGGAAACAATGCATTAACAAGCGTATTGTACTTCTTTTCCGCCTTTTGCAACTTGTCTTCCAGCTCCTGCTTCAACTCGATAAAATCTTTCTCGTCCATATCAATCGCCTTGAATATTACATGATTCCTGTTATTTGATAAAACGTACAAAATTAAAAAAAATATTGTACGAATAAAAAAAATATTATCTTTGCACCCTCAAAAATGACGGCGAGGTAGCTCAGCTGGTTAGAGCGCATGATTCATAATCATGAGGTCTGGGGTTCAATCCCCCATCTCGCTACTTGAAAAAAAAGAAGTTTACAATAAGGAGTAAACTTCTTTTTATTTGTGCGTACACAATTTGCGCACAAGTTTAGGATCACCAGTAAACCCCTGTGTTTAAGCATAAATATTAGCGAGCCTGAAGAGGAAAAAATTGATGTCTGTAACTCCTCTCAAAGCCGCTCTAAAGGTTTTGATTTTAGCATTGAAAGATTCGGCAGCGGCATTGGCGGAACGATTTCCAAAGAAGTTGAATATTTCGTGATAATGTTCATAAACAGTGGCAGAGATGGTATTAAAAGATTTAAAATTCGAGTCGGTAATTTTGTTGTACCATTTGGCTAATGAGAGCCTTGCAGCGTCTTTACAGGTGTTTTTATTATAAATCATTCGCAGTGAATGTGTCAAAGAATAAGCTGATTTCAAATCGGGATAGTGTTCGAAGAGTATTTCGGCTCTGATTTTCCGGGAAGCAGTCCATTTTTCAGGGGATTTGAACAGCAGATAGCGGCTTCCTGCCAATAACTGACAGAAGGGGATGTTTATTCCGCTTTGCAGACCTTAGCCGCTTGCTAAAATAATTTACCTGCCTGAGTAGTAACAAAAGTTTTAAACTTTGGAACGTTGCTTTTGGCAACGATGGTGTTCGCGGACAAGGACAGGGCGAAAGCGTCTTTTACACGGGACATACCCATTCCGGTTGGGGGTTCGGCGCATATTTGCCTGACGTCTATATTGATGTTGAAGATATTGACTGTTATGCGCCTTCCGTTGCAGGAAAACGGATTGAGGGATTTTATTTTGACTCCGCTTTCACGCAACCGAGCGATATGACCGGCGGCAAACCGATTT
>JAISRX010000164.1 GCA_031273395.1 Bacteroidales bacterium | reverse complement strand
AACTGACACAAAGTTATTTCAACGAACTGGCGTCACAGTATCCGGGAGGCATAACCGTCATCCTGTCGGGCGGGACAAAGTATGAAATGGGCGTAATCAATCTTTCCGCAAGCACAAAAATCGTAACAGGATTGAGTCTGGCGGGAAATGCCATCGTCGAAGTGAACGGTAATTTTGCCATCGCAGCAGGAACGTCGGTTGATTCGCTTGTCTTCGAGAATATTGTTTTCACCGAACACTCGGGCAGTCCGAAAACGGCGGCGAATTTCGGCGGTCGCTACCTGTTCAATTTCAATCAGGCAGGGGCAAAAGCAAGCAAACTGACCATCCGCAATTGCGATATCCGTTATAAACGCGGAAATATTCGCGCTCAGGTGGCAACGGAGATAAGTACGGTTACGATTGAAAACTGTCTGTTTGACTCCATCGGAGGCTACGGTATCGTCAATGCCGACCATGCAGAAGCCTATTTCGACAATGTTGTAGTTAAAAATTCAACGATTGCACATGCGGAAAAGATTTTTGTCGCCTCAAAACCGACAAGGACAACGGTCTCATTGACGGTCGAAAACGTCACCGTTTGTTACGCCCCCAAAGGCGAAGGCAATTACATCATCGATTATAACGGACAGACGGTTCCGGGCGGCGTAACATTGAAAAACTGTGTGTTCGGCATCGGCTGGGGAAGTAAAATTCGCGGCATGAGAGCATCCAATGCCGTTCCGACCATTGATAAGAGTTACCGCGCATCCGACCTCGAATGGACAACCAATGATCAGGGCGTGCAGCAATCACCCCTTAGCGATCTGGAAAACCTGAACGCGACAACAACCGCCATCTTCCAGGACCCCGACAAGGTAAACTTTAAAGTAACAAACGCCACCCTCGCCGGCAAAATCGGCGACCCGCGCTGGTGGTAAAAGAGTAAGGGAGGACGTGCTGTAAGATTCGGCACACAGATGACGCGGATTTAACAGAAAAACGCAGATTATTGTTTAATTCAATAATCTGCGTTTTTATTTTTCCCTCCTTGAGGGGGGAGTTAGAGGAGGGCTTTTGATATTACGACCGTCTGCCCCTTTTTGGTTTTATAGACTTTGCTGCGTTCGCCGACTCTCAGATGGAGTTTTCCGCCGAGTGTGGAAAGTATTCGCGCTTCTTTCACTGTGCCGTTTTCCCACGAAATATCGACAATAAAGCCGCCGCGGGCACGCAATCCTTTTACGGAGCCGGTCGGGAATGCCGAAGGCAGCGAAGGCAGCAGTTGCACTTCAAAACTGCCGTCGGAGGTTGTCAGATGGCTTTGCACAAGCATCTCGGCAATAGCGGCGGTAGCTCCGAAATTGCCGTCAATCTGGAATGGCGGATGGTCGTCGAACAGGTTGGGCAACGTTTTACGGCTCAGCAGGACGGACAGCAGTTTGCAGGCATGGTCGCCGTCGTGCAGGCGATTCCACATGTTGATTTTCCAGGCAAGTCCCCAGCCCGTTCCGTCGTCGCCGCGTGCTACGAGCGTTTTACGCGCCGCTTCGGCCAGTTCGGGCGTTCCGGCCACGGTTATCTGATTGCCGGGATGAAGTCCGAAGAGGTGAGAAGTATGACGGTGGCGGGGATCCACTTCTTTGTAGTCTTCCGCCCATTCGAGGATACGGCCGGTCTCCCTGCTGATTTGGATGGCGGGCAGCCGTTTCAACGTTTTCTCGCACTCGGACTGAAATTCCCTGTCCGTTTTCAGGATTTTGCAGGCTTCGACACAATTTGTCAGCAGGTTGTGGATGATTTCCAAATCCATGGTCGCGCCGTAGGTAAACACCGAATGTTCGCCGTTGGGAAGGATAAAGGAATTTTCGGGCGAATAGGACGGGTTCGTAACCAATTTTCCGGCGTATGCAGTACCGGCGGGCGCTTCGACCAGAAAGTCCATGATGAAGCGGGCGGCGCCTTTCATAATCGGATAAGCGCGTTCGGACAGAAAATCCCGGTCGCCCGTATAGCAGTAATGCTCCCACGGATGTTGCGCCAGCCAGGCCGCGCCCATGGGCCAGATGCCCTGCGGACCGTCGGCGGGAGCGGTAAATCCCCAGGCGTCCGTCAAATGATGCACGACCCAGCCGCGTGCTCCGTAGATGACTTTTGCCGATTTCTCGCCCGGCTTCATCAGCATGTCGGTCAAATCGAAAAGCGGCGTATGCAGTTCCGACAGATTGGCGATTTCAGCGTGCCAGTAGTTCATTTGCAAATTGATATTGGTATGAAAATCGGCATTCCAGGGAGCGTTCATCTGCCATGCCCAAAGCCCTTGCAGGTTGGCAGGCATACCGCCCGGACGCGAAGAGCCGATCAGGAGGTATCGTCCGAACTGGAAATACGTCTTTACCAGTCCGGGGTCGGGCGCACCCGTTTTCCGTGCCAGCGCAAGCCGTTCGTCGGTGGGAAGGGCTTCGACGTCGGCAGGCGTTTTACCAAGATCAAGTTCCACGCGGTTGAAATAGTGTTGATGGTCGGCAATATGCGCGGCTTTCAGCGTTTCGTAGGGTTGTGCGATTGCTTTGGCGATTGTTTCTTCGCATTTTTGTTTCGGGTTGCCGGCGAGGGTGGCGGCGCCTTCGGCAAGATTCTTCATTCCGGGATAATCGGTAGCGCCCGTGATATAAAGCGTCAGGGCGTCCGCATCCTTTACCGTCAATAAATCGGTATGCGAGAACGGTTCGTTTGCAACCGTCACCGTACCGTTGTCCGCCACAGCCTTCACCTGGGCGACAAAACTCACGCCGGGTTCTCCGTCATTGTTTTGCCGCCTGTTCCCCTGCGAGATGCGTCCACTCAGCAGAAGCGAGTTCGGGTCTGTCGGAACGGTATATGTGCGGGCGTCCTTTTCGCGGCGCAGTGTGAGCGACAGGTTGATTTTTCGCTTTCTATCGGCCGTGAGGCGTACGACAATCACATTTTCGGGAGCAGAGGCAAAATATTCGCGGGTATAGTTCACGCCGTTTGCCGTGTATGTTGTCCGTGCAATTCCGGTCGAAAGATCGAGGCAGCGGACGTAATTGCCGGCTGTCGTTTCGGGCGTATCAAACCACACTTCGCCCAGCGATTGATATGATTTCACGCGGGAGGGGATTCCCATCATTGTTTTCCCTGCCAGCTGAACGGCTTCGTTATTTTTGTTCTCAAACAGAAGACGCTGTACTTCGGGCAATGCCTTCAGCGCTTCGGGATTGTTGGGGTCGTTCGGGCTTCCGTCCCAAAGCGTGTTTTCGTTCAACTGCAAACGTTCGTCC
>JAISRX010000123.1 GCA_031273395.1 Bacteroidales bacterium | reverse complement strand
TCTAAAAATATTTTTTCCTTTTTTGCCTTCACGCGAAGGCAATTTTAAAAGACGCGGCAAAGATAGCAATTAATTTTTACAATTGTTCTCCGAAATGCAAAAAAAAATAATTTTTTTTGTTGCGGGAAAGGAAATGTCGTCCCGTGCGGGACTGCCCGGCAAACAAACGCCCGTGTCGACGCCGTAGAGACGTTGCATGCAACGTCTGTACAAACGTACATACCATCGCACGTACCATTGCGGCAACGACGGCGCATTGCAGGGGCAAGGCGCGCCTTGCCCCTACGGTACCGGTATCCACGGGTTGCGCTATGCTACACCCGCGGTGATGCATATCCCGTCCCTGCGAAACCCCGTATGGGGTTGCCTTTTGATAACCCCGTACAAGCGAAGCGCAGTGCGGGGTTGCGAAGCGCAGTGCGGGGTTTGCAGGCTTCCGGATTTTACCCTTCGTACAGGCTAACCGGTCCTGCCAGTCCCATTGACTGTTTCGGTTCGGAGCTTCCCTGACTGTTGATCCATTGCTGTCCGGATGTGTTTTCCGCCAGCGTCCGGATATAGTTCCCCATGGGAGTGGTCACTTTTATTTCCAGTTCGTTCTCTCCCTGTTTCAATTTTCCGGAAAGATCATACAGGTGGTCGCCATACCAGCACACTCCGCACGGCTTGCCGTTGATTTTTACTTCTGAGATGCCCCATACCCTGCCCAAATTCAGGATCACCTGCTGCGGATGATCCACATGAAACTTCTTGTTGTAAAAAACGGTTCCGGTGAAATTGACATATTGGGTGTTTCTCAGGTCTTCCGGTACGTGCATGCGGGTTTTGTCCACGAATATTTCGCAGCTGTGACGCAGTTCGACGTCCCATCCCGTCAGCGTTCTGCCGTTTCTTCCGTCGGCAGGCAACAGATCCCACCATTCGCCCTTTTCTTCCCTGTCGAAGACGATAAGGCGGGAGTCTGCCGGAGCGAGGTACAGCAGAAAACCTCCGTCCCGCGCCGTATCAATGCGGTAACGTTTGCCGTCCGTCAAATCCCATATCCAACCGTATCGGCGGGCGGTGGTTTCTTTGGGGAACCGGATGACGGTGGAACATGACCGGTTCGGGTTCAAATTGGCAAAAAAGAAAAATTCCGACCGGTCGTCTCCGATGTAGCGATTCACCATCATGTATTCATCCGGCTTTTCGATAGCTACAAACGGTTTTAACCGGTATTTCCGCTGTACGTCAAGATACCATGCCATGAAGTCATCGTCGTCGGGCTTTTTCAACAGGACGAAGCGATGATGCATGGCTTTCAGTTTCGCCAGCCACATCTCCGCTTCCCTGTCGTATTCGTCGTGATATCTCCATCCCAACGAGCGGAGGGGATATTTTTCCAGACAAAATACCTGTCCTCCCGACGCCACAAAATCGTACAGCACGGCAAGCGCTGCCGGTTGCATGCGTTCCGTTCCCATCAGGAAGATGCTGTGATATTTCCGCTTGCCGCAGTACATCCATCCATCCTTTACCTTAGAGGCAAGAATGACCGACTCGGAAATATCATCGGCTCCGTTACCGTTTTTGTGTATGGTTTCCCACAGCAGCGACCGGTAAGGCGCGTCGATCTCCGCCGGCAGCGGTGCATCACGGTCGCCCGTCGCCGTCGGCATGTCGACTGCCGGTGGCAACAGGGCAATGTCCGCGTACATGTCGGTATTTTGCAGTATGGCGGACACCCTGGCGCGATAGTCGTTGAGGTATTTCAAATAGTTCCACCAGTTGTTCCTTTCGCTGTAGTATGCCCCGTGGCGTATCCATCCGGGGAAGGGCGCTTCGGCGGGCGAATAGTTAAACCCGTTGAATATGGAATGGGTGACGCCGGCAATGGTATTCCGGTCGCAGCCGATTTTCAGCAGTTCGAGCGTCGTGTTGAAACCGCGATACATATCGGTCATTTCTTCCGCGCCGACCAGCCGCTTGCCGGACAAACGGGCGCTCGAAGCGACGTATCTGTTGATCATGCCGTAAGCGCGTTCGCGCCGTGCATCCCCGCCGTGCATTTCTTTCCCGTCGTGGCGGTGCAATCGGTTTGCCGTCCATGACGCTCCTTCGGGAATATCGCACTGGACGACGCCTTCCACCGAAAAAAAGCCACCTCCGCAAGCCTGAAGGCGCGACCGGACGTTCAGCGACCTGCACCATTCCACATAGGTTTTGCCGAAACGCTCGCGAAGCATTTCCGCTTTGGTTGCTTCCAGATCGCAGTACATCCGGAGGATCATCTCCCGGAATCCCGGCGACATGTCCGCTCCTCTCCGGTGGGCGGAGAGGATGTAGGGCAGGCAGGGCATAATGTCGTAACCGTTGCGCGCCCGGAAGGTGTCCGCCATGTCCTCCGTCCAGTTTGCCTCTTCCGGCTGTATGGAACCCGAAAACAGGGAACGGACGTTGTTGGACAGCGCTCCTATCCTGCTTTCAATGGACTCCGAAACGTGTGTCAGGTACTTCATCACGGCGTTTGCGTTCAGATAGTTCAACGCGGGACCTGAGGCTCCGGGAGCGCCGTTGACAATGCCCGCAAAGGCGTCGACACGCACCAGCGCATACAGCACGTGTTTGCCTTTCGGAACGTCAATCAGGAAGGTATCATTGAAGTCAATCCCGCTCGAGAGATCCGTTTCCTGATCCGTACTGTCGAGCAGATCGGGCACCAGCTTCAGCGAAACAAGATGCGGGATGCGTCCGCTGTACGGGAAGGCGATTTTCGGATCGGCGTCCTTCAGCAGATGAAAGGCGGAGGTTTCGTAACGCATGGGACCTTCCAGCCTGACCACGCTTGTCACCATCATCTGTCCCCGCTCGGCGCCCTGAAGGAAGTCGCCCCCGAAGGGAGTTCCCGAACCTGCGGCGAGATCGCATATCATGTCTAATTTTTTTGCCTCGTCGAAGGTCAGCTGCAACATGTCCACCCACTCGTCGCTGAGCCATTGCAGGCTTTTGACGCCCAAATCGTCCGTATTGTCGGGGAACTTTACGGCGTTGATTTCTACCCCCCCGACGCCGGCTGCCTTTAAAACATGCAGTTCCCTGATCAGCTCGTCGGCTTGTATCCTGTTCCCGTTCCACCACCATCTTACAAAGGGGCGGCAGGCGGAGGGAGGATTCCCGAACAGTCCGTACAGGCTCGAAGCGCCGTGCTTCGCATCATCGACGGCGAATGACGGCAACGACGGCAGCGCCGCCAAGCCTCCCGTGAAAAGAGAACCTTTAACTATGAATGATCGCCTGTCCATAAAAATATGCGTTATTGAAAATTATCCGGAAAAAATACCGCTCGTGATTCATTACCTCAATCTTTAGAAAGTCTCTGAAAGGAGAACAACGTTCACGACAGTTTGTTTTGGCAGCGCGCATGTTTTTTTGTTTCCCCCCGTAAAGCGTTTTTTATCGGGATCGCTGCCTGGGCGGGAAATCAGCCTCTTGCCGCCTTATATACTTTTCCGGGCAGGCTGTGCACGTATCCTGCCAGTTCGAGGTGCAGCAACAGTGCGGATATTTCGTTTACCGGCATTTGCAGTCCGGTGCAGAGTGTGTCTATTGCGCATCCGTTCCGCTCGTGCAGGTATTTCAGTATTGCCTCCTCTTTTGGCGACACGGCGGGAAAAAGTTCCGGCTGCACCGGCTGTTGCGGTTTGCCGGAAACCGCGTCCCAGTTCATCAGGTACTCGATGTCCTCTACCGACTGCAGCAGGCTGGCTTTGTTGGTTTTGATCAGCCGGTTGCAGCCGGAGGAATAAGTGTCGGTCAGGCGACCGGGATATGCGAACACGTCGCGGTTGTATGAGTTGGCGATGTCGGCGGTGATGAGCGCTCCCCCGCGCAGGTCGGACTCCACCACCACCGTAAGGTCGGAAAGCCCCGCTATCAGGCGGTTGCGCTTCACAAAGTTGTTCCGTTCGATAGGGCTGTCGCTGAGGAACTCGGTGAGCAGCGCGCCGCCTTCCTTCACCATTTCGTGCGCCGTTGCCGTGTGGGCGGACGGGTACACCTGCGACAAGCCATGCCCCAGCACGGCAATGGTGGGCAGTTTGTTCCGCAGGGCGGCGCGATGGGCGCAAATGTCAATACCATACGCCAATCCGCTCACGATGACGGGGTGGTGCTGCCGCCGCTGCAACTCGTCCACAAGGCGATTGCACAAGTCCTTGCCGTAATTGCTTGCCTGCCGCGTCCCCACGATGCTCACTATTTTGGGATGATTGAAGTCGACGTTCCCCTTGTAGTAGAAAATCACGGGAGCGTCGGGACAAGCTTTCAGGCGGTGCG
Source organism: Bacteroidales bacterium (assembly GCA_031273395.1). Classification (GTDB taxonomy): domain Bacteria; phylum Bacteroidota; class Bacteroidia; order Bacteroidales; family UBA4181; genus JAIRLS01. The sequence continues at coordinate 14,985 of JAISRX010000123.1, read as the reverse complement.
GATAGTCGTCGTCCGAATAGTAGGCGCAGCCCACGCCGTAGCGACGGACAAATTCCGTTTCCTTTTCGGCTTTCGACAGCACGTCCTGCGCCATCACCGCCTCTGCCAGCGCCTCTCCCACTCCGGGTATCTTCATCAGGGCGGGCTTTTTTTCGCGGAACACCGCCTCCGCCCCGCCGCAGTATGAAATCAGCCTTTTGGCGATCACGTCCCCTATGCCGGGGATCAGCCCGACAGCGATTTTGTATTTCAGGTCATCGTCCATGCGTGGATTGCCGTTCCGGGCAGATCATATTTCGATGTATTGCCTGATGCGGCTGCTCTCCATCGCCGCTTCTATCAGGCGGATGACATTTACCGCCTGTTCCGGCAGCACTTCCGGCGTTGCGTCGTGCCGCAGCACGTCGTACATGTTGTCGTAGAACGCGGCGTAGTTTCCGGCAACGGTTTCCACTTTCCCCCTGAAATGGACGCCGTTTATTTCGGCGTTCAGCACGCCCCAATATTCTTCGGGTTCTTTTCCCCAGCCGGGCGTTGCGGGGTTGCCGCCCTGCTTGAGCGCTTCTTCCTGCGGGTCGATGCCATATTTGAGGAACGACCCGTGCGTGCCGTGCAGGGTGTAGCGCGCCCCTTCTTCGCGCGCCAGATAGCTCCCCTTCAGCGTCACCTTTACGTCGGGATATACCAGCCGGATGTGGTAGTAATCGTCTATTTCGCTGCCGCCGCGCAGGCTGTCCACGTCCGCCCACACCGCTTCGGGCATGCCGAAGAGCAACACCGCCTGGTCAATCATGTGCGAACCCAGATTGTAAGTCAGCCCGATCCCCTGCAGCACGGACTCCTTCCACGAGTCCTGCTGCACGTAGTTGCGGTAGCGCATGTAGTTCGACTCAAATTCCACCAGCCTGCCGAGACAGCGGTTGTCAACGATTTTGCATACCGTAAGGAAATCGCCGTCCCACCTCCGGTTTTGGAAAACGCTCAGTTTTAACCCCTTTTTGTTTGCCAGATTCAGCAGGTCTTCGCCCTGACCCACGGTTTGCGTGAACGGTTTTTCCACGATCACGTGCTTTCCCGCTTCGAGCGCCCTGTGGGCAAGTTCAAAATGCGTATGGTCGGGCGTGTTCACCACCACTAATTCTATCCCGTCGTCGCGGAGCATCTCCTCAAACGAACGAACGGTCTTTACCTCCGGATAAAGACCGTGTACCTCGTTTTTGGTGCGTTCCACCACCGTATGCAGGCAGAAGCCGGGATGACCGGCAATGACGGGGGCATGAAACACCTTACCGGACATGCCGAATGCAGCCAATCCTGTTTGTATCCTGTTCATCGCCGGATATGTTTGTAATAAGGAATGATTTATTTACCCGGGCGCAACTTGCGCACCTGCTCGCCCGCCTGCCAGAGTTCCGACTCGCGCAGGGCTTTCAGTTCCTTTTCCAGTTCCTGCCGGTAATTGACGCCGCCGGTGGAGTCAAGCACCCGTTTGCACTCCCTTCCGTCTTTCACGCGCGCATACAAATCCTCAAACACGGGCGCAACGGCGGCGGCAAAACGCGGTCGCCAGTCGAGCGCGCCACGCTGCGCGGTTGCCGAGCAGTTGGCATACATCCAGTCCATCCCGTTTTCGTCCACCAGCCGGATGAGGCTTTGGGTGAGTTCTTCCACCGTTTCGTTGAACGCCTCGCTGGGGGTGTGTCCGTTGTCGCGCAGCACCTTGTACTGCGCATCCATGATGCCGGCAAGCGCGCCCATCAGCACGCCGCGTTCCCCCGTAAGGTCGCTGAACACCTCCTGCTCGAAGGTGGTGGGGAACAGATAGCCCGAACCGATGGCAATGCCGATAGCCAGCGTCCGCTCCAGCGCCCGTCCCGTAGCATCCCTGAAGACCGCATAGCTGGAATTGATGCCCGTTCCCGCAAGGAAATTGCGCCGCACGCTGGTGCCTGATCCCTTGGGCGCCACCAGAATGACGTCAATATCCTCCGCAGGCACTACGCCCGTTTGTTCCCTGTAGGTGATGGAAAAACCGTGGGAAAAGTACAGCGCGTCGCCCGCTTTCAGGTGCGGCTTCAGCCGGGGCCACAGGGCGCGCTGGGCAGCGTCGGACACCAGATACTGTATAATGGTCGCCTTTTCGGCTGCCTCCTCAACGGGAAAAAGCGTTTCCCCCGGCACCCAGCCGTCGGCTACCGCCTTGTCCCAATCCGACTTAAATTCGGGCGCCTGACCGATGATTACCTGAAAACCGTTGTCGCGCATGTTCAGCGACTGTGCCGGTCCCTGCACGCCATAGCCGATCACTGCTATCGTTTCGTTCTTTAAAATCTCGCGCGCTTTGCTGACGGGAAACTCCTCGCGCGTTACTACCTCTTCCGTTACCCCGCCAAAATTAATCTTTGCCATTTCTTATTTGTTATGAATTTATATATAAATAATTACGTGATCTTTCCGTCGCCTTTTGCAGACGCAAAAATCAGGGGCAAAAGTAATGAATATTATCATAAAAAACATGACCGTGCGGAAATAATTTCCACCGCACGGGCAATAAACAGAGCGGAAATGCCCGTTTGCCCTTCTTTTCCTGCCGGGCAGGGCGGGAAGAACGTTTCCGGCAACCCGCCGCTCTCTTTAGGGGAAACATGCCGCAGCGGTGTGCCGGCATTGATGGGAGGAAAATAAACGGCGGGGAACGATATTTCCATTTCCAACCGCCACCGTCTTGACGGGATGCTGCTCCCTGGCGGTATCTGATGCCTGAAACGGATGTAATGTCCGGCAGCATGTTCACGGAAGTTGCGAAAGGAGTGCGCGGGGCGGAAATACGCTGGCTCATTTCGGCAACGCCGCCGGTTAACTGGGACGATTTAAGGCACAGCGAGTTCGACACGCGGTCGCCCTTCACCATGTCCTTTAGCGGCGACCAGCGCGGGCAGACCGTATATTTCGCCCTCCGTTGGGAAAACAACACGGGCGAAAAAGGTCCCTGGTGTGAAATACAGTCCGCCATCATCCCGTAAATAAGAATTGGAGATATTAAAAAAAACATAATAAAAGATTGGATTTGAAAAATTAGCGGTTAGAATTAAAACAGTAGATTTTAGATTTATTAATAATTGGTAGTAACGAGGGCAGCCGGTATGGTAAAACATACCGGCTGTTTTCATTGCGGCAGGCTTCATCCGGCGTCCGCGCGGAGAGGTTTCGCAGGCAACCGGCGCCGGCGGGCGGGTAGCCGGCAGGCATACCGGCAGGCGGGGAGACGTTTTTTTTTATCGGGAAATCTCATTAGCTTTGCCGGTCGGTAATGATTTGTAACATTCATATTTATTTCAAGTGAACAGAAGTTTTCAAACGGTGCCGCTGGTCTTCAACATCATGGCAAAACCCGTGGGACCGGCCTGCAACCTCAACTGCAGGTACTGTTACTATCTGGAAAAGGACAAGCTGTACGGGCAGCCTTCCGGCTTCAGGATGAACGACGCCATTCTGGAAAAGTTCATCAGGGAATACATTGCATCCCAGAACGTTCCCGTGATACAGTTTGTGTGGCACGGCGGCGAGCCGACCATGCTGGGAATGGAATATTTCCGGAAGATACTCGATTTGCAGGGGAAATACCATCGCGGCAAAACCATTGAAAACGTGCTGCAAACCAACGGCACGCTGTTGAACGACGAATGGTGTTCCTTCTTTGCGCACAACGGTTTCCTGATCGGCATTTCCCTCGACGGACCGGAACACGTGCACAACCGCTACCGGCTCACCAAGTCGGGGAAGCCGACCTTCGGCGAGGTGATGCGGGGGGTGTCGCTGCTGGTGAAGCACAAGGTGGAGTTCAACACGCTTTCGGTGGTCAACGACTATAACGCGCAGTATCCGCTGGAAACCTACCGTTTCCTGAAGTCCGCCGGCAGCCGCTACATGCAGTTCACCCCCGTTGTGGAACGGATAGCCGACGATTTGCCCGCCGGATCGCTGCACCTGCTTTCGGGCGGCGACGGCAAACCGGGCGCACTTACCCCCTGGTCGGTAAAGGCGAAGGACTACGGCAATTTCCTTTGCGGGATTTTCGACGACTGGGTACTCAACGATGTGGGCGAGCGCTACGTGCCTACTTTCGATTCCATCCTTGCCAACTGGGTGGGCAGCATGACCTCCATCTGCGTCCATGCGGAAACCTGCGGACACGCCGGCGCCATCGAACACAACGGCGACGTGTATGCGTGCGACCATTACGTGTTTCCCGACTACAGGCTGGGCAACATCCACACCGATTCACTGGTGTCCATGATGTACTCCCCGCGCCAGCTTGCCTTCGGGCAGGCAAAACGCGAAAGCCTCCCGCAATATTGCAGGGATTGCGCCTACCTGTTCGCCTGCAACGGCGAGTGTCCCAAAAACAGGATCATCAGTACGCCTTCCGGCGAAGCGGGATTGAATTACCTGTGCGAAGGCTTGAGGCATTTCTATCGCCACGCGGCTCCCTACATGGATTTCATGGCGGAAGAACTGGCAAACGAGCGCCCTCCGGCAAACGTGATGGCGTGGGCGCGCGAACGCATCAAACGCCAGCCTCTGCAGAAGCAGCCGCCGGTTGCGGAAGCCGCGCAGAAGCCGGCCGTGCGCCCCAACGACCCGTGTCCGTGCGGTAGCGGGAAGAAATTCAAGCATTGCTGCCGCAACGTGCGGAAATAAGGCGGCGGCGGACTACCGGCGTGAACGGCGGCGGGGGGAGCTTTTCCCGAAGAAGAACAGGGGCAGGTAGAACACAATGCCTATCAGCGAGAAAAGCAAACCGCCCATAGTCCCCGCGGCAAGGGCAAACCAGAAGGGTTCGCGCGTTTCGCCCGCCACAAAGGGGATCAGTCCGAGAATGGTGGAGAGGATGGTGAGCAGCACGGGCATTATTTTGCCGTGCAATGCCTGCATGTATATGCGCCGCGGCGCGCAGGGCGAAGTCTTTTTCAGGTTGTTGAAGTCGTTGATGATGTAAATGGCGGCGTTCACCGTCAGGGCGCAAAGCAGCACCAGGGCGGCAAAACCTCCCTGGTCGAAATTCAGGTGGAACAGGTAGAAGGTCAGGAACAGCCCGATGAAGCCGAAGGGTACCATGCTGATCACCGCCAGCGGTTGCCACAGCGATTCGAAGAGTATCGCGCAAAGCACGTACATCACCGCTATGATCAGCAACACCAGCCAGTACTGCTTGCGTTCCTTCTGCCACCAGTTGTCGCCGTCCATGTCCTCGGCTTTAAAGCCGAGAGGCAGCGTTTCGCCGGCTTCCCTGATGACGCGCTCGTGCAGCCGCCGTCCGAACCTGCCCGAACCGACGTAGTCGTAGCTCAGCACCATCGTATATTGCTGGTTTTCCTTGCAAATCTCCCGCTGCTCCGGCTCCTTCACCATTTTGCCCAGCGAGGAGAGCTTCACGCGGGCGTCGCCCGACTGCAAGAGGCTGTTGTAGAGTTCCCATTTGTCGGTGGCGGGCAGCTGCTTTGCGCGGTACTTCACCTGCCGGTAGGCGCCGTCGATCAGCGTTCCGGCAGCAACCCGCTCGTTGCCCGAAGCGTTGCTTGCCATCACGAAATACTCCGGCATGGATATGCCGCTTGCGGCAAGCTGCTCCACGTCGGGGATCAGGACAAATTCGCGGTTGATGTTTTTGTACCACGAAAAACGGCTCATCAGGTTCACTTCCTTAATGCGCGGGTTTTCCTTCAGGCGGCGGGCTATCTGCTCGGCGTGACTGTAGAGTTCTTCGTAGTGATAGCCGTAGAGCCGGATGCGGTATGAGCCGCCCGTTTCGCTCATGCGGTTTGAAAAGCCGTCGCCGAAGCCGTAAACGCCCCATTCGGCAGCGCCCGAATTGATGCTCCACTCAATGAGTCGGTTTTTCAGGTAATGGGGGAAGTAGCCGAACTCGTGCGCCCTGTCGAAAGTGATTTCCATGCGCGCATTTTGCGGGTTGTCGATGCTGACGGTGAAAAGTTCTATGGCGTCGAAGCCGGCGAGGTATGCTTCCAGCCTTTCCATGACCTGATTCATCTGTGCAATGGTGGATCCGGGCGGCATGTTGGCAACCACGGAAAGGGTGGTGCGTTCGCGACCGGCGTTCCACTGCGCCCCTTCATATACAAAGCGGGCAAACAGTCTGAGCGCGCCGCCAAGTATCCTGTCCGTCACGGGTTTTGCCTTTTCCAGATACCACGTGCTTCCCAACGTCCGGTTGTAGAACTCCGCCCAGCGGCTTTCCCCTTCCGCCTTTTCCGGCAGCAGGAACACCGGCAATCCGAAGCCAAGCGCCAGCAGCGCCCATGCCGTTCGCCTGTAGCGTCGCACGCCCGCAAGCGTTGCGGCATACACGCGCGAGAGGACGGCAAGTTTTCTCTGCCGTCCTGCGCCCGATTTCCGTAGCCCGCCGCCTGCCGCAGCGCCGGCAGGGGCTTCGCGTTTCCCGTTTTCGCCCGCCAGCCGCCGGTACAGCGCAGGGGTCAGGAACCATGCGCTTGCCAGCGACACCATCAGGTTGATAATAACGACGATGACAAAGTCGGCGAGATTGAGCTTCATCCGCTCGTCCAGCAGGAACACCGCGGAGAGGGCGATGACGGAGGTGGCGGTTGCCGCCAGAATAGCAAGGAAGACGCGCCTGTCGCCCCTGCTGCGGATATGTTCCGTCATCACGATGGTGTTGTCGATAATCAATCCCAGCGAAATGGTAACGCCAGCCAGCGAATAGAGGTGCAACTCAATGCCCAGCAGGAAGTACATTCCCAGCGCAATGCAAATATTGACTGCAACGCCGAAAAGGATGATGAGCAGGAAACGGAACTTGCGCGTCATCAACAGGATGAAGCATAGCAGAATACAAATGGTTGCCACCGTTCGGATGTAAATCTTGTTCAGTTCGTCGGCGATGTGTTCGGTGGAGTTGTAGGCGTTGCGCAGGCTGTATCCTTCGGGCAGCGCGGTTTCCAACTCCCTGATCCTGTCGGCTACCCGTTTTGCCGTCACAATGTGGTTTGCCTGCGCCGAAGCGTACACCACCATGTTGATGGTGTTCATCCCGTTGATCCTGTAGTATGATGCGGGTTCCTGCTCGACGTGCCTGATGCGGGCAATGTCGCCCAGCAGCAGTTGCCGCCCGTCGACCTGCGCAAGGGGTATTTCTTCGAGTCGCGCGCGCCGCGTAGCGCTGTTACCAACGGAGAGCTGCATCCACGCCTCGCGTCCTCCGGCGTCCGTATCCCTCACCGTTCCGAGCGATTCCGCCCCGTAATACCTGCTCACCGCCTGCTGCACCGCGTAGGGCGTCAGCCCTGCCGCCTGCAACTGCGCGGCGTCGTATTCGATCATCCATTCGTAGGGCGACGCGCCGTACACCGCCATCCTGTTGACGCCCTCCACCTGCGCCAGCGCCGGTTTCATCCGTTCTTCCGCGTACTGCTGTATCCCGGCGGGGTTTGCCGGAGCCTGCAAGGAATATACGAGCAATGCCTTTTCCTGCTCGTTGTCCGCCCTGTTGAGCGACAGCGCGGGATAGCTCACGCCTTCGGGCAGTTTGGGGTAAAGTTGCCGTATGACGGACGAGGCTTCAAAGCGCGCGGCGTCCATGTCCGTAGCCTTGTCGAACTCAATGGTGATGTATCCGCCGTTGTTGCGCGACACGGAGGCAATCTTGCGGATACCCCGTATCCTGTTCAATCCGCCTTCAAGCACGGAGGTTACTTCCTGCTCTACCACCCGCCCCGAAACGTTCTGCCATGCGTAGTTCACCGTCAGCGCAGGCAAAGTGTGCGACGGCTGCCACTGTACGTGCAGCAGCGGTAAACAGGCTATCCCCGCGATGCTCAACGTAACCCAGATCAACAATATGGTAAATGACGAGTGTTTCAATATCTTCCGTACACGGTGTTTAAAGGCAACAAAGATAACGGAAATTTGATGCAATGGACAAAATTTAGGCTGTTTTTGCAGGGCGCAGATTCAAGTTCTAAATGCGACAAATTTTACTAATACAATGAATATCAGCGATGTAAAAATTTGGCTATATGTAAAAATAATTGATTTTGGACTGTTTGAGGGGTGAAAATTGCCAAGTTGGGTTAAAGCATGCGAAAAATGTTTCCACGCATGTGCACGACGATGCCCTCAGCACTCTCCAGCACGGGATGAGCGCGCCAAAAGAGTGCATGATACAACTACCGTATTTTCAGTAAAACAGAGGAGATAGAGAGGCTAAAACACCGTATCTTCCGGAGAAATCTCCGGAAATCAGGGAAAAGATATTTGTGTGACAACTTACCATTTTAATTTGAATTTCTGATGGAGCAAGGATAAATGTTTTTTTGAAATGAAAAAAAATGCGCATCAGGCGGGCGAAGAAATAACAAAAATCGGCGTAATGGACAAATGGCAGGCTGTTATATGTTATTACTATTTGATTTATATAGTTTTGCAGTCAAAAAACACGAGGTAAACAGTTGTACAAATGCTATGCTTGCGGTCGTCAGTTTTTAAACACGCGACGTATTGATGCAGAATTGATTTGGCGCGAATACAGTACAGGTAAACAGATTTATAACGAGTTGGCGGTGAAATATGGATGTTCGGCAAGAACTGTTCAGCGCAAAATAGACAGCGTGAAAATTGCCCCAAACAGGCAGTTCCCGGCGGTTGCCACTGTGGTAATGTTTGGTCGGGCATGGGGCGTGATGGTGTTCAAAAACAGCCTTGACGGACAAATTTTATACTTTGTTTTTGTCAAGCACGAAACCTTGCTTTTGTACGGGGCAGGAATAAAAGAAATCAGACGTAGAGGTATTATATTCAATCAATTATCTGTGATGGCAAGCGAGGAATATTTGCTTTGTTTCCTGATATTCCGATGCAAATGTGTCAGTTTCACATGATTCGGATTGTAAACCGCTATTTGACAGGAAACCCGAAAACAGATGCTGCTAAAAAACTGAGAAAGATAATATTACAACTTCCAAAACTGAGCCGTACAGAATTTACAACGTTATTTAAAGAATGGCAAATCAAGTGGGAGTATTTTTTGAACGAAAGGAAAATTTCTGTATTAAAAACAACAGGTAAAAAACGGCAAATTTACACTCATAAACGTCTGCGAAGTGCGGTTTTGAGTATAAAAAAACACTTGCCTTACCTGTTTACTTTTGAAGATTATCCGGACTTGAAAATACCCAAGACGACCAATACGCCGGACGGACATTTTTCGGATTTAAAAAACAAGTTGAGAAATCATAATGCCGTAATCTTTGCATAAATATATCTGTTTCTTTATTTTAAGTCCATATTTGATGATTGAAACAGAACTACAATAAAAGCATTTTTTTGCCATTTCTGATTTTTGCTGCAAAGTTACTATTTTATAATTACTTACAACGATTTTACCATTCCTTTTGTCCATTAAGCCCTGTTCAATCAAAACGGCACTCCTGTCTTTTCGGCAATGGATTGCAAATCGGCTATTACCTGCGGAAGCAGCGTAATTCCTTCTTTTGCCGTTCGTTTTTCGTTTTCGCGTTCGGGGTCGCCGGGGATGCGGACGCATGACTGTCCTGCGGCGGGCTTTGCCTTGCGCATCACCTCGATCCACCGGTCCATCCGCGCCTTAAACTCTTCTGCCGGCATGAAAGCGTCCACCCTGACGGCGCCGAAAAAGTGTCCCCATCCTTCGCCCGATTTCCTGTCCAAAAGGGGCAGGTAGGACATCATGGGGGGTACGAATGGACCGAAATTGGCGCCCGACAACACGGCGGCAAGAATATCCACCATCGCGCCCAGACAATATCCCTTGTGGCTTCCGTGCGCACGATCGCCGCCCAGCGGCAGCATGGAACCGCCGCGTTCGATGACGGCAGGGTCGTCGGAAGGGTTGCCGGCGGCGTCCTGCGCATAGCCGAAACCTATCTTCTCGCCTTTCTTTGAGGCAACGGTAAATTTCCCGCGCGTGACGGGCGTTGTGGCAAAATCGGCGACAAACGGCGGTTGTTTGCCTGCCGGCGCCGCCATAGCTATCGGATTGGTGCCTAACATGGGAACAGCCGAAAAGGTGGGCGCCACCAGCGGACTTGCGTTGGTGCAGGAAAAACCGATCATGTCGTGTTCCAGCGCCATCATGGCATAATAGCCGGCAATCCCGAAATTCGACGAGTTGCGCACCGCCACCCAGCCCGTTCCCGCCGTCTGCGCCTTGTTGATAGCCGTTTGCATTCCCCTGACGGCGGGCAGCATGCCGATAGTGCCGTCGCCGTCGATCACGGCGGTACACGGGCTTTCGTGCACTATGCGGATGTCGGGCTTTACGTTGATGCGTCCCGCTTCCCACAGTTTGAAATAATCCGAAAGGCGGATAAGCCCGTGCGTGGATATGCCCCGCGTTTCGGCTGCCAGAAAAACCCTGGCGCACTCTGCGGAGTCTTCCCCGCAAAATCCCATCTTCCGCAATACCTCCGTGGTGAAGGCGAATAAATGCTGATACGAAAAAGACATTGCCATGATATGATTAATGATAAACGGTTAATGATCCGTCTGCCGGTGAACGATAACGGCGTTTGCCTGCGCTGCGGGCATAATCAGCAGGTCGTTGATATTGACATGCGGCGGACGCGACACGGCAAACCAAACCGCCTCCGCCACGTCGCCGGCTTCAAGCGGAACAAAGCCCTCATACACCTGACCGGCACGCGCCTTGTCGCCCTTGAAACGAACGGTGGAAAACTCGGTATTCACCATGCCCGGCGCAACGGACGTCACTTTGATGCGGTGTTTCAGCAGGTCGATGCGCATGCCTTTGGTCAGTGCGTCTATGGCGTGTTTGGTGGCGCAGTACACGTTGCCGTTTTCATACGCCTCCTTGCCGGCAATAGAGGTAATGTTGACGATATGCCCGCTTCCGGCTTCGATCATCAGCGGGGCTACCTTGCGGGTGATGTACAGCAATCCCTTAATATTGGTATCTATCATCTGTTCCCAATCTTCCACAACTCCCTCCTGCACCGGAGCCAATCCCGTGGCAAGTCCGGCGTTGTTCACCAGCACCGCTATTTTCTTCCATGCGGCGGGAAGACGGTCGATGGCTGCCTCGACAAGCGTGCGGTTGCGAATGTCGAAATGCAGCGCCAACACATCACAATTGTATTTAATCGCCAATTCTTCCTTCAACTCCTCGAGCAGTTCCTTTCGCCGTCCGGTGATCATCAGGTTGTAGCCGTTGCGGGCAAGAATTTGCGCCGTCGCCTTTCCGATGCCGGAAGTAGCTCCCGTGACTAAAGCAATCTTTTTCATGATAGTATTGAAATATTAATTATTAAATTAACCATTAGCTATTATTTCAGGTATTTCCGTACCGTATTTAAAAATTCGTCGAACACGAGGGCGTTGGCAGCCACCATTTCCTTGCCGAAAATGTAATTGTCGCCGCCCGAAAAGTCGCTGACTTTGCCTCCTGCCTGTTGCAGGATGAACAATCCGCCCGCAACATCCCACGGGTTTAGCCCGTATTCGTAGAAAGCCTCGAAACGTCCGCAGGCTACGTATGCCAAATCGGTGGCAGCCGATCCGAGCCGCCTCACGCCATGCGAATTTCGCAGAAAATACTCCAGACAGTCAATATAGGAACGCATCCGGTGATAATCGCAATAGGGAAATCCGGTGGCAATCAGCCCGTCCTGCACCGAAGCCCTGTTCGACACGTGAATGACTTTCCCGTTAAGGTACGCCGCGCTGTCTTTCCATGCATAGAAACACTCGTCAAGCGACACTTCGTACACCACGCCCGCCACGGGACGGCAATTCTCCAGCAGACCGATGCTTACCGCGCAGGGAGAAAGCCCGTGTATGAAATTGGTAGTGCCGTCCAGGGGGTCAATCACCCAGTTGAAACGCTCGCCTTGCGTGCTGTTGGTGCCTTCCTCCGTGATGAATCCGGCTTCGGGCAAAAGCTGCGACAACGCTTCCACAATCTGTTTTTCCGCCCCCTTGTCCACATACGACACAAAGTTATGAAGCCCTTTTTCTTCGATCCTGCCCGAGGAAAACACACTTGCTTCCCCGCGGATGAGACCGCCTGCTTCTTTGGCTGTTTCACATGCCTTCATGCATAATTGCTGATAATTCATTTTAATGTTAAGTTTATTTATTCTTCAACCGGCAACGGACGCCTGCTTTCTATTTTCAGTTTCCACAGCAGCAGGACACAGCAAGCCGTCAGTATAACGGTTACCGGTATCACGTCCCAGCTTGCGCCGTACTCGGATATGTCTTCCGGAAGATACCCTTTCCGGGAAAACCAGGTAACAACCACCGCCATGGCATTATAGGCAAAATGGGCAAAAACGGGCAACCATATCGACCCGCTCCACACCAGCAGGTAGCCGAGCATGACGCCGAGCAGCCAGCGCGGGAACAACCCGTAGAATTGCAGGTGCATCGCGCTGAAAAGAAAAGCGGAGATGACAATGGCGGCATGTACGTTTCCCGTCCACCGCGTGAAAATCTTTTGCAGGACGCCCCGGAAAATCAGTTCCTCCCCTATGCCGGGCAGGACGGCAATCATGAAAATATTGAACAGCATGCCCCCGAAGTTGTCCACCGACATAAAAAATTCGGTAGCCCTGCGGGCAGTTTCTTCCGCGTTGCGAAACCTGCTCTCCAGCCACGAAAGACGCTCCGGAAAAACAATCATATCGTTGAGCGACGCCAGCAGGTTAATCAGCGGCACAGCCAGCATCATCACAAACAGGACGGCGACAAACCATCGCCCCGGCGCTGTGCTGCGCAGGGAAAAATAGCGCGTGGCGCTGCCTGCAAACAGGTATCCCAGAAAGAAGGCAGGCACGATAAACAGGGCAATCCCCTGTAGAGTTTGCATGTAGCGCATCAGCGGGAGATGATGGTTGATCTCCCCGTTCCCCGTCATGGCGATAATTTCGGGCAGGGAAACGCCGACTGCCGGCGGGGCAAGCAGCAAGCCCACGAACATCAGCAACAGCATGCTCGCAAGCATAGTAAACAGGGTGAACATTAATTGGGTAAAAGGTGATGACCTTTCAAAAAGACCTTTTCGCATTTTTGATTTTTATTTAACTTTGCAAAAATACAAAAACAATTTCAGTAAATGCAAATCGGTACGATTAATTTGGGCGAGCGCCCCTTGTTTCTTGCTCCCATGGAGGATGTTACGGATGCTTCCTTTCGACATGTCTGCAAGCATTACGGCGCAGATATGATGTACACCGAGTTCGTGTCGTCCGACGGGCTGATTCGCGACGTCAGGAAGACGCTCGGCAAGTTGGCGATAGAGGAAGGGGAACGTCCCGTCGGCATACAACTGTACGGCCACCTGACGGACGCAATGACGCAGGCAGCCTGCATAGCCGAAGAAGCGCGCCCCGAGCTGATCGACATTAATTTCGGCTGCCCGGTGCGCAAGATCGCCACGCGGGGAGCCGGCGCAGGGATGCTCTGCAACGTCCCCCTGATGACGGAAATGACCCAAGCCGTTGTGAAAGCGGTCAAATTGCCCGTGACCGTAAAAACGCGGCTGGGATGGGACGAAAATTCCAAAAATATTGTCGATGTTGCCGAACGCCTGCAGGACGCCGGCATTGCCGCCATCACCATTCACGGGCGCACACGGGCGCAACTGTACAAGGGCGAAGCCGACTGGACGCTCATCGGCGCGGTGAAAAACAATCCCCGCATGCACATTCCCGTGATCGGCAACGGCGACGTGGCTTCCGCCGAAACAGCCAAAGAAATGTTCGACCGCTACGGCGTGGACGGCATTATGATCGGCAGGGCTACCTGCGGACGCCCGTGGATTTTTGCCGAAATCAAACATTACCTGACCACCGGAACGCACATGCCGCCGCTTTCTGTCGCCCAAAAGGTGGAACTGGCGAAGATGCACCTCCGAAAATCCATTGAATACAAAGGTATTCCGGTGGGTATCCTTGAGATGCGCCGCCATCTGGCAAACTATTTCAAATGCCTGCCCGACTTCAAACAAACTCGCATGACCCTGGTCACTTCCCCGGATGCGGAAGAACTGATGCAAACCCTTGACGGAATAGAAAAACAGTATGGAAACATGTAAAAACAAAAGAAGAACGGTTCTCCCGAACGGTTCTTCTTAATACAACTATTAACTTATGAGAAAAAACTACTGCTATATGAAATTATTTATGTTTTATTAATCCTTTGATTATTCAGATGCAATTATCGTGCCAAACTTTATTCCGGCTTCAAAAAAATAAATAAAAAATAAAAATTGTCCGGAAACCACATTATGATTCTGGCAGACAGGGCGACCCTGGTAGCCCGGAATACCCCATCCGCGCAACCCCCAACCGGCAGTGGCTGACAGGGTTGTTTTGCCGGTTAAGTAATGAAAAACAAATCACCTGTAATAATTTGAATTTGCCAACAATATTCCGTCGGGAATGTATCGCCCGGTAGAAAAAACAGTATCACCTTTACCGGCGTCCCGTTAAAGATGCATCCTTAACGGGACGCCGGCATTGCAAAATTCAATCATCTCAGCATAAATTATTATAAGTTGGTTATTCTTAATTTCTTACCGTAAAAATCAGGGTTCGGACTTACACATCAAAAAAAGAATTACCTTTACACTTTAAATCAATAAGGCAAAAAATGACCGCAACAGTAAAAATTTCATGGCGTTTCCTGCCGTCCGAACTCCCGGAAACCGTTTCGCAGGTGTGCAAACCTCTTTCCGGACGATCAGACATAATTCTTACGTATTTATTCACTCGTATCAATGTATTATGGAATGTGGAATAAATAAAGTATGCCGGTTTAGCCCGAAGGTCTTGATTTTCATAACCGCAGGCGGGCGACCTGCGGACACAACAAATACCTATTTCTGCCTGAACTGACGCTCTTCGACCAAAGGGAGAAAAAGGCAGGACTTAATTTTATTTCAAAGTC
>JAISRX010000128.1 GCA_031273395.1 Bacteroidales bacterium | reverse complement strand
TAACCGAGTGCAGTATAAATGATCATTACTTTTGGCTGTTAAGGAACGTGGAATGAATAAAGTATGCCGGTTTAGCCCGAAGGGCTTGATTTTCATAACCGCAGGTCGTTGACCTGCGGACACAACAAATACTTATTTCTGCCTGAACTGACGCTCTTCGACCAAAGGGAGAAAAAGGCAGGACTTAATTTTATTTCAAAGTCCCGCCTTTCAGGCGGTGTTACCGATTTTCGTTGTCCGCAGGTCAGAGACCTGCGGTGATGAAAATCTGTCCTTTCAGGACAATTAACCTGCAAACAATGCAGTGTTAAGGAGTTGTCCATCAATAAACGGATCATTTTATTGACATAAACGCGTCATCCGGGATTGTAATCTCACCCGTCGTGTACAGGGGATTCCCCTCCTCTGGAGGGGGCAGGGGGTGGTTCTCCTCTGGAGGGGGCAGTGGGTGGTTCTCCTGATATACTTATTTAATGACAACGCCTAAGTTATTAATTTTTCATTTCTAAATATGATTTGCTTCCTCCCTTTACATCAACCGGTCATTTCCCGGACGTCCCGTTTGAAAAATATTCCTCCAGCAAGGCGCGGGCTGCCGCAAAGGAACTTGTCCGGTCGCTTAATACCTTTTCTTCATACGCGGGAAGTAATTTTTCGATGGACGGATGCGCATAGAAATGAGTGATCAGGCTGTTGCGAATGGTTTCGTTCATCCAGTACTGTGCCTGACGGTTCCTTCTGTTTTCAAAATAGCCGTTGTTGCGGGTCAATTGTTCGTATTGCAGGATCAGTTCCCATATTTTACCGACGCCCTCGCTGGTGACGGAGGAGCAGGTGGTGGCTTGCGGCTCCCATCCCGACGCCGGTTTGGGGAACAGACGCAGGGCGCTTTGGTATTGCGCCTGCGCAAGCCGCGCCTTTTCGATGTTGTTGCCGTCGGCTTTATTCACCGCTATCAGGTCTGCCATTTCCATGATGCCCCGTTTGATGCCCTGCAACTCATCGCCCGCTCCGGCGATCTGTATCAACAGGAAAAAGTCGGTCATGGAATGTACGGCGGTTTCCGATTGCCCTACCCCCACCGTTTCAATAAAAACAGTATCGAACCCCGCCGCTTCGCACAGGAAAACGGTTTCGCGCGTTTTGCGGGCTACTCCGCCCAGCGAACCCGACGAGGGAGAAGGACGGATAAAAGCGTTCGGATCGGACGAAAGCTGTTCCATGCGGGTTTTGTCGCCAAGTATGCTGCCCTTGGAGCGCTCGCTCGACGGGTCGATGGCAAGCACCGCCAGTTTTCTCCCGACGGAGGTAAGGTAACCGCCCAGCGCTTCGATGAATGTACTCTTACCCGCACCGGGTACTCCCGTGATCCCTATTCGCAATGACTTGCCCGCATGAGGCAAACACCGTTCAATGATGTCCTGCGCCATTTTTTCGTGTTCCGGCAACGAACTTTCCACTAATGTAATGGCTTTGCTCAACAGGGTACGGTTGCCGTGGAGAATGCCGTTTGTATAATCATCGAGGCTCAATGCGCTGCGCGAACGATTAAGGAAACGTTGCAGCGAAGCGTCATTCACTGCCGGGGGCTGTTCTATGCCCGGATTCACCGTCAACGCGCTGTCGTAATCCTTGTGATGTCCGTCGGATGTTTTCTGTTCTCTATATTCCATTGTGCAAAAATAGCATTTTTTATCTTTGGAGCATATCAAAACGGGAAACAAATTTGAAAGGGGTGCATTTACCTTCGGCGAGGGCTTCGCCGTTCAAATTGTCACATACGTTCCCAAGTCCTGCACGGGACGGCACTTTATTAACCGTGGGTGGAGCGAAGCGCAACCTGCGGAAGAAGTATCCCTCCGATCCGGCAAGTCCGGCAGGGACTGCGGTATGTGACTTGTGCCATTCGTTCGGCGTAGCGTCTCGCTACGCCGCAGGTAAAAGCAGGCCTCCGGCTTGCAAACCCGATTTGTAGCGAAGCGTGAGCTTCGCTTTTAGCTTCGACGTAGCGAGACGCTACGCCGAACGAGCGTATGGATACTGTCCTGTCCGTAAGCCGAAGCATGCGGTTAATAACGTGTCGCCCCTTACGGCTTATCCACAGCGTGTTGTTGTTCCGGGCATGACGGCTATGCTCCCTTCGGGATTCGCCGGCGCATACCAATAATGTATTGTCATTTATTTATTCCGCTTCCTTTAATAGCTGTTGCCGGACCATCTGCGGGAGATTTGGGGACACGCTACCGCTTTGCCTTTTCTTTTTATCTTGGAGAAGTTGCACTGGTAGTAGCGATCATTTTGTCCGAAGGTGATGGCGAGCATCACTTCGTGCGAGCCGAAGGAATAGCGGCGGATGTTGCTCAGCACGTAGTCGAAGGCATATCCGAAGAAATATTGTTTGTAGGCGGCGCCGAACATGACGTTGACGCCTCCCGGCACTCCTCCTCCGCCCGTTCTGTACGACACGCCCCCCCATATACGGTCGTCGTAATAGAGCGTGGCGTTGACGTCCATTTGTGCGACGGGCAGTTCGGTCATCTTGACCAGCGCGGAGGGTGAAAGGCTCCAGTAGCGGTCCAGTTCAAAGATATAGCCTGCCATTAAGTTGTATTGCCGTTCGATACGGTAGCTGGACGTGTTGCTGCCGCCCAGCGCCAGATAGGACTGGAACAGGTCGGAGGCGGACAAGCCCGCGTAGAGGTAGCGCGTGGTGTAGTAAATGCCTGCCGCCGCGTCGGGGATCAGGCTGTTCAGCCGGGCGGCGTTGATAAAGTCGTCGTCGTATTCCGTAAGTATTTTGTTTCTGTCCATGAACAGTTGAAACAGGTTGAGCGCCAAGCCGAACGAGAGTTGTTCCGTTTCCGTTTTGATGTGGTAGGAATAGGCGAACCGCGCGCCGGTAGTGCGCACGTAGCCTCTGACGTCGTTGTAGAGCGACAGTCCTACGCCCACGTTTTCGGGTGAAAAAATGCCCGTGGGGCGTTTTTTCCGCGTGCCGAACAGTCCTGTGCGCGGTACGCGAGCCTGTGCGGACAACATTTGCACGAAGGGGGTTTCCTTGATGCCCGTCCACTGGTCTTTTACCGTCACTCCCAGCGCTGAATAGCCGTTACTGCCGCACGCTGCCGGATTCAGCAGGAACCGGTCGAAAAAATAATGCGTGTACATCTGCGACTGCTGGCTGAGGGCTTCCGGGGAGATCAACAGCGTCAGCAGGAGAAGGATGGTAAAACCGTATGTTTTGTGGCTGCGCTTCATTTACTTCACGATATGGATGGTACCGATCAGCGGCGAGCGTTGTTTGCCGTCGTTCAGCTTGATGATGTAATAATAGGCTTCCACAGGCAGCGCCCTGCCGTTCATGTCCTTGCCGTCCCAGGGGGGCGTGTAGCCTTTGCGGGCAACAAACACCCTGCGTCCCCAGCGGTCGAAGATTTCCACTTCGCAGTTCGGGTAATCCTGCAACTGGCGGATGTTCCAAACGTCGTTCTGTCCGTCGTTGTTGGGGGTGATGGTGTTGGGTATTTCCCACCGGTCTTCTTCTTCCGGCGTACATGCGATGATCATGGCGGTGTCGCCTGCCGCGCACTCTTCATATTTGGCGTGTACCCAGTACAGCACGTCGCGCTGGAGCGTGTGTTCGTAAACGGACAGGTAAGGATCGTCGCCCGATTTGATCACTGCTCCCTTTAGCTCGTCTTCGGTGGACCACCATGTATAAACGGTGCCTTCGGGGTTCGCCGACGCATCAAGTACGGAGAGCCTGAATTGCGGCATGCAGATGATGGTGTCGTTGCCCAGCGAAGCCGTGATGCCCGGCAGGGCAGTAAGCGTCGCCGAAGAGGGACACCGGTTCCTGTCGATTGCCCGGAGCTCGTAAATGCCCGGATGAACCACCTTGTTGTTGTGTATGCTGGTGTCCGACCACCAGTAGTTCAGAAAATCGTCCTCATTGAAGGAGACCTGTACGCCCGTTCTGTCGCAGAGCCTGTATGCCTGCTGCGCAAAGACGGGTTTCACTCCTTCCGTTATATATACATTATTGTATGCCCATTCGCCCGCACAAACCGTTGCGTCCTGCCCGTAGCCTGCCGGAAGTTCACGCACGCCGATGCGGTACATCCCTGCCGTCATGCCCCACTGTATCCATATCGAATCGCCGTCTGTTCCCGTATAGTTTTCGGTGATGTAGCCGGCTTGGGGGGGGACGTCGTATTCAAACACAGAGCCGCTTCCCGCGCTGCGCTCAGCGTAGAAAAGGGACTGCGTACCGACGCAGAATACCGAGTCGAGTTCGAGATGCACCTGTGCATGTCCCGAAGTCGCAAGGAGTGTCTGCAACGCTACTGCAAAAAACAATATGTGTTTGTATCCGAACAAAATGATGACAATAATATATTACACGACCATAAAGCATAGACTGCGCATCGCGATCCCGTACCGCTACCCGTTCATGCCGCGCGTATGGCGCCGCATGCCCGTGCAAGGCACGCATCTCATCCGGATGAACGGATGAATGAATGTTCCCTTCCCTTCCGAAATAATAATGATCCGCAGGCTTTCGCGGGGGGAGTTTCCCCGCACGAAAGCCACGGCCTCATCATATTTTAGAAAATGAAAGTCGCTCTGCGATGTAACTGCTTATCGCCTGTTCCTTACGTGTTGCAATCTCTTTGTCTGCGGTTGCGGTATCAGCTCGATCTCAAACGTGGGATCGTCGTCATCGCCGCTACCGCTCATACCGGCAGGTACTCTACCGGGCAGGTAATCCAGCGACTTGCGCGAAAACCGGTCGGTAATATCCAGAATGGTCACCTCAAACTTGTCGCCAGGACCTCCCTTAAACTGCGAACCCGGCAAAGTCAGATAGGTAAAAGGGCTGGTACTCGTACCGACACTGCCCGCTATACCCACCACCGTTGTATCGCTGGGGGAGGTGTAAATATCTGAGCCTACGGTTTTCTCGATCTTGTAACGTACCACCCACGGTCCGTACCCCAGCAGTTCCACGTTTACCCCGAAGCTGATGGAGTCCGATGCGCAGGCTACTATTTTGTGATCCCATCCGGTTTTCCACCTTAATTCGGGAACGTCCACGACATGGATAATGGCAATGGAGTCCGTAACATCGTCAACGCCCACGCCTTCGCACATCGGAACATCGGCGGTGCTGACGGGGATTTCATTCACCAGCAGCATGATCGAATCGCCTACGGCTACATTCGCTAAAGCATCGTGTCCGCCTCCGGAATATTTCACGTTGATCTCTTTCAGATCATGGAAGTATCCCCGTCCGGTAAGGTCGGCGGCAGGGTCATAGGTGCCGCCCACATTTCCGACATAAGCGGGATAAGCGGGAGGACCGATAAACGGCAATTCCGATTTCAGGGTGGCTGCATTCACTGCGGTGGTCAATCCCTGATACTTGGTAAAACGAAACGTATCGGCGGCATTAACGGCAACAGCAATTGCGCCTGTGTACGCCGGTCCGCCAATATTTTTTTTGGTCTTGAACACCCACTTGAACTGCGAGGGATGCAGCTTGCCTTCCGACACATAACGGGCAATGGCAGTGTCGCCTAACATCTTGTACGCCATACGGCTGCCGATGGTAACGGTATCCCTGCTTTCGTTCCACGGGGACGTTTCCTGAAACATTACATAACTCGTGTCGTTGGGCGGTGTTAACTCTTTGGCGGGATCTATCTGTCTCCATTCCTGTCTCCACCATGAATAATCCCCCTGGCTTTGCGCAAAAGCGCCTGCCGACAACAGCAACAACATGGCTGCACTCAATCCTGTTCTTAAAAATCTACTTGCTTTCATTTTCTTAAAATTTATTTGTTTATTACTGATTTATTTATTTATTAAATTTGTTTATTAATTTATTTGTTTATTAAATTTATTTATATTACGGTTTATTTATTTGTTTATATATACTTACGTTGATGATGATTTTTTTGTTCATTCAATTTATTTATCCAATGATTGAATTTATCAATCAGGTATTAAGGTTTTCCTGCAGGAAATAAGGTTTGCTGCCTTCCCTGCGAGGGCAGGGGCGTTCTCTGCATTGGTACGGGCGTTCCCTGCATGGGTAGGGGCGTTCCCTGCATTGGTACGGGCGTTGCGCGCAACGCCCCTACGGTGGCGAAGGCGTTGATGCCATTGCCCCGTCTCCGTAACCCTGTCGGGGTTTGCTGCTCCCGCTGCGATGCTACGGTTCCCTGACCACCTCCGAAGTGGTCGCGACCACTAATAAAGTGTCGTCCCTGCGGGACTGTCCCCATTGCCGCAACGACGGCGCATTGCAGAGACGTGGCGCGCCGCATCTCTGCAATTGCACGTATCATGGTAAAAACGTTATAGAGTTTAATATGCCTCTTCATTCTTCATTTTCAATTCTTTTTCCGGTTTGGTATTCTGTATGGCGGCGACAGCTTGGGCGGCGGGGCGATGATGACGTCGAACACGTGGCTGTGGCTGCTTTTGAACGGCGACGTTCCGTGGACGTTGCTTTTCCGCGAAATGCGGTCGGTGACGTCCTCTATTTCGAGCCTGTACACGCCGTATGCGGCAAACCTGTAGGTGATCTCCGCCACGCCCGTTGCCGACGCCGGAACGGTGTCCCGATCCAGCATTACGCTGTTTTTGGATATGCTGTAAGCCACCTGCAGGCGCTTGTCGCCGTTCATGTCGGGGGAGGCGGCGTACATGGGGATCGTGATCAGGGTGTCTGTTCCCGTCTTCATGCAAACGATCCGGTTGAACGCTCCGGCGGTGGTGTCGAAGGTTGCCCAGGGTTTGCCGATCACGCGCACCGGCGTCGCCAGCAGGTCGCCGATGCAGCAGAGGGAGGCGTTCTGCCCGCCGCAGCCGTAAAACGCCGAAGCCACATAAAGCGTATCCGCGTCGCCGCCCACGTTGAGGCTGTTCCACTGCACGGAGTGGAAGGGCGTCTTCTGCGCGGCGGAGGTGATGGCGAGCGTCGGGTGGTACAGTATGTGCCGGTTCTCGTCCGCTCCCGTGCCTTCGTGGGTGATGCTCCAGCGGAAGGAGGTAACCAGGTGAAGGGTGTCGAACAGATCAATGATCTCCCCTTCCGGCGTGTACCAGCTGTAGTTGATGGCGCTGTCGGGCATCACGAAGTATTTCAGCACGCCGCCCACCGTTACCGAGTCGATGGTTTCGCCGGCGCTTTCCACAGGCGGGACATGTTCCGGAGGAACGCTCAGCCTGTTGTATCCGCGCCGGTAGTAATCCCTTCCGGGCAGGGGTGTTTCCACGCTGTCGATGGCGTAGGAGAAGGAATAGTCCTGCCCGTACACGCCTTCGACCGCCGCCGACACGCCCATCAGCCATATCATACCGTATGTGAAAATCTTCCTCATCTCCTTCTGTTTCTAATATGGTGAGCGTCCTTGACGGCGGGCTGGGGGATCAGGGTGCAGGCAAAGCGGTTTTCCCCGCCGGCTTTCTGTACCAGCCCCCCCACGCCGCATTTTTCGGCAATGCTGTTGGAAACGGACAGGATGGTGATCCTGTACAGCCCGTATTCGGTGAACCGCACCGGCAACACGTCTTCCCGCACATTGAAGGTGTGCAGGGTGTCCGTTGCGGGATAGCCGGGCAGGAGGGCATACGCGCCGCCGTTCTCCTTTTCCACCTGATAGGTGATGTACAGCCCGCCCTGCGCCTGATTGATGGAATCGTGCCGCGCGATGAGGTCGCCGGCGGGGATGCTGTCAACGACTATCAGCGGGAGGTGAACAACATGCGGGGAGGCGGCGCTCAAGCCCGGCGGACATTCGGTAACCGCCCGTCCCGCGCCCGGCAGCGACTTGAACATCGCGTTCGGGCGGTCGATCACCATCACGGGAACGATCACGGTGTCGCCCGGACAAATCACGTTATTGCCCAGCAGGATGTCGTCGTACATGCGCGGATGTTCCCTGATGAAAATGGTGTCCACGCCGTCGCTCAGCCCCGTCCAGTCGATCATTGCATGGGGGGAGGTCTCCGTGGAGTCGTTGGGTCGGAGGTATTTTAACGAACCGGCAGCCGCGGGCGCTTCCCACAGAAAGTGCGACTCGGTAAGTTCCGTTTCGAGGCAGCCGGCAGCGTCCCGGTAATACCCGACGTTGTAGATGGAGTCGGCAAAGACGAAATAATGCCACTCGCGGGCGCCGATCATCACCGTGTCCGTTTCTTCATACGTCGCGGGGGAGTTGGGCGGCAAATACCCCGCATGGTAGCCGTGCGGGTAAAGGACGGTGTCGGCATGAACGCGCACGCTGTCGGGCAGCGGTTCCCACTGCATCTGGGCGCAGAGGGGCGCGTGCGCCCACCACAGCAGGATGACCGCTGCAAGCGCCGGCAGCCTTCTTCCCTGCCTGCCGCTCTGTCGATATGTCCGTGTGGCGCGCTTCATCTCATGGTCAGTCTTTATTTGGTAACAGGAACAGCCGTCCGGTTTTCAGTATATTGATCCGTATCTCCGCACGCGGGAAATCAACGGCGGGATAGGTGCTCACTTTCGGCTTCACCCAGAAGGACACATCCTGGTCGGGATCGGCGATGTGCGGCGGAATGAGCGATACGGGCAGCGGATAAATGTCCTGTTCCCGTTCAAACCATTCAAATTCCACCTCCGGCGGATGTTCCCTCAAACATAAAGTATAAGGTATTCCCCGGCAGGCGACAAAAGTATCGTAACAGCTTTCCACTATATAAATGTATATGCTGGCTTGGCGCACCACTCCGTTGCAGGTGATCCTGTAGGTGAGCGTCACCACTCCGGGGGTATAGGTAAGCGGAGCGGTATATTTCAGACGGTTGCCCACCAGCGTAAAGACGCCGAAATCGCCCGACATCACGCCCGTGCCGTCGGGGGTGGTGATCATGGCGCTGGTGAGTTGCAGCGAGGAAAGGCAGGATTCCGGAATACTGTCGTTATCCAGTATATCCAGCATGACCGTACGGCGCTGAACGACGGTATAGGCGTCGTCGCGCAGCACGAACAAACCGAGTTCCGCTACGTTGTTCGCCCAGTTACAGTCGGCGTAATATTCGGTGAACAGGTCGGGACAGTTGGTGCAATTGCTGCAATCGGGACAGTCGTCGGGAGGGCAATTGGAGGTAGAGTCGGCGACGCGGATGGTGTAATTGTACAGCAACGGATCGGTTAAACCGCTTAACGCATACTCGTAATGCGCCGTTTCATTCATGAACAGATCAACGCCTACTTTCATCGCATCCACGTATCCGCAGGGGATATAGTCGGCGCTTCCCCTGAAGATGCGGATTTTCGTATCGGCATTGAGCGTGGCCTCACCCAGATTGCGGATGGAAAAGCGCAGCTTGAGCTGGGCGGTATCAATGCTCACGTTGAACAGGTCGGCGTCGGGAAAAGGAATTACCGGTTGCAGCACTCCGTCGATCACCGCCGATTTCACCACCTGCGTAATGGTGTTGTTGTAGATGCGGGTTTTGGTGCCTAATCCCATGTCCACATCGCTTTTCTTGGTAAATTCGTATTCGGGCGCCAGCGGATGGAAATTCCTGATGGGCGTGGTGAGGTCTTCGTTGATTTTCAGTGGCGAATACATGAACTGGTTCCAGACCTTGGGCGCCGGGGCAAAGCGTGTGGTGGCGGGGTTTGCCTGCAAAGCATAGACATATCCTCTCGCGTCGTTTTCTACCTGAACGCCGTTGGGGAGAAAGTTCAGGGAACCCATCACCACCAGATCGGCGCTGCTGTCGCCGTCGATGTCGGCAACTACCGGATATTCGAAGCCCGTGTAGGAACTTACGTTACGCCTGAACCTGACCACGCTGGGGCTTGTTTCGCCGAGCTTGACAACGGGCTGCGAGGCGCTGATGATCCGCAGGAAAAATTCGTCACGATAACATATTTCCTGTATTCCGTCGTTATCGAAATCAAAAAAGGTAAACCCCGTATTGAGCGAAAAGTCGGCATGCTCCATTGCGAAGGACACTTTCAGCTTTTGTGCCGGATCTGTTTCATTCACGTCCCAAGTCCAGCACATCAGCGCTCCCCGCGCGGTATTATCTGCCAGTACTCCTATTCCGTTGGTGGTATAGTTGCCGAAGGTAGGGCTGCCGACATTCGGGTGAAACGGAATGGAGGGGGTATTGTCGGTGTAGCTGCCGTTGATATAAAACCGGGGACCCAGCACGGATATTTCGGGGAGTTTGTATTGTTTCCCGTTTTTTTCCTGTACCTTTCCGTCGATATCGCCGATATATACGTATGAGTGCGATCCCTGCCGGTAAATGAAGGAAAGCGGCACGCTCGCGCTGGCTTTCAGGGTCGGCGGGTGGTTGGCTTTATCCGTCACGCCCACAATCGTATCGTTCTGTACGGTCAGAAATCCGGGATCCCACACCTTAATGCGCATGGAACCGGTGCCGTAACCCAATTGCACCACTCCGCCGTCGTCGTCAAAGGCTACCACCACAATATCGGCAATCCCGTCGCCGTCCACGTCCGCCACTCCGGTATATCCGTCGCCTATCCCCAAATTGAAGACGGCGGCGTCTGCCGATTTTACGCTATAGCTTCCGTTAGCCGGATTGATGTCATAATACACTTTTCCGCCGGCAATCACTTCCATGTTGCCGTCGCCGTCCAGATCGTACACGGATGGAAAAGCGATGTTCCGGTCGCCGGGAATAGCGTTGTCATAAAAACGTGTGTTCCTGTTGCGTCCGGTGTAGGCAAAGTCGTGGTAGGAGCTGATGGCGGCGTTTCTGGCATTCCAATCGGGAGTCGGTTGCAATGTTTGCAACTCTACTTTCAGTTGTCCCGTCTGGGCGTCGAAAATCTTGTTATAGACCAGAATTTCGGGCGAACTTGCCGGCGTTCCGTCGGGGTTAAAGTCCACCACCTGCAGCAACGGACTTGATTTGGTGGCGCTTTCGGTACTTGATTCGGCATAGGTGGCATTGGAAACCCACTTTTCCGCAAGACCGGTAATGGCTTTGGTAGCGCTATTGACGGTGATTTTGTATGACACCAGTCTTTTACTGTAGGCATGACTGGCAGTGGGATGCCGTCCGCAGGCAAGGATTATTTCGGCTTGTCCGTTGCGGTCGGCGTCCACCAGCGCCATCCACGAAGGCGTACTGTGGGTGGGAACCGCCCTGAAATCCCACTGGAACGGCACGGGATGCCGTACTATTTCCTCTCCCGTTTGCCCGTTGAGTATCACGATGTCCGTGGCGTCGGCTTCCAAAAACAGTTCAAGCCCTGTACCGTCGGAACTGTTCAGATAGTCAATAGCCAGCACCACGATTTCCGGTTTTCCGTCGCCGTTGAGGTCGCCCACCAAAGGAACGGAGAACCCGTCGTAGCGTTTTTCTTTTCCGTTCACATTACGGGAGATGTACTTGTAATTGGCGTCGAACAGCTCCGTTCCCATTGTGCCGTAACACCGTAACATGCTTTCGTCCAGCAATCCGCTGGGCAGCCCGGTATTGACAATGGAAACAGTCAGTTTTCCGGTTTTGACAATATCTCCGATGGTTACCTCGTAGGTTAATTCGGAAGGTTTCCCCACGGTACCGATATCCGGCTGCGGCGGAGCGCTTCCCTGCTTCACGCGCGGGTAAATGAGAAATTCGGAACTGTCGGCGGGGTTCTGCTCCACCGTGCCGATCACGTCCGGTTGTGCAATAATGACAAAGTGCGCCGGCGCGCCCATGCCTGTGCTATCCCTTACATATTGTTTCATGTCTTCCGTGTAGGGCGCCAGCAATCCTATATCGGGATTGTAATAAATGACGTAAGTAGTGTCCGCCATTACATGTTCCCGCCGGTCGTATGCGCCTACGGAAATTTTTGCCGGTCGCGGAACTCCCCGCTGGTCTGTGAGCAAAAAGGAGGCATAACCCGTAGCGGCAGCGGTTCCGCCGCTTTTCAGGATGGGAATGGTGCCTTTGCTCATTTTCAGGGCATGCACCTGCGGCTTTCCTTCCTCGCCGGACAGGAAGTCTTCCACATAAAGGGCGGTAGCCGAGTCCAAAGGCGCGCCGGAAGAAATGCCGGTTTCATAAAAACTGTTGTTGAAAATGTTGCGGGCAATGGCGCCGGTAGTACCGGTAATGCCGCCGGTAGTTACAAACAGGTTGTTGCGCACGACGGCATTAGACGAAACAGAAAGTTCAATGTCTCCGGAATTGTAAAAGGTGTTGTTGATGACGCCGGCTTTATTGCCGGAGGTATTCAGTTCATACAGGCGTATGGCGGCGCTCATCCCCGTATTGTTGGAAAAAGTATTGTTCGCCACTGTAAGGTCTCCTATATCGTAATGGTAAATGATACGGCTGTTCGATCCGGAAATCGTATTGCCGGAGAAGGTGGAACCTGTAATGGTTACTTGATGATTGCTGTGAATATAAAACATTCTTCCGTAAGTCGAATTTCCCGTGTTGATTCGGTTCTCCGTGAAACGGCAATCGGTAAATGAAGCCATCCCGTCATCGATATCAAAAAGTCCGCTGACATCCCCATTCACCGGAGAACTGTTGTTGTAAAACGTGGTGTTTTCTACGGTGATCGTGCTGTTGGTAGCGCTTACGCAGGAGATTAAAGACATCTGCGGATGACAGTTTTTGACGGTACAGCCGCGCATGGTCAATGTGGAGTTGGCGTCTTCCAGATAGAACATGTTTGCCCATGTGTTTCCCGAGTTTGAGGAATGTCCCCAGTCCGACAGTACGGACGCGGTGAAATTGAGCGTACTGTTGGTACCTGCGGTTTCAAATATGGCGTATGCGCTAGTGCCATCCTTGATGATGTTGTATATTTTCGAGCTGTCGACATTGAGTGTAGCGTCCTGTCCGAGCGCTACGAAAGGATTCCTGCGACTTGAAATATTATTGATGCTGTCGGATTTCAGATTGAGGATATTGTATCTTCTGACGGTGAACAGGGACGTGTTACCATCTTCATCAGCGGTGGTGGTGGAATTGAAATTTCTGATGATGACGTCCTTGATGGTTACGGTCAAAGGGTTTCCGGCGGACGAGGCAGGCATGGTCAGCAGTTTGTTGAGGTATGTTCCGGAGGTGGCGCCTTCCAAAATAACGGTTCCCCCGTTCAACGGGGCAAATGTTACGGTCAGTCCGCTGATATTGGCGGCAGTGGCGTTGAACGAAAGCCCGCCGGCAGGGATCGTATAGGTTCCTGCCGCAAAAAAGACATGCAGATTGGCGTCGGTTGCCTTGTTATACGTGCTCAAAAAGGTTTTCAAACCGGCGATATTGGCGGCGTCTGCCGGTGAAGTGCCGTTGCCCGCACTAACGGCGGTAACGGCGACATAGTAATCCTTTGCTGCCGCCGGCAAACCCACAAAGGCTACCGCCAACAGTACAAACAACGTTTTACGCATTGCCTGCAAGAAACCGACAATTTTATTATGTATTATCATCTTTTACCATTGCTGCTTAATAAGCAAAAAATACAATTATTATTAGTTAGTGATACGAAATATACCAAAAAAAGTTTCGGAAAATCATTTTTGAACTCCTGAACGAAACAGGAACAACGAATGTATCCGTTTTTATATCGAATACCGTTATTTATTATATAATTACCATATTTATAACTGTTCTTTTATATTAAACCCCAAAAATACAGGGAATTTATACCCTGAATGTCCTTGTTTTACACTGGACAATTATCGCGGCAAAGATAGAAATAAAAAATTGAACGGCAAAAAAAATGACCAAAGACCTTAAATCCGCAAACCAATAATTTTGCGAATTGAAAAATATTTTGAGGCAGGTTTTTAGCAAAGATTTTGAAAAAAAAGGGATTGACTGGCGATTTTTCAGCTAGGAAATTGCAGGCAGATGTGAAAAAATATTGAAATCTCAGGCAGCAAAAGACGTTTTTTCAGGAAAGGACACAGTAATCCCTGTCCAATTGAGTGACTGGACAGGTTTTTAGCCATTCAGCAAAATCGCAGCCGGTCGTAAGGTTGATTGCAGTAGAGTTTCAGTATGTTTTGGCGTCCCTGTCGCACCCATTTTCCAGGAACGCATATAAATCTGAAAATAAA
>JAISRX010000007.1 GCA_031273395.1 Bacteroidales bacterium | reverse complement strand
CTGCGCTTCGCTTGTACGGGGTTATCAAAAGGCAACCCCTGTCGGGGTTGTGCACAGCCCTGCATAGACGTAAAACGCCGTAGGCGTTACCCTTTGATAACCCCGTATGAAATGCGGGGCAGGGTACGACAGGCTAAAAAATACAAAACTATAACCGAGTGCAGTATATAAAGATAATAGTGTTCCGTTTGGCTTCAAAGTAAGGTTTTTCTTTGGCAAAGGTCAAACTCTTTCGCCTCAAATGAGCGTCCATTTGCCGCAAAATTCCGTTTGACCGTTCAATGTATGCAGTATTGACGGTATGACTGACGCTTTGAGAGAGTTTTTGCCGCATGCGCTGTTCATCGGCGAAAATGATTTTTTCCTCCACTTTCGTTATTTTGCCATTTGCTCCGGTCTTGTAAACTGTGGCACAGTCCAGTACAGGATTCAGTATTTTTTTTTGGCAGTTTTGGTCGTCCTCTTTTTCCTGTTGGCGCTATCGGAACTTCTCTGCTGTAATTTTCCTGCAATACTGTTTTGTAGCAAATCAGTTCGTCGCTCACACAGAGAGGTATGCCGTCTAATCTGTTTAACAACAGCTCAAAATATTCTCTACAATCTTCAAGCGTGCGATCTCCAACATAATGACAAACAATCAGACGACTGTTGGGATCAAAGGCTGTCCATATCCGTCCGGCGCCATACTCACGTTCCAAATCCTTTTCGGACAGCGTTTTTTTTTATTGATAAAATTCCATAATTCATCCATTTGACACTCTGTAAAATGTAAATTCCGCAGCAAATTACACATCATCGCATCGGCATGGCGAAGACGTCGTATGTTTATAGAAAAACGATGTTGTGTTTCCATTCGACCCCGTCGGAGTCGTAGGAGTGCATTTCTTCTATAAACATTTGCCTTCGGTGAGAAAAGTTGACCTCTTCGAGGTCGAACTTCATATCTGTTATAAATTATTTATTTCACGTCCCCTAATGAACAGCCTGCGACAGTTTGAACGGCGAAGCGCGGGGTGGCAGGAATTGCCTTTCGTCAGTGAAAAATATTCAGGTTTCTTTTATATCGAGCACTTTCCAATCGTTCCTTGATTTTGTGCCTGAGATGGGCAACCGGATGAATTTTGACCTCTTCCGGATAGTCTGCCAGAATGTCGGGACGGATTTGCCGGATCAACTCCACCGGATGCTCTTCGTTCAGAAATACCACCAGCGATACAAAAACCATGGAAGCCAGAAGCAAAGCCCTGTCTTCCTGTTTCTTTTTTGGTTCGTAATGATACATCCGCTTGATTACCTCGTCGGTGCGTACACCTGCGATTAAACGGGCGCCACGACCGGCAGCCTCCGCCAGATAATCAACATGCCGGCTGTCTATTTCTTCGAAATTACCATAAACAAATACTGTCGGGCATTCCCGGTGACGCCAGCGGGCAACCTGTTGTGTCATCAAAACAGGATCGACCTCTATTTTGGAACGGATGAATCGGGTAAAATCGGTTTCCACTACTTTATTTTATTTTTTTGGAATTTATTTTTATAAAAAACGGTCATTACGGATATGCCTCCCAACACTATCAGCAACAGGGAAGTGGAGGTATGCGACATAAGCGCATATACCATCCCGTCTTCATAGGACAGTCCGAAAACGGTCAGTCCCATGGCTACAATCCAGTGATAAGCGCCTATGCCGCCCTGTACCGGTATGATAAAGGACAACGAACTGATCACAAGTATGAACAGAGCGTCTGCAATCCCCAGCGACGAGGTCATCTCGAAAGCCATAAACATGATATAGGTCTGCAAAAAAT
The DNA here is from genome assembly GCA_031273395.1 of Bacteroidales bacterium. Lineage (GTDB taxonomy): Bacteria > Bacteroidota > Bacteroidia > Bacteroidales > UBA4181 > JAIRLS01. The sequence goes on along the minus strand of JAISRX010000007.1, from coordinate 3,812 downwards.
ACATGCCGAACACCAATACGTTTGTTATCAGGAACAAGCCCGTGTTTTTTACTTTGTATATCGACCTGACGCCGTTCGACACGCCGATGATCCAGCCTTTGATTTTTCGCAATGCGGCGATTTTTGCCAATCGTGAGCGAAATATCCAAACGATCGGCACAACGGCGACAATCCCCGCTACCAGCGCCGCCGTGATCCGCAGGATAACCGCCGTGTCGGGTATTCTGCCCGTTACGGGTTCCAAAATGTGGTGCGCCATGAAGTCTCCCACCATATCGAACTTGAGCAGCAGGATGAGCAATAAAATGAGTCCCGTCATCAAAATATCGAAAATCCGCTCAACGATCACCGTACCGAAAACGCTATCGACGGGCAGCCTGTCCGTGCGGTTCAATGCGGCGCAACGGGTGATTTCTCCGATGCGGGGAAACACGAAATTTGCCATGTAGCCTATGTTGATGGCATGCAGCACGTGGAGGAGCGACGGGCGGGCGTCAATGGTTTCTATCAGCAGTCGCCACCGGAAAGACCTGACCATCAGCGCCAGAAACGCAAACACGAGGGAGAGGGCAACCCACCTGTAATCGCTCTGCCTGATTCGAATCATCAACTGCTCAGGGTCGATGCTGCGGAAGGCGAAATAAAGCAGCGCGATACTCGCCAGAAGAAAGAACAGGAAACGGAAGACTTTGACAAATTTGGCTTTCACTGTTTGATGAGCTTGTTGGTACTTGTATCGGGAAAAATGATGGTCGGAACAAACTTTCCGGCTGCCTCAAAATCCATGCTTGCGTAGGACATGATCACCACAATATCTCCAACGACGGCTTTGCGTGCGGCAGGTCCGTTGAGGCAGATGACGCCCGACCCGCGCTCGCCTGTAATGACATACGTGTCAAAGCGTTCCCCGTTATTGATGTTCACCACCGATACCTTTTCGTATTCGATCAGGTTGGCTGCATCCATAAGGTCCTTGTCGATGGTGATGCTGCCGATATAGTGCAGATTGGCTTCCGTAACGGTGACTCTGTGTAACTTTGATTTCAGAATTTCTATATTCATATCGGTTAATAAGCAATATTATCTATCAGGCGGACAGCGCCTGCATGCACGGCAATACAGCCCTGCAAGGCATTTTCGCGGTATTCGCCGGCAGGTTGCAGCGTGTTTCTGTCCACTATCTCAAAATATTCCGTTTTCAGCTCAGACCGGCTGTTAATCCGGTCAATCACCCATTTTTTGAGTTCATCCACGGGCGTACCGGTGATTTTTTTCTTGCTTTCAAACAGGGTGCGGGCAATTTCCGGAGCGCTTTTGCGTTGTGCCGGCGTCAGGCGGACATTGCGGGAACTCATCGCCAGTCCGTCGGGTTCGCGGACGATGGGACAACCGACAATCGTCACCGGATAGTGCAACTCGCGCACCAGATGACGGACAATAGCCAGCTGCTGGAAATCCTTTTCGCCGAAATAGGCGTTTTGCGGTTGCACAACGTCCAGCAGTCTGCTGACAATTTGAGCAACGCCCTGAAAATGTCCCGGACGGAAAACGCCTTCCATTACCTTGTCAAGCGCCCCGAAATCGAACAGCCGAGTATCCTTTTCGGGATACATTTCATCCGCCGACGGCACAAACAGAAAATCACATCCGGTGTTGTTCAGTTTTTCCGTGTCTTCCTCCAATGTCCGCGGATAACCGGCAAAATCATTCCTGTCGTTGAATTGCGTGGGGTTGACAAAAATACTCACCACGGTAACACAATTTTCCTTGCGGCACTGCTCTACCAGAGAGACATGTCCCGAATGTAATGCGCCCATCGTGGGAACAAAGCCTGTCGGCATGTTCCTTTCCCTGTATGGAAACAGCGCTTTTGCCAATGCTGCCTTGGTTTCAAAAACGATCATCCGATCACAAAATACTATATTAAAAAACACCGCAAATGTACATGAAATAATTAAAACCAAAAATCATACGGCAATAAAATAGTTCGCCGCATGTAGATTTTTCGAATTAATGTCCGAAGGTCTTCCATGTCAATAAGCTTTTTACTGCTCTTTCTTTGGGTCTGTATCCGATTCCGACAGGGCTTTTATCCGGCGCATGCAATCTTTTCCACCAGTTGAATTGAAATATTGAAAATGATTCCGAATGGGTGGGATGGGGCTTCCGCTGAGCGCAACATATTTGCCGTCTGGCAACATGCCGAATCTGCCCGTTGATGTTTGATTAATTCTTTTTTTGTTAAGCCGATAATATTATGTATATTTGCACGTCTTATATCTTATTCGTTTTTTTATGGAAAAAATATTTTTAATAGTAGGGATTTGTTCCTGTACCCTGTTTGGTTTGGCACAGGAAAAAGAGACTTATGACATATTGAGCGTCAGCGGGAGCATCACAGACCGCAAGACCGGCAAAGCGCTGGCAATCGGCAGCAAAATATCGCTGCAAACCGAGATACAGTTCGGCGGCATCAACGACAAAGCCATACTGATCAGTCCCGCAAAGGTAAAATACCGGCTGGAGATACCGGAAGCGCTGTTTGCCGAAAACCGGCTGGTGTTTTCCTCGCATCAACTGCTGCAAAGCGTGTTGAGCCGGTCGACGCCGCTCACCGCCGTCCGAGGCGTTGCCGCCGCACTGTCTGCCGAAGGCGTTTCGGTGAAGTCGTTGCGTGATTATTTAGGCGTCGATACCTTTTCCATTATCGGTTCCACGCTCCGGTTGCCCGTTTCCAAAGAGGACAACGCGCGCTGCAAATTAACGCTCGCCTTCGATGGAGAGGGCACAACGGACGTAACGAAGGTCAAGCTCGACGACTTCACATTGAGCCGCGCCGCACTGAATTTAGCCGACCGCCGCACCGAAATCAAAGAATGTTTCGTGATGCTCGACAACGGCAAGGAAACGTTGCCCGTAACGCGGATCTGCCTCATCTTTGTGGACGAAGACCGCCTGCCGAAGGAATTTGCCGCACTGCTCTCCGCCCTGAACATCAAAAAGGCGAACACCGCCGACAATCAGCGCCTGCTGCAGCAATACTGTCTGGACGTTTACGGCAACATCGACCGGAAAAGCCTGAACGACGCCATCGACCGATTTCTCACCAGCCGATGACCTTGTCAATGAACAACCGGATGCAACCTTCACCCGCCCCCGGCAACACTTGCTCCGCGAGGAACAGACTCAATGGAAATCCGCGTAAATCGTAATAATCTGTGTGCTTTGAATTGAAAATAAAATGATTTACATTTGTAAAAATAATTCTATTGTATCATGGCTAAATATCTTGACCCCAAAAACGACTTACCGTTCAAACGGGTGTTCGGCGAACACAAGCATTTGTGTATAAGTATGCTTAACAGCCTGTTGCCGCTGGATGAGAAAATCGAAACCATTGAGTACGATACCGGCGAGTTGTTGCCCGAAACAGGTACTTTGAGAAATTCGATGGTCGACGTCAGGTGTACCGATGCGGCGGGCAGGCAGTTCATTGTGGAGATGCAGATGTACTGGTCGGAAAGTTTTAAGTCGCGGGTGCTGCTCAATGCTTCAAAGGCATTTGTCAAACAACTCGACAGGGCGGAGGAATTCAAACTGCTCCAGCCGGTATATTCGCTCAATTTTGTAAATAAGGAATTTCTAAGGGACAGCAAAGACTTTTATCACCATTACAAGATTGTAAAGATCAACGATACCGACGAACAGATCAAGGGACTTGAGTTTGTGTTTGTAGAGTTGCCCAAGTTTAAGGCGGCTAATTTGCGTGATAAAAAGTTGCAGGTGCTGTGGCTTCGCTTCATGACCGAGAT
>JAISRX010000006.1 GCA_031273395.1 Bacteroidales bacterium | reverse complement strand
CTGCGCTTCGCTTGTACGGGGTTATCAAAAGGCAACCCCTGTCGGGGTTGTGCATAGCCCTGCATGGACGTAAAACGCCGCAGGCGTTACCCTTTGATAACCCCGTATGAAATGCGGGGCGGGGTACGACAGGCTAAAAAACACAAGACTATAACCGAGTGCAGTATAATAAAGTGTCGTCCCATGCGGGACTTTTACACATTCTCCATACATGCGACAATTTGGAATACATCCTTGTTTGCTTCCGGCTTGGGAGAAACACTTCAAATGATACTTCCTTAAGCATTATGTTAGCGATACTTAACCAAAATTGATCACCGCTTGACAAGTTAACGTTATTTCTCGGCGGTGACGGGTTGGATGAGATAAACGGATCCGGATCATTTCCCGCCTTTCCTGATTACCGAATTGAAACAAAGACGCCCAAAACAGGAGAAGACGCCTTTGAAGAAATCAAGATAATGCAGGCGACCGGCAACGGAAAGATCGAACTGTTACAAGGGGACTGTGGAAAATAAGCGGTTTTCCCGTTAAGGGCTGTTGAGAAATGCCGCCCGTTCAATTGCTTCTTGCCCTGATATTTTGCATCACCTTTCCCTTCCCCAGCCGAATGTAGTCCAGCAGCGGACGGGACGACGGGCAGACATAACTGCACGACCCACATTCGATACAAGCCGTTATCATTTCCTGTTCCGCACGGTCGAACAATTGCCGTTCGGAAAGCGGCATCAGCAGGTAGGGTTCCAGTCCCATCGGACAGACGGTCACACATCCGGCGCAGCGGATACAGGGGCGCACCGGTTTGCGTTTGGCTTCCCGTTCGTCGATCAGCAAAATGCCGGAAGTTCCTTTGGTGACGGGAATATCCGCCGTGCCTGCCGCTTTGCCCATCATGGGACCGCCGAGTACGATTTTCCCGACGGTTTCCGGCATCCCTCCGGCTGCCTCAATCAGGCTGCCGATCGGCGTACCGATGCGCACCATGAAATTCGACGGTTTTGCCAAGCCTTTGCCCGTGACGGTTACAAGGCGTTCCACCAGCGGTTTGTTCTTCTGCACGGCTTCGTACACGGCAAAGACAGTGGCTACGTTGAAAGGCACCACGCCCGCATCCACCGGAATTTTGCCATGAGGCACTTCGCGCCCTGTCAGCGCCTTGATGAGCTGTTTTTCTCCGCCCTGCGGATATTTCACTTTCAGCGCGCATACGCTGATGGAAGGGTAGGGGACGGCGCACTGTGCGAGACGGGCAATAGCGTCGGGCTTGTTGTTTTCGACGCCTATCAGGGCTTTGTCCACTTTCAGCGCTTTCATCAGTATCCTGACGCCGGTAATAATTTCATGAGCCTTTTCGAGCATCAGACGATGATCGCAGGTAAGATACGGCTCACATTCCACAGCGTTGACGATCAGCATCTCCGCTTTTTTTTCCGGCGGAACGGAGAGTTTGACATGAGCCGGAAATGTTGCGCCGCCCAAGCCGACAATGCCGGCAAGCGCGACTTTCCGGATAATCTCTTCCGCACTGTCCGTTATGTCGGGGTTCAGTTCGCTGGAAGTATCCATCCCTTCAACCCACTCGTCGCCTTCGGTTTCAATCCTGACGGCAGGACGCCTGTAGCCGGAGGCGTCGGCAAAAGCGTCGATCTTCACAACGGTTCCCGATACCGGCGCATGGACGTTTGCCGACACAAATCCGGCGCTTTCGGCAATCAACTGCCCCGCCTTCACCTTGTCTCCCGCCGCCACCACCACCGTTGCCGGCGCGCCGAGATGTTGCGACAGAAAAACAGTCGCCGTGCCGGGAGGCGGCAGCGCTTCAACGGGATTTCCCGCGCTCAGTTTGTTTTCAGGCGGGTGAACGCCTCCTTTGGAAAAAGTTTTCAGCATCTTTGATGATTCATATTTTCACGTAATTTCGGTAAATCGTCCATGACTGTTTGCCGCGCCATGCTTGTGTCCGTGCAATGATATTTCATGAAACGGGAATTTCTGCCGCGGCTTCCTTTTCGGGCGACGGTATGTTTTTCCGCAGCGGGAAATTTATTTCTAAAATAGCGCCTGTAGGACATTCGGGCGGGCATTTGCGGCACATTTTGCACTTGCCTGCGTCGATGAACGCCAGATTGTTTTCTATTTTTATGGCGTCGAAGGTGCATACTTTGACGCATTTGGAACAACCGATACATGCCGTGCCGCAATATTTTTTTGCGATACCGCCCTTGTCCCGGTTGATGCACGACACAAAAATTTTGCGGTCTTTCCTGTCCTTGCGCCGCAACTCGATGATGTTTCGCGGGCAGGCTTTCACACATGCGCCGCAAGCCGTGCAATTGGCGTCGTTCACTACCGGAAGACCGGTGAGCGGATGGATGGACAGCGCGTTGAAAGCGCACGCCGTCGCACAATCGCCGCAGCCTAAACATCCGTAAGGGCAGCCCGTGTCGCCATTGTAGAGCGCATGTTCGATAGCGCACGACGATGAGCCGTCGTAAATGCTTGTGCGCGGACGGTGTTCCGGCGAACCGCCACACCGCACCACCGCTACCAGCGGGTCCTTGGCTTCAACGGATTTGCCCAGCGCCTGCGCCACCGCCGCCATGACGGTGTTGCCGCCCACGGGACAGAACAGGAGCGAAATATCGTCGGCTTTGACCAGCGATTCGGCAAAATTGCGGCAGCCGGCAAAACCGCACCCTCCGCAGTTGGCGGCAGGAAGCGTCGCAAGCACCGTATCAATGCGGGGGTCTTCATACACCTTGAACTTCTGTGCCGTTACGTACAGGATCACGGCGGAAACCGTGCCGATAAGCGCCAGCGTTAAGATCGTAAACAGGATAATATTCATTCCTTCAGTACTATGAGTTAATCTTTTTAACGGATAATGCAAATGTTTTACCGATTTTTCGGTTCATCAACCCAAGCGTTGCGTAATAGGGCAGCAACACCAGCAGCGCCGACAAACCGCTTACCGCTTCGTTGCCCGTAAAGCCAAGCATTGCCGTCAATGTAACAAGCGTCAGCACGCAAGGCAGCACATAGCCCAGCATCAGCGCCCTGAAACCCGCGAACTGCCGCATGGTCACCGTTACCGGTTCGCCTGCAACAAACTCGCCCGAAAAATTTTCGATCACCATGTCCCTGTCCCTGTCCCTGTTTGCGGACGGCACACAGTAACTTTGTGCGGCACAACCGCCGCACGCCGACGGCGAAACGATGCGCACCGTTATACTGTTGTCCGCTACGGAAACAACCGTTCCTTTGTGTTCCATGCACTTTTCCATTTTGCGGCAAAAATAGAAAAGTTATGTGTAAAATCAAATGATTTTTATCTTTATTTCATTTTTTGACATTCCACAACAGACGGCGGCATTGCATGGGAACCATCTTTTGCCTGCGCACCGTCGATTTAATCGAAGGAGAACGGCGTTTCTCCCGTCGCGCAACGATTAGCGAATAATATACTCTGCATCTTCCGTTAGTATTTTATTTCCGGAATAGTTGAAATGTGTCCCTATTACTTCAAAAAACCATATTCGTAAACCTTCGGTTCGATTTTCTTTGCCAGCATCTTTAACTGTTCCCGCAAATCGGAAAGGAGCGACGTGTAGTGTTCGTCGACGCTTGTGCTGTTCATTTTGCCTTTGTCGTTGCGTCCCTGAAAGTGTTCGCGAATGTCGTAGAGCGAGGCGTTTACATTGCAACCGGGCTGTTGGTGATAGTAGCGCCACAAGGCTTTACCTGCGGCAAAGACAGCTTGCGCTTCGGGGGAAAATTTCCTCATCTCCAGCTTTCCTTTTTGGAGAGGAGCAGAGGGAGAGGAAAACAAATTCCCACTATTTTCCTGTTTTATTTTCCCCGCTATAAAATCGCTCATAAACCGGCTGTCGAATTTTTCACGGGCATTCACTTCCTGCTCGGTAAAGGGTATCCAATGATTTACTCCGTCCTTGACAGAAATTCGGTTTTGTCCGTGAAACAGGGCGAATGTGAGGCAATCATTCTGAAATTCCGCATCGGTTTTCCAACCGTCGTTGGGATAGAGAAACTGGTCGCGGTCATTGAGCCATGTCGGTTCAATACAAAGACGAACAGTAAAATAGACTGCCGTCTCCATCAAGTTTTTATCGGCAATACTAAAATTGGATAAATGTCCTCTGGCGGTATTGCACATTATATAAGGTAAATGCAATCTATTAAAATCGTTTCCCGTATATACCATAAATCCCACGGCGTTGTTTGACTTTGTTTGGAACTGTTTTATCCAATCATTGATGGATTTAAAGAAATCATCCCAAAATATCTTTTTAATACCTTCTTCCGGTACATCGACCTCAATGTGGTCGGGAAAACGTTCGCCGTTTAAATCCCAGACGGTAAAAGCAATTGGGAATTTGCCGCTGACATTGTCAAACGTATCCGCATGTACCACAAATCCGGCTTTGTAATCGGCTTTAAAAAATTTTCTGAAGGTAATAAAGTGCTGAGTACATACGAATTTTAATTTTGAAAAAATACTCAACTTGCAGCCTGCTATTTCGTGGTAGATTCGCGCCATAAATTGAGCGGAAATCTCATTTGTCGCAGCGCCGATGAACGGCTGATACCGACTTTTTGTTTTTTGCTCTGTCGCAACCCCCGATTTTATGTTCCCTGTCCCCACAACCGCCGTGGTACTGGAGGCTTCCGCATACGGCGGATTGATATAGATAATGAGTTTTTTTCGTTTTTGTTCGTCGTTGATGATGTTTTGCAGGGGTTGGGGCAGTTTATCGAAAGAATCGTTGAGGAAATCGAACTGAAAAACATGGTCGTGCAGAAGGTTTGAACCGTTGCCGTCAAGCGAATTTCTGTTCATCACATCAATGCGGTCGTGCATCACGTCCACATCCTGCTTGTCGAGCGTGGAAGCCCAAATGTTGTATTTGTTGGTCAGTCCGGCAAGCAGGTTTCCCGTTCCGGCGGCGCAATCCCAGACACAGTATTCGTCCTGCCAGTCGGCACCGAAAACGTCGGCAATGTATCTTTGCGACAATTCCACCCAAATCTGCGGCGTAAAGAAACTGCCCTTGCGTTCGCGCACATCCTGCGGAACAAGCAGGTCGCGGCGTTTGACGATATAATCCCAGTATTCTTCGCGCGGAGGACGCTCGTATTTGTTCCAGAAAAGATGATGCGCCTTTTGGTTGTCGGAAAAAAAGGCTTCCTTATGGCTGTATAATCCCATTTCGTCAATGATTCTGTCCATTTCATAATGATCAAATTTCAGGAGTACATACAATTTTTCTTTCAGGGTTTTGTTTTCAAGCGCAAGCAGGTCGGCAAGATAAAAATCGCCGTCGATAATACCTTTCTTTTTAGCTAAATCCCAGTTGACGGCAATGGTCGGCTTCACCGTTTGCAGCCATTTGTTGTAAATGATGATGAAATTGTTTTTGTCGATTTTGATTTTTGCGGTTTCGCTTTTGCCGACAACGAA
>JAISRX010000005.1 GCA_031273395.1 Bacteroidales bacterium | reverse complement strand
ATGCCTTTCGATGATACGGATGTGTACAAAACCATCGAAGGCGCGGCGTATTCCTTAATCAATGCGCCCAACTCCGCGTTAAGCGCCTACCTCGATTCCATCATCGAAATCGTGCGGGGCGGACAGGAACCCGACGGCTATCTCACCACATGGCGCACCATTAACCCGAAAAATCCGCCCGCCTCGTGGGTAAAAACCAACGGCGAACGGTGGAACGGCTTGGACATGAGCCATGAGTTGTACAACAGCGGCCATCTCTTCGAGGCTGCCGCGGCGCATCACCGGGCGACCGGCAAGCGGAATTTCCTCGACGTCGCCCTCAAAAACGCCGACCTGCTGGTGAAAGTATTCGGCGACACCGCCAACCGCGAAGTCCCCGGGCATCAGATTGTGGAAACGGGATTGATAAAACTCTACCAAATCTCCGGGAAAAAAGAATATCTGCATCTGGCTAAAAAGTTCCTCGACTTGCGAGGCGACAAACAGCGCCGTCGCATTCGCGGCGACTACAGTCAGGATCACCTGCCGGTAACGCAGCAAACCGAAGCGGTGGGTCATGCCGTCCGCGCCGTTTACATGTACGCCGGGATGACCGACATTGCCGCCCTGTACGGCGATAGCGCCTACCTCAACGCCGTCAACCGGCTATGGGAAAACATGACCGGAAAGAAAATGTACCTCACCGGCGGACTGGGCGCCCGTCATGCCGGCGAAGCCTTCGGCGACAACTACGAGCTGCCCAACCTGACGGCTTACAGCGAAACCTGCGCCGCTATCGGAGGCGTTTACTGGAACGAGCGCCTGTTCCGTCTCACCGGCGATGCAAAATATTACGACGTGCTTGAACGAATGCTCTACAACGCCGTCATTTCCGGTATTTCGCTCGGCGGTACGGAGTTTTTCTATCCCAACCCCTTGGAAGCCGATGGTAAATACTGCTTCAATCACGGCGCATGTACCCGGCAAGCATGGTTCGACTGCTCCTGCTGCCCGACCAATCTCATCCGGTTTATCCCCTACATTCCGAATCTGATATACGCCGTGCAAAAGGATACCGTTTACATCAACCTCTTTGTTTCCAACCGGGCGGCCATTCCTGTGGAAAAAGAAACGGTAGAGATTGTGCAGGAAACGGCTTACCCATGGAACGGAAACATCTCCATCGACATAAAAACGGACAAACCGCTTCCCTTTACCCTGAAAATCCGCCTGCCGGCGTGGGCGCAAAACAAAATACAGGCGGGTGAATTATATACGTATGCCAACGATGCAGGCGAACCGTATCGCGTGCTGCTGAACGGACAACCGGTGACAGAAACAAAACGGGACGACGGCTACTTGGCAATAACCGCAAATTGGAACGCCGGCGACCGGATAGAATTGCAATTCCCGATGACTGTCCGGCAGGTAGCCGCCAACGCTAACGTAAAGGATGATGCCGGAAAGATGGCAATAGAGTACGGTCCCTTAGTATATTGCATGGAAGAAGCGGATAATCCGGCGACGTTTGATAATCACGGTATGGCAACGGAATATTCCGTTGAATGGAAACCGGAATTATTGGGCGGCGTAAATATCATCCGCGAAAGAAGTAACGGAGGCGAACAGGTATTAATCCCTTATTACGCATGGTCGAACCGCGGCGTGGGGAAAATGAAAGTATGGCAGGCACAAGACAAATCTGCCGGTCATTCGCCCGTTAACCTAAGTAGAAACGTGGCATACCGCGTCTCTACAACATCCCCGAATAGCAATTACCGATTGGTCTGGGCAGACGAATTTGACCGTGATGGCAAACCCGACCCTGCCGTCTGGAGTTACGAAAACGGTTTTGTCCGCAACAGGGAATTTCAATGGTATCAACCGGACAATGCAAACTGCCGCAAGGGTATTCTCACCATTGAAGCCAAAAGAGAGCAAATACCCAATCCCCATTACACGGCAGGCAGCAATGACTGGCGGAAAGATCGCCCGTTTGCCGAATACACCTCCGCCTGCATCAAAACCGTCGGCAAAAAAGAATTTCTCTATGGACGCTTTGAAGTGCGGGCAAAAATTCCTGTCGCCTCCGGCTCCTGGCCTGCCATCTGGACGCTGGGAAAGTCCATGCCCTGGCCCTCCTGCGGCGAAATCGACGTCATGGAATACTACCAAATAAAAGGCGTTCCGCATATTTTGGCAAACACGGCTTGGGGGAAAGATAAACCATACGATGCTCAATGGGATACTCAAACCGTGCCTTTCTCGCACTTTACGGACAAAGACCCCGCTTGGGCGGATAAATTCCATATCTGGCGAATGGATTGGGACGAAGAAGCCATCCGCCTCTATCTGGACGACGAACTGCTGAACGAAACCCTGTTGCGCGACACACAAAACGGCGCTGTCGGCAATTACAGCAATCCGTTTAAACAGCCGCACTATTTGCTTTTGAACTTGGCTATCGGTGGACAAAACGGCGGAACGCCCGATGATGCCGCGTTTCCGCTGAAATACGAAATTGATTATGTAAGAGTGTATCAAAAACAGCCGGACACGGCAGAACAACCGGAAAATATTATTGCCGTCATCGAAAAGGTAAACGATTATTGGCAGTCCACCCATCCCGAACCCGGAAATGCCTTTTGGCATGTCGCTGCCTATCACACAGGTAATATGGCTGCCTACGAAGCGACAGGCAAAGCGGCCTATCGCAGTTATTCCGAAAAGTGGGCGGACGCCAACGAATGGAAAGGAGCGAAATCCGACCGGAAACAGAAATGGAAATACACCTACGGAGAAACAGACGAATATGTTTTGTTTGGCGATTGGCAAATCTGTTTCCAAACTTACATTGATTTGTATCAACTGTCGCCCGACGAACGGAAAATCCGGCGCGCCGAAGAAGTGATGGAATACCAGATGTCCACGCCAAACAGCGATTACTGGTGGTGGGCGGACGGATTGTATATGGTCATGCCCGTCATGACCAAACTGTATAAAACCACCGGCAACGAATTGTATTTGCAAAAGTTATACGAATATTTCTCGTATGCCAAAAACCTGATGTACGACGAGGAGAGCGGTTTGTTTTTCCGTGACGCCAAATATGTTTATCCCAAACATAAAACCCAATCGGGATTGAAAGATTTCTGGTCAAGAGGCAACGGCTGGGTGTTTGCCGGACTGGCAAAAGTATTGCAAGACCTTCCGGAAAACGATATACACCGCGATGAATATATTCAAATGTTCCGCTCGATGACCACCGCCCTAATCGCTGCCCAACAACCGGAAGGGCATTGGACTCGAAGCCTTTTGGATGCAGACCATGCTCCGGGTTATGAAACAAGCGGTACGGCGTTTTTTGCTTACGGATTGGCGTGGGGCGTCAACAACGGCATTTTGGACAGGGAAACCTGCCGGCCTACACTTGAAAAAGCATGGAAATACCTGACAAACGTTGCGTTGCAAGCCGACGGCAAAGTAGGATACGTTCAACCGATAGGCGAACGGGCAGACCAGCACGATGTAAGCGCCGACACCACCGCCGACTTTGGCGTGGGCGCTTTCCTCCTTGCCGCTGTCGAAATGAAACAATATCTCAGCGACCGCATTTATTGGACTTCTCTTGCTTACAAAATAGCGGCTCCCGTATTGGAAAATATGAGCAAAGGAGAGTTGGCAAAAAATATGCAAGTAGAAGTCAGTCCTACATGGGATGGGCGCGACAAAAAAGTAACTTACATGGAATGTTTCGGGCGGTTGATGGACGGCATCGCTCCCTGGCTGTCGCTCCCGGATGATGAAACTTCTGAAGGGAAACAGCGCAAACAGCTTCGGGAATGGGCATTGAAAAGTTATGCGCATGCAGTTGACCCCCAAAGCCCTGATTACTTGCTCTGGCGCAACGAGGGTCAGCCTTTGGTGGATGCAGCCTACATAGCAAGCAGTTTTCTGCGTGCGCCGCAACAATTGTGGCAACCGCTTGACGAGCAAACCAGAAAGCGATATATTGCAGAATTTCAACAACTGCGCCGTATCGACCCTCCCTATACCAATTGGCTGCTGTTTTCCGCCACTATCGAAACATTTCTTCTGTCGGTGGATGCACAATATGATATGTACCGGATTCATAGCGCCCTGCGAAAAGTGGAAGAATGGTATGTCGGCGATGGCTGGTATTCGGACGGCGAACATTTCGCGTTTGACTATTACAACAGTTATGTCATTCAACCGATGTACACACAAGTACTTCAGGTATTGGCCGATAAGAAAATCCATCTTCGGGACAAAAGTTCGGACTATGCAGCCAAAACGTTGGATATTGCCCTGAAACGGATGCAACGCTACGGGATAATTTTGGAGCGTTTCATCTCTCCCGAAGGATCGTTTCCGACATTCGGCCGTTCGATGACTTACCGCTTGGGCGCGTTTCAACCCTTAGCCCTCCTTGCATGGAAAGAAAATCTACCAAAAGAATTATCCGCCGGACAAGTGCGCAACGCTTTGACGCAGGTGATGAAACGCATGTTTTCGGTAGAAGGCAACTTCAACGAAAGCGGTTTCCTTCAATTGGGTTTCGCCGGACATCAACCGGAACTGGCAGACTGGTACACCAACAACGGAAGCATGTATCTTACTTCGGAGGTTTTTCTTCCATTGGGCTTGCCTGCCAATCATCCTTTTTGGACTGCCCCCGCACAGGACTGGACACAGAAAAAAGCATGGAACGGAAAACCGTTTCCAAAAGATCACGCACATTGATAGGAACTCATCCCCAGCGACTCAAAAGAAGGGAAAAGAACGCTGCTTGTTCCGGAAGAGGTACTTCCCCGAACGGGGAAGAGGTACTTCCCCGAACGGGGAAGAGGTGCTTCCCCGAACGGGGAAGAGGTGCTTCCCCGAACGGGGAAGAGGTACTTCCTCGAGCGGGGAAGAGGTACTTCCGGTCCAACCGGCGGGGAAACAGGATTTGAGGCCTTCACAACAAACTTAATTCAATATTTATTTGTTTTTTAATAAATTTATTGTCCAAATCACCAAAAAATACGTAACTTCGCGTCGCATATAGTCAATTAATTTTATTACGA
>JAISRX010000289.1 GCA_031273395.1 Bacteroidales bacterium | reverse complement strand
TGGCAAGAATGAGAAGAAAGTCAAAATGCTACTCAAAGAAGATGGAAATGTTGAAATTGTCTTTTCTTTTACTGATACATTATCGAAACGGAAACTTATCTATACTTGATTAGCAATGCTTTAAATTTATGCCAGCCCACCCGTCGGGGTCGTACAACAGAAGGGTACATTGCTTCCATAAACATGTGTCCTCTTCGAGGTCGAATTTCATATCCGTTATCAGTTTTTTATTCGCCATTCCTGTACCGGTATCCACGGGTTGCGCTTCGCTGCATCCGCGGTGATGCATGACGCCCTCAAACAACATTTGATGCAGTCAATAGCGCCTCAAAAAAAGATTTCGCCAAAAAAATATGAGATATTCCATTATTTTTTGCCGCTGCTTGCAAAAATTTAAATAAATCCTTAATTTTGCATGGCGTCGAATTTATGTTCGACGTGGAACAATCAATCATCAATCAATTGAGTACGAATAGTTTTATTGTATCGGCACGCAAATATCGTCCGGCAACGTTTGATACGGTTGTCGGTCAGTCGGTGATTACCGGGACGCTCAGGAATGCGATAAAAAACCAGCATGTAGCCCAGGCGTATCTGTTCTGCGGTCCGCGCGGGGTGGGCAAAACCACTTGCGCCCGGATACTTGCAAAGACGCTCAATTGTTTTCAGCGGACGGAAAATATGGAAGCGTGCGACCATTGCGAATCCTGCGTATCGTTCAAGGAATCGCGGTCGTACAACATTCACGAGCTGGACGCGGCTTCCAACAATTCGGTGGAAGACATCCGCAACCTGATAGACAAGGTACGTATCCCGCCGCAAATAGGCAAATACAGCGTTTATATCATCGACGAAGTGCACATGCTGTCGTCGGCAGCCTTCAACGCCTTCCTGAAAACGCTGGAAGAACCGCCCGCACACGCTATTTTCATTCTGGCGACCACCGAAAAACACAAGATCATCCCTACCATCCTGTCGCGTTGCCAGATATACGACTTCAACCGCATCAAAATTGACGATACGGTGCAATATCTGCAACAAATATCCGAAAAGGAAGGGGTGAGCTACGATACCGACGCCCTCTCCATTATTGCGCAAAAAGCCGACGGCGGGATGCGCGACGCCCTCTCCATATACGACCAGATGGTGAGCTATTGCGGCAATCACATCACCTACAAAAGCGTCATCGAAAACCTGAACATACTCGATTACGAGTACTATTTCAAGCTCACCGACGCTTTTCTGGATCATCAGATCGGTATCGGCGTTTCATTCGTCACGTTCAACGAAATACTGGACAAGGGGTTCGACGGGCACAATTTCATCTCCGGATTAAGTTCGCATTTCCGCGACCTGCTGGTATGCAAGGATCCCATCACCCTGTCGCTGCTTGAAGTGGGGGCAAACATCCGCGAACGCTACCGCGAGCAAGCCGCGCGGTGCGGCGTCGGTTTCCTCTTTGAAGCGCTGAACATTTGCAATGCCTGCGACGTGGGCTACAAGATGAGCAAAAACCAGCGGTTACACGTTGAATTGGCTTTACTCCGGTTGTGTGAAATCGGGGTAGAAAAAAAAAAATCTGACGGACAGGTAACTTCCGCAGCAGCGCCGGCAACTTCCCCGCCGGCAGCCGGCAAGCCGCCCGCCACCAAACCGTCGCAACGTCCCGACCTGCCGAACGTGTCCATCAGGGAGGCGCTCGGAGCAAAGCCCGTTCCGGCAAAAGAACCGGCAGACAGTACGCCGGCGCAACAGCAACCGCAGCAACAGGAAAGCAACGCCGCACAAAACGAACCGTTCACACAGGAAGCCGTCACAGCGGCATGGAACGAATTTGCCGGAAAATACAGGAACGATCCGTACCTGTTCAGCTTATTGACCGCACACCAGCCGCAACCTGCCGACGACGCAAAAATAAACTTTTCCATCAGCAATTCCCTGCAAAAAGAGGCGTTTCAGAAAATCATTCCCGAACTTGCGGACTGTCTCCGCGCACAACTGAAAAACAACCGGATAGAAATTCATGTAACGACGACCGAAAAACAGGAAACCCACAAGGCATATACCGCCGAAGACAAATTCGTTGAAATGAGCCGGAAAAATCCGGCGTTGCTCGTGTTCCGGCAACAATTCGCGCTTGATTTCAACTGATTTCATAAAAAACAGGGCGGATAAATAAAAACTGGTTTGATATTTGTATGTTACAACATTAAAATACAAGCATATCAAAAAGCTAAAAAAAATAGGACTGATAGTGTTGCTGGTCATCATTTCCCTGCCGACGGGACTGTTCTTTCTGATCAACAGCGACCGGGTACAAAACAAGGTAGCGGAAAAGGTTACCGTGTGGCTGTCAAAGGAATTGGGCAATCATATTTCCCTTTCACACGTCCGGGTGTCGTGGTTCAACCGCGTGACGGTAACCGATCTTTACGTCACCGGGCTTCGTGGCGATACCATCCTGTACGCCCCCGAAATCATCGGACGGCTGAACCTGTTTGCTTTTTCGTCGCGCCAAATCAGTATTCGCAAGGCAATACTCCGTCGGGCGGACATCCGTTTTGCCCTCGACCCCGAACGGGACGAAATCAACATCAAATTCATCATCGAAAAATTAAAATCGAAGGACAGCTCCGACGTCGCCCCGCGCTGGGATTTCGACATACAACACATCGAACTGGACGATTGCCGGTTCTCCTTCACCAATCCCACAAAAACGTTCGACCGTCCGTTCGGCATGGATTATGCAAACCTTCGCATTTCACACCTTAACCTGCATGTTTCCGACTTCCGACCGGGCAACGAATCCGAAAAGGGCGTCCGGTTCCGCATCCGCAAACTTGCCTGCTCCGAACAGTGCGGGCTTGAAGTACGTTCGCTGTCCGCCGACTTTTTTGTCAATTCCAGCCACCTTTCCTTCAAAGACGTACACATTATCACCGACGCATCCGAAATTCGCGCCGACGATGTTTCGTTCGTGTTCCGTTCGTTTCAGGATTTCGGCAACGGACAATTCATCTCGAAGGTAAACATGAACATTAACGTTACCGCGTCGAAGGTAGATTTTTGCGAACTGTCCTGTTTTGTTCCCGTTTTCGGGGAATATCCGTCGTTTGCGCTGATGACGGGAACGGTCACGGGGACGATAGACAACCTGAAAGGCGAAAACATCCATATCACCTGCGGAAGCCGGTCGAACGTGCAATGCAATTTCGACCTGAAAGGTTTGCCCGACATCCGATCCACCTTTATTTACGCCGACGTCGCCGATTTAACCACCTGCCCTGCCGATATGGAACAAATCCGTACATCGCGGGCGGAAACAGGACACATTATCCTTCCGGAAACCATGAAACGGCTGAAAGAAATACGGTTTGTGGGCAATTTCACCGGATTTTTCGACGATTTCGTCACCTACGGCACTTTCTCCACCAATCTGGGCAACCTGTCCACCGACTTGGCTATCAAGCCCGTTGCGGCTGAAGACACCTCCTTTACCTTTCGCGGCAAGCTGAACACCGAACAGTTTCATCTGGGACAGCTGCTGAAACAGCCTTCCATCGGAAAAATCACCATGAACGGTATGGTGGAGGGCGTTGCGTCGGGACCGGGAAACATTCGCGCCACCATCGAAGGGCTGATCAAAAGCGTTTACCTGAAAGATTATTCGTACCGCGACATTTCCGTCAACGGAGCGATCAACAACCGGATGTACGACGGAAAACTGAGCATCGACGAGCCGAACATCAAAATGGACTTTTCCGGCAAGGTCGATCTGACAAACCCCGCCGTTCCTTCATTCGACTTTTGGGCAAACGTGGAACGCGCAAAACTCTACCCCCTGAAACTCGCCGACGAGGATACTTCCTCATTTGTATCGTTCAGCATTACAGCCGGTTTCTCCGGAACAAACATCGACAACGTGATGGGGGATTTCAGGCTGGAAAATTCGCTGATCCGCAGGAAAAACCGGGAAATAGAAATCAACAACCTCCTCCTTTTCACCAAAAACATCAAGGACACCAACAGTTTCATTCTCCGTTCCGACATCCTCGACGCCGAAATATTCGGACAGTATCAGTTCCTGAAACTGCCCGAATCGTTCCTGTCGCTCGTGAAAAACTACGCGCCGGCATGGAGTGCGTCTTCAACCGATCCGGACAGTTTGTCGCAAAACAAATTCCGGTTTGAAGCCGAATTTAAAGACACGGAGAAACTGACGTATTTCTTTCTGGACGAATTTCACATCATGAAGGGCAGTCGCCTGGAAGGAATATACAACCCTTCGCAGAAAGACGTTCAGTTTGCATTGACTGTCCCGTCCATGTATTTCAACGGAAAAATATGGCGGGATTTCTTCGTCACCGGCGCCACCAAAGACACCGTTTTTCAACTGACCGCGGGAAGCCGCATCTTTAAATGGAACCGCAACATTTCGTTTGAAAATTTTTCGCTGATGCTCAATGCACAGTCGGACAGCGTGGACGTGAGCGTCAGCTGGAACAACTGGGATTCGGTGCTGAACAAGGGCGCCCTGCATTCGCGCGTTTTTTTTGAAAACCGGACGAAAGGAAAAATACCGCTGATCAGCATCTTTACCGATCCGGGACAAATCACCACTTCGGGCGATCGGTGGGCAATCACGCATCAGGGAATACTGATCGATTCTTCGCGAATTGCCATCAACAATCTGCAAATAAAAAGACCGGGACAGGAAATAGCCGTCGCCGGGGTGATTTCCACACAGGAGGAGGACAAACTGCTGGTCAACGTGAAAAACGTCAATCTGTCGGTATTAAATTCGTCCCTGCAATTCAAAAACATGATGTTCGGCGGTACGGCAAACGGCACGGTTTCACTGTCGAACCTGTACCGGATACCCGTTCTCGTTTCGGACATGCACGTCAAGGACTTTTCACTGAACGGCGGATTGTTCGGGGATACCAACCTGTCCGCCGCGTGGAACGCCTCCGACCGGAACGTGTATGTAGATGCGGAATCCCTTCTCAACGACCTGCGCACCCTTTATGCACACGGCAACTACAATATTTCCGGAAAAAATCTGAACTTCGACATACAGGTGGAAAATGCGCCGGCAACGGTTTTCCAGCCCTACATCGAAAACATTTTCACGAACATGGAAGGCGCCGTATCCATTCAGGCGCAACTCACCGGAACGGTGGACGCCCCGTTGCTGAACGGAACCGCCCGGCTTCAAAATACCGCCCTGACGCTGGACTATACCAAAACACGGTACAGCTGTTCGGGTAATGCGGATATTCGCAACAATGTCGTTCTGTTCAACGACATACAAATACAGGACCGTTTCGGAAATACCGGAAAACTGAACGGAAGCATTACCGCACAGCATTTGCGCACACTGCAACTCAACATACAGCTCAATACCGGCAACCTGGAAGTGCTGAACACCACCGAACGCGACAACGAATCGTTTTACGGAAAAGCCTTTGCCGGAGGAAACATACGCATTACGGGAAATCCCAACGACCTGACCATGAACATCAACGTCCGCACGGCAAAAAATACCCTTTTCAACATTCCCATCGTTTCAAACGAAGACGTCGCGCACACCTCGTTCATATCGTTTGTTGACCACACCGTGCGCCCGAGAAAATATGCAACCAATTTCAGAAAACGTTACCGCCCCGCCGGTTCCGCCGGCGAAGCACAGGAAGAACAGAAAACAACGATCAACCTTTCCGTGGACGTTACCCCGGAAGCGGAAGTACAGCTTATTTTCGACTCAAAAATCGGGGACATCGTGCGGGCAAAGGGAACGGGAAACATTTCACTCAACATTACCAATAACCGGTTCGACATGTTCGGCACTTACGTTGTTGAGGAAGGCGACTATCTGTTCACGGTACAAAACGTATTCAACAAACATTTCGTTCTTGAGAAAGGCGGAATGATCACCTGGAACGGAAGCCCCACGGACGCTTTGCTCAATCTGAAGGCAAAATATACCACCAAGCCGCCCCTGTCCGATTTGATGGGAAGCGTCAATGAAAACGGAGTCAACCGGTCTGTAGTAGTGGAATGTGTGTTGCACATCACCAACAAACTGACCGACCCCAATGTCAGGTTTGAACTGGTGATGCCCAACGCGCAGCAGGAAATCCGTTCGTTTCTCAGCGCCGCCACCAACACCGATGAAGAACTGTCGCAACAATTTCTCTGGTTGCTGATCATGAACCGATTTTACGTCGAGCCGTCCATGTCCGTAAAAAACACGGAAAACCCGTCCGGGTCGTCGGGGGTGGAAACGATGGCGCTGGGAACCGCTTCGGAATTTATGACCAGCCAGTTAAGCCGCATGCTTTCCCAATGGAGCAATAACTTTGACGTAAACCTGTCCTACCATCCGGGCATGGGAACGGAAGGGCAAAATTTCGGAATGGACCTGTCAACCGACGTGTGGAGTATTCATGTAAATTATGAAGTAGGCGGCATGAAAGCGGCGGAAACATCAAGCAATGTCTTGGGCGACTTTACTTTCGACGCCAAACTTAACAAAAGCGGAAAATTACGGTTTAAAGCGTTCAATCGTTCCAACGAACAATATTTTATTCAGGCGCCTTACACGCAAGGCATAGGATTACTTTACCGTGAAGATTTCAACCGTGTGAAAGATATCTTTTTCCGCAAAAAGGAAGAAACCGAATGGTTGTTGCAGGAAAAAGACAAACCGGACGAAACTCCCGGAAACGGCTGATAACGCATGTCGGGACAACCGCGCCGTATGGTACGCGCGATGGTAGAGACGCGGCATGCCGCGTCTCCACGACGACGCAATACCAGGGACTGTTTGCCGGTAGAAAAACCGCTGTGACCGGCAAGGAAAATCCCGCAGGAACGGGTGTATTTTCTGCCTGCATATTACCATTTGCTGCGGATAGCGCCTCAAAAAAAGAATGACCCACGAAGACAAGAAAACAAGATGTTGATTTTACCGTATTTAGAACTTGAGAGTGCGGGTTACCGAAAAGATTTGGACAAAGATTTATCCTTTCGCTGTGATTTGAATTTTTTTATGTAAATTTGTCCCATTTTGGTAAAAAGGGTAAAAAAATCTGATAGAGAGTAATAATTTGATAGAGAACATTATAAGAGGCATTCTCGAAAAAAAGGGACGTCAGGTAACATGTATTGATCTGACTGAGGTGGAGAATGCCGCATGCGGTTGTTTTGTAATATGCCACGGAGATTCCCGCACGCAGGTCAATGCCATTGCCGAATCCGTGGAAAAGGAAACCAGGACGCACGGACATGTTCGTCCGTATTCCATTGAAGGAACAAACAATGGCGAATGGGTGTTGTTAGATTACGGCAATGCTGTCGTGCATATCTTTCAACAGTCGGTCAGGGAACGCTATAAACTGGAAGAATTGTGGGGTGATGGTAAAATCACTCATATTAACGAATTAAACAGTCATTAAATGATGAACGAAAATATGTCACAGGGAGGAAGAAATCCTGTCCCGCCCGGGAATAATC
The DNA here is from genome assembly GCA_031273395.1 of Bacteroidales bacterium. Taxonomy (GTDB): domain Bacteria; phylum Bacteroidota; class Bacteroidia; order Bacteroidales; family UBA4181; genus JAIRLS01. The sequence goes on along the minus strand of JAISRX010000289.1, from coordinate 25,392 downwards.
GGCAAAACAGTCCGATGAAAAAGCCGAAAGTAAGTATCTACTGGTTGTATATCGCTTTATTCGCGATATTCATCGGGATGCAGTTTTTTCATTTCGGATCGCAGGCGGTGGAAATGGACTACGGAGACTTTCTCCGAAAAGAGATGATTCAATCCGGCGATATTGAAAAAATTGTTGTTATCAATCTGAGAGAGGCGGACATCTATGTGAAACCGGAGAGGATAAAGGAAGGCAAATATCGCGAGTACTTCAAGGAAGGCAAAGAACCGTCAAGCGGGCCTCAGTTCATAATGAAAATAGGGGATGCGAGCGATTTTAAAACGGATTTGACCGAACTGCAGAAGGACTTGCCGCTCATGCAGCGTATCCCTGTTTCGTATGGCGAGCGGAAAGATTTCTGGGGAGAAACGCTCAGCTGGATCCTGCCTTTCGCGCTGCTGATTGCCTTATGGATGTTTTTCTTCCGCCGGATGACCGGGGGAGCCGGGGGCGGCATCTTCAGCGTGGGCAAATCGCGGGCGCAGATATTCGACAAGGAAAACAACACCGTAAAGGTCGATTTTAAGGATGTTGCCGGACTGGAAGAAGCAAAGATAGAAATAAAGGAAATTGTTGATTTTCTGAAAAACCCGGATAAATATACCGATCTGGGCGGAAAAATTCCCAAGGGCGCATTGCTGGTAGGTCCTCCCGGCACCGGCAAAACACTGCTTGCCAAAGCCGTTGCAGGAGAAGCAAATGTGCCGTTTTTCTCCATGTCGGGATCCGATTTTGTAGAAATGTTTGTAGGGGTGGGCGCTTCCCGTGTACGCGATTTGTTCAAACAGGCGAAAGATAAATCTCCGTGTATCATTTTCATTGACGAAATCGACGCCATAGGACGCGCGCGCGGGAAAAATCCCAACTTCGGCACCAACGACGAACGCGAAAACACGCTCAATCAGCTGCTCACCGAAATGGACGGGTTTGCCACCAACGTGGGGATCATCATTCTGGCGGCAACCAACCGCGCCGATATTCTCGACAAGGCGCTGTTGCGTGCAGGTCGCTTTGACCGGCAAATACACGTGGAACTGCCCGATGTAAACGAACGGAAAGAAATCTTTCAGGTGCATCTTCGCCCGTTGAAGATAGAACCCGGACTGGACACCGATTTTCTGGCTCGACAGACGCCCGGATTCTCCGGCGCCGACATTGCCAACGTGTGCAACGAAGCCGCCCTGATAGCTGCCCGGAAAGATAAGAAAAATGTTGAAAAGCAGGACTTTCTGGACGCCGTGGATCGCATTGTCGGCGGGCTGGAACGCAAAAACAAAATCATCACCCAACAGGAAAAACGCACCATCGCCTACCACGAAGCGGGACACGCCACCGTAAGCTGGATGCTTGAACACGCCCACCCCCTGCTGAAAGTCACCATCATTCCGCGCGGACGGGCGCTGGGCGCTGCATGGTACCAGCCGGAAGAAAGGCAAATCACCACGGTGGAACAGCTTTTTGAAGAAATGTGCGCCACCCTGGGCGGCAGGGCTGCCGAAGAAATGATTTTCCATACCATTTCCACCGGCGCGCTCAACGACCTCGAACGGGTGACCAAACAGGCTTATGCAATGGTGAGCTATTACGGGATGGGCAAGCAGTTGGGCAACATGAGTTTCTACGACTCGTCGGGACAAACGGAATATGCCTTCACCAAACCATACAGCGACAAAACATCGGAAGAAATCGACAAGGAAGCCTTTGGGCTGGTAGCCAAGGCATACCTGCAGGCAAAGGAAATTTTGCTGAACCACAGGGAGGGATTGACCAAATTAGCCGAACTGTTACTGGAAAAGGAAGTCATCTTTGCGGAAGACCTTGAAAAGATTTTCGGGAAAAGACCCTTCAAAAAAGAAGACGAGATTTCCGGCAGCACCGAAAAGGTAATAGCGCCGGAAGGAGCCTCAAACATATAACATGAAAAGGTATGGACGATTGGAAATGTGTGTATTCCACCGATCAGGAATATAAGGCGACAATGGTAAAGGATTTGCTTGCCGAAGAAAATATAGAAGCGGTGGTGGTGAACAAAAAGGTCTCCGCGTATCTTTTCGGAGAGATAGAACTGCATGTGCAGCCCGAAGATGAAAATATGGCAACGGAACTCATAAAAGGTTTCCGCATTGAATAATCTCGTTAAGCGCGCGCTTTCCGGAGCTGTCTTTGTTGCGGTCATCATCGGCTCAATCATGTGGCATCCGTATGCTTACGCGGGCGTATTCGGGGTGATAGTGGCGTGGTCGCTGCTCGAATTTTACGGCATCATTGCCGGCGATCAAACACGCGCCGACATCGTGTCCGGCGTGTTGACCGGTGTTTTTCTTTTCGCCGGCAGTTTTTTTTACGTACAAAAAGCGGTGGACGCCGGAATATTTCTCTTGCTCGTCCCGCTGTACGTAGCCTTCCTGATATGCCGCATCTACCGCAGGGGAAATTTTTCCTTTCGTGGGGCGGCTTACATCATTATGGGCGTCGTATATGTCGCATTGCCTTTCGCCTTGTGCAACCGGCTGGTTTTCCCGCCTCCCGGACAACAATATGCTCCCGGTATCCTTGCAGGCTTTTTTATTTTGCTGTGGACTAACGACACTTTTGCATACCTGACGGGCATTGTATTGGGAAAACATCGTTTGTTTGAGCGTATTTCACCGAAAAAGTCGTGGGAGGGATTTTTCGGCGGACTGTTGTTCACCGTTGCAGGGTCGTTCTTTGTGCAGCGGCTCTTTCCGCTGTCTGCCGGCGTTCACTGGACGGCAATAGCGCTTGTCATCGTTGTCTTCGGCGTTTACGGCGACTTGCTGGAATCGCTCCTGAAACGAAACATGAACATGAAGGACTCCGGACGTTTCCTTCCCGGACACGGCGGTATTCTCGACCGCTTCGACGCCGTGCTGCTGGCGGCGCCAATGGTTTACACCTATCTTGCACTCTTTGTTTTTTAATCATGCGAAAATTTAAACGATGGAATGATCTGACCGGCTGGTGCTGTTTTGCCGTTGCCGCCTGCACTTATCTGTCCACCATCGAACCGACGGTCAGTTTCTGGGACTGCGGCGAGTTCATCGCGGCAGCCGACAAACTGGAAGTGGGGCATCCTCCCGGAGCGCCACTGTTTCTGCTGATCACCCGCATCTTTGCCGTTTTTGCGCCCGCGCCCCACAAGGTAGCCATGATGGTGAACATCTTTTCCGCGCTGGCGAGCGCTTTCACCATTCTGTTCCTCTTCCACACCATCACGCATATTGCGCGGAGGATACTGGTCAAAGAGCGCGTTTGCACTCTCCCCTGCATGGTCGCCGTGTCGGCAAGCGGCGTTATCGGGGCGCTGGCTTATACCTTTTCCGACACTTTCTGGTTTTCCGCCGTAGAAGGGGAAGTATATGCAGCCTCGTCGCTGTTTACGGCGGTTGTATTCTGGGCTATTCTCAAATGGGAAGCCGCCGGAGATACCCCATACGCCAACCGGTGGCTGATATTGATCGCTTACCTGATGGGCTTGTCCATCGGAGTGCATCTGCTCAATTTGCTGGCTGTCCCGGCAATCGTGCTGGTATATTATTTCCGCAGGCACACTCCCACGCGCAGGGGCGTGCTGCTGGCTTTGCTTTGCTCGGCGGTCATCCTCGCGGGAATACTTTACGTGATCATCCCCTGGACGGTAAAACTTGCAGGATATGCGGAACTGCTGTTTGTCAACGGCTTCGGACTGCCCTTCAACTCCGGCGTTTTATGCTACATCGCATTGCTGGTGGCGCTGGTCATCGGCGGATTGCGTTACACCTTCCTCCGGAAAAAATACCTTGTCCACACCGTTATGTTGTGCATCACGATGATCCTGATCGGATATTCGTCGTACAGCGTCGTTGTGATACGGTCTCTGGCAAACCCGCCGATGGACGAAAACAGCCCCGACAATGTTTTCGCCCTGATGTCTTATCTGAACAGGGAACAGTACGGCGACCGCCCGCTGCTTTACGGGCAGTACTACAATGCGCCCGAAACCGGTCGAACGGAAGACAATCCCATATATACCCAGTTGAACGGACGTTATGAGATAACGCACCGGAACATCCGCTCCAAGTACGATCCGCGCTTCAATACCCTTTTTCCGAGAATGTACAGCGCCGACCCGTCGCATGTGGAAGTTTACAAAAGCTGGGGGAACGTCAAGGGGCGTCCCGTAAGGGTAAAAGACCATGAGGGAAAGGAAACGGCGATCTACAGTCCGACTTTTGCCGAAAACATCAGATTTTTTCTCACCTATCAACTCGGACACATGTACGGACGCTATTTTTTGTGGAATTTTGCCGGAAGGCAGAACGATACGCCGGCTGACGGAAGCATCCTGAACGGAAACTGGCTGAGCGGGATTCCGTTTATAGACGCGCCGCGCATCGGATCGCAGGAACGATTGCCCGATCACAGAAAAAACGACGCCGGACGGAACGTATATTTCATGCTGCCGCTGCTGCTGGGAATTGTCGGACTGTTATGGCAGTTGCAGCTCGATGTGAAATATTTTTGGGTGGTGATGACGCTTTTCTTCATGACCGGCGTCGCCATTGTGATATACCTCAACCAAACGCCTTTGCAACCGCGTGAACGCGATTATGCGTATGCCGGATCGTTTTACGCCTTTGCGGTGTGGATCGGGCTGGGCGTTGCCGCGATATACGACCGGCTGAAACGGAAAATTCCGGCTGCCGTATCCCTCGCGGCTGCCTGCCTGCTGTCCGCATCCGTTCCTGCCGTCATGGCGCAGCAAAACTACCGCGACCACGACCGGTCGGACAGCCATACCGCCCGCGACATTGCCTGCAATTACCTCAATTCGTGCGCTCCGAATGCGATCCTGTTCACCATCGGCGACAACGACACCTTTCCTCTCTGGTATCTTCAGGAAGTGGAAGGCGTCCGCACCGACGTGCGGGTGGTGAACCTGATGCTGCTCAGAGCCGACTGGTACATCAGCCAGATGAAGCTGGCCGTCCGGCAATCGAAGCCGCTGCCCGTCGCGATCCCGGAAGAAAAATACCTCACGGGACGGCGCGACGTCATATACCTGATTGAACGCACCAAAGACACCATCGACCTGCGACAGGCGCTGGATTTTATCGGCAGCGACGACCCAAGCAGCAGAATCACTCTCGAACCGGGCGTCTTTATGGATTACTGCGAAACCAAAAACTTCTCGCTGAAAGTCGATAAGCGGAAAGTCCTGAACAACGGAACGGTAAAACCCGAACTTGCCGGCGAAATCCCGGAAACGGTACCCTTCCGTATCGGCTCGTCGTTCCTCACCAAAGAGCAATGGATGGTACTTGAAATCATTGCGGCGAATAACTGGGAACGCCCTGTTTACTGGACGTCGTGCAGACACGGCGGAACGGTGGGACTGGACGATTACCTGCAACTGGAAGGAGCAGCCTACCGGTTGACGCCGGTCAAAACGCCCGCTGCCGACGTCCTTTCCACAGGACGCATCGACGCCGACACGCTCTACCACCGCTTGATGAATGTGTTCCGTTGGGGACGTTTCGAGCAACCCGGCGCGTGGATCGACAACCAGAATATCCGCACGCTGAACATCATCCGAGCGCGCCATTTGTACACCCGGCTTGCCTTGCAGTTGCTGGAGGAAGACAGGCAGGAACAGGCTGTGGAAACGCTCCATCGCGCCTTGACCCTGTTCCCTCCCGAAAAGTTGCCCTGCGATTATTATTCGCTCTTGCAGGCGGAAGCGCTGTACCTTGCCGGACAAACGGAAAAAGCAAACGACCTGCTTTACGGATTTGCCGACTATTGTCTTGACGAACTGCATTATTTTTACTCGCTGCCGGAGGTCTTTTTTGAGCATCTCAGTCAAACCTCAAAAACGAATGAAGCGTTGCTGGGCGAAATAACCCGCGTAGCCAAAGCTTTCGGACAGGACGCCATCAACGATCATATTCGCCGGCGACTGGAACAGCAGCAATAAGGAACGGTTCATCGGCAGATCGTCCGCCGGCGCATGGCATTGTCCGGTTACCGGCGAAGGCATGCTGTCTCTATTTTTGCGCATGCTCCGAGACTTTTTCCGCATGCAAAGTGTTGGTTGATTTTCGTCCTTGCCGGCGAAACGATTCCGCCGGAGGTAAATACTTCGCGGCAGGCGCTGCCCGTCAGAAATAAAACGGCAACTTGTTGTCCAGTTTTTCCATCCACCGGTACATTCCTGTTCCCAAAATCCGTTGCTGTTCCTTTTTGGACGCCTCTTCCAGCTGCCGGTAGCGGGTGGCGTGTCCTTCATAGGCATAGTCGGTCTGCCTGCTTTTCACCTGCACGGCAAGCCACAGAAAGGTGATCAGGGCAATTGCCGCCGGCACGGCACGGATGCGCCGTTTGCCGGAAGGCGCTGTTGCCGTCATCCACGCCAAATTCAGCAGGAAACACAGGGTGATGATAAGAAAGAGATCGTAATTGTTCCACCACCATACGTTGCCCCAGCCGCCCACGTAAACCGGCAGGGGCCAGAACATGCGCACCCCTCCCCAGGTAGAAGCCGGCGTGATGCAGTCGCCCAGCAGATGCGCCAGCCAGCCCGCGACAAAACCGAAATATACCGGCTTGCAGCTTTTCGGAAACAGCCCGAAGGAAGTTTTGCGGCGCGTCATCCGCCTGAGAACAGACGGAAGACAGACGGCAAGCCAGCCAACCGCCAGGGCTGCGACGACGGAATGAAAAAAAGCATGATGCGAATACCAGAACTTGCCGGAATAAATCACGCTTCCGCTGTGTTCCAGCCCGAACCAACGCCCTATCGTCGCGTCGAAGCGGCTCCACAGGCTGATGGCGTCCATATCCGGAAACGCGCCGCCGACAGCGCCGGCTATCATTATTCTCCATTTTTTGCAAACCGGCACATCTGCCGGCGTCATGTTGGCAAGCACGCTGCCTGCCGCCAGTCCCGATACCGTGTGAGTAAGAATATCCATGAAACAAATGTGATGAAATTAAAAATTACCGCACAAACATACGATATTCCGCACAAACTGCGATAAACACGGGCTTGATTTTTTAAGCGCAGGCGCAAGTTTCCCGACAGTTGCCGGTACGTTGCCATATAAAATCCATATTTTTTGTTTGCCTGCCACTGTTTTGGTATTATTATTGCGGGCGTGATGAATTAGTATAAAAAAACTGTAAAATGAGCGTATATACCAAGACGGGCGATCAGGGGAAAACAGCCCTGATAGGCGGAAAACGGGTTTTCAAAAATCATCCGCGCATAGAAGCGTACGGAACGGTGGACGAACTCATGGCGCACACCGCCTTGCTGATGGATGTGCTTGAAGACGGCGACGACAAGGCGTTCCTGTTGTGGACGCTGGACAGGCTGATGGTCGTTTCGTCCGTGCTGGCGGCAGAAGCTGATGCGGTAAAAAAACTCCCCGCCCTGACCTCCGGCGACGTTCTTCGCGTCGAACGCGCCATTGACGGGATGGAAAGCAGGCTGGAGCCGTCCCGCAGTTTTATCCTGCCGGGTGGACATCCCTCCGTTTCGCAGTGTCACGTGGCTCGAACCGTGTGTCGCCGCGCCGAACGGGCTATTGTCGCGCTCGGACAGGAGTATGAGGCGCCCCTTGCGGTGTATGAATACATGAACCGCATGTCGGATTATTTTTTTGTACTTTCGCGAAAAATCACAAAAGACATGCACGTGACGCCAAAAAAATGGATACCTGTTGTTGATGAATAATATTTTATTTATATTCGCAAACCGAAAATTTAAGTATTCTGTTAAAAATTAAGCACTTGGAATATGTATTGGACATTAGAACTGGCTTTGAAACTGGAAGACGCGCCGTGGCCGGCAACCAAAGATGAATTGATCGACTTTGCCGAAAGGTCGGGCGCACCGTTGGAAGTAATTGAAAATTTGCAGGAAATAGAAGACGAAGGCGAAATATACGAAAGTATTGAGGATATTTGGCCAGACTATCCCAGCAAAGACGAGATTTTCATAAACATTAATGAAGAAGAATACTGGACTGATTGTCGCGTTCGGACAGGAGTATGAGGCGCCCTTTGCGGTGTATGAATACATGAACCGTATGCCGGATTATTTTTTTGTACTCTCGCGAAAAATCACAAAAGACATGCACGTGACGCCAAAAAATGGATACCTGTTGTTGATGAATAATATTTTATTTATATTCGCAAACCGAAAATTTAAGCATTCTATTAAAAATTAAGTACTTGGGATATGTATTGGACATTAGAACTGGCTTCGAAACTGGAAGATGCGCCGTGGCCGGCAACCAAAGATGAATTGATCGACTTTGCCGTAAGGTCGGGCGCACCGTTGGAAGTAATTGAAAATTTGCAGGAAATAGAAGACGAAGGCGAAATATACGAAAGTATTGAGGATATTTGGCCCGACTATCCCAGCAAAGACGATTTCTTTTTCAACGAAGACGAATACTGACCTGTTTGTCAGGTCTGCAGCTCTTCGGCTGAGAATACAAAAAATCTTTATAATTTCTTTTTTTGTATTTGTATTGCTATTTTTTATATCTTCGTGCCTTTATTTTTTTGATATATTATTAAAATATAACCATTCATTATGGCAGTATTAGAGAAGATTAGAAGAAGAGGCGGCATGATTATATTTTTTATCGGCCTCGGTTTGCTGTTGTTCATCCTCCCGACCGATTGGGTGCCGAAAATGAACAATGTCACCTACGTTGTTAAAATCAACGGGAAAAAATTGTCCCCCCAGCAGTTCGACCGGAAAATCGAAGAGATCACCCGTCAGTACCGGCAGGGAACCCGCCAGAGCAGTCTGGATGAACGCACCACGGACATGCTGCGCGAGCAGGCATGGCAGCAACTGCTCAGCGAAGAAATTACCGGTCAGGAATATCAAAAAATAGGGCTGACCGTTTCGCCCGAAGAACTGTTCGATATGGTGCAGGGACCCAATCCCAGCCCGACGATCCGGCAAATACCGGCTTTCGCCAATCCCCAAACGGGAGAATTTGACCGTTCGGCGCTGATCAATTTCCTCAAAAACAAAAATTCCAATCCCGACGCCGCACAGGAATGGAGCATGCTGGAAGAAGCCATGCTGCAAGACCGCTATGCGCAAAAATACCATACCCTTATTTCCAAGGGAATATTCATCCCCTCATTTGTGGCGGCGAATGAAAATACGGAAATCAATAAAAAGGTAGATTTCGATTACCTGATCAGGCAATACGCCTCCGTTGCGGACAGTACCATCAAAATCACCGCCAACGACCTGAAAAAATATTACAGGGAAAACAAGCGGCAATGGGAGCAAACCCCTTCGCGCGACATAGAATATGTGGTTTTCGGTATTGCTCCTTCGGAAGAGGACAGAGCGGCGGCAGACAAGTGGATAGAAAAGATCAAACCCGAATTTGAACAGGCGGAGAATGCCCAACAGTTTGTCAATCTAAATTCTCACGTTCCCTTCGACGGCAAATTCTACACAAAAGAACAGCTGCCCGTACAGACTGCGGAACTCTTTGACGCCGGGGAAGGAACCATGACAGGTCCCTATCAGGAAGGCGAAGCGCTGAAACTTGCGCGGCTGGTCAAGATAGACAACCGTCCCGATTCGATAAAGGTACGGCAAATTGTCGTTGTACCCCGGCAGCAGACACAGGCAGCCGCCCAGCAGGTCGTTGCGCTTGCCGACAGTATCAAGACCGCCATTGACAACGGCGCGGATTTCACCACGCTGGCGCTCAAATATTCTGCCGATCCTTCCGTAAGCGCCAATAACGGCGACATAGGCTGGGTGTATGAAAGCGGCATGGCGGCAGGATCAATAGCCGAACAGTGGTTCGACCTGAAAAAAGGCGAAACGCTGAAACAGGAAACCTCTCAGGGGATATACATCATACAGGTAACCGAACGCGGAAAAGAAGTGAAAAAGGTGCAGATAGCCACCCTGCAATACAATATTACCCCCAGTCCGCGCACCGAACAGATACTCTATACGCAGGCAAGCAAGTTTGCGATGGAAAACCGTACCGAAGAACGGTTTAACGAAACAGCCGCCGCGCAAAACCTGAACAAGCGCGTGGCTTCCTACCTCGGCGAAAACGACCGTCAGATACCGGGGTTGTCGTCCGCACGGCAAATTGTGCGATGGGCATACGAAGCGGACAAGGGAGACGTGTCGGACGTATTCACGCTGAGCGACGCATACGTGATAGCCATCCTGAAAGAGATACGCAAGGAAGGGATCGCTCCCTTGCAGCAAGTGGTAAACGAAGTGAACACTGCGGTACGCAAGCAAAAGAAAGCCGAACAAATCATCGCCGTCCTTGCGGAAGAAGCAAAAAATGCGTCGTCGTTCGGCGATCTGGCGCTGAAACTGGGACTTCCCGTGGAAACGGCGTCAGCTGTTACGTTTTCTTCCTTCTCCGTACCGGGAGTGGGCATCGAACCTCAACTGATTGCCGCCGCCACGTCGCTGGACGAGGGCAACATTTCGCAACCCGTGGAAGGATCAAACGGCGTGTTTTTGTTGACCGTCAAACAGATTTCCGGCGAAGCGGCGGACAGCACCGCGCTTGAAGAAGCAAAGAGCCGCCTGTCATCCGTTTCCGCCAACCGGGTAATGTCCGAGTCCATGCAGGCTTTGCACAAAGCCGCTACCATCAAGGACATGCGGTCAAGATTTTATTGATGACGCCGGAAAAGCCGGTTTTACTGGTGATTGCCGGTCCCACAGCCATCGGTAAAACAAGGGTAGCCATTGAAGCGGCAAACAGCCTGAAAACAGAAATCATTTCGTGCGATTCGCGACAGATGTATCGTGAAATGCGTATCGGTACCGCCGTACCCGACGAGCAGGAACTCGCGGCGGCAAAGCATCACTTCATCGGAAACCTTTCCATTCACCATTACTACAACGTCAGCATGTTCGAGCAGGAATGTCTGGCGTTGCTCGACCGCCTGTTCGGAAAATACCCGGCAGTGGTGATGACGGGAGGATCGGGACTTTACATGGAGGCGGTGGTGAAAGGCATTGACGATTTTCCTGCAGTGGATCCCGACGTCCGGCATATTGTCGCGGGATGGTTTGAAACGGAAGGGATCGAATATTTGCGCAGGCAATTGAAAAGGCTTGATCCGGAGCATTATGCCAGGGTGGATCTGCGCAACCACAAACGCATCATGAAAGCCATAGAGGTGAGTTTGCAGACCGGACGTCCCTATTCGTCGTTTCTTACGGACAGGCAGCGTCACCGCCCGTTCACCACGGTAAAAATAGCGCTTAACCGCCCGCGTGAAGAACTGTTCGAACAGATCAACCGCCGCACGGACGTCATGATGCAAAAGGGATGGCTGCAGGAAGCGGAAAACCTCTATCCGTTTCGTCATCTCAACGCCCTGAACACAGTAGGCTACAAGGAACTGTTCGCCCATATAGACGGCGCATGCAATCTGGAAACGGCAATCGGGCTGATCCGCCGAAACACCCGGCGTTATGCCAAACGACAACTCACGTGGCTTGCCCGCGACCGTGAAATGCGGTGGATACACCCCGACCGCGCACTGCCTGCGATACTCAGCCTCATGACCACAGCAGGGCGCCGACCGGACACAGGCTGAATACCGCCTTCGCCTGTGTCCGCAGGTTGCGCTTCGCTACACCCGCGGTGATGCATATCCCGTTCCTGTGTCAGACTTTTTCTACCTGCATGAAATTCAGTTCGAGCGGCGTCTGGCGTCCGAAAATCTTTACCATGACCTTGATTTTCTTCTGTTCTTCATTTACTTCTTCGATGATACCGGAGAAACTGTTGAAAGGTCCGTCGATCACTTTTACCGCTTCGCCTGCATAGAAAGCCACTTCGAGTTCTTCTTCGCTTGCGGCGAGTTCATCCACTTTGCCGAGGATGCGGTTCACCTCCGCCGGACGCAACGGAACGGGTATTTTTTTACGCACGCCGTTTACGATGCGTTCTTCTTCCAGAAATCCCGACACACCCGTTACGTTGCGCAACATGTGTATCATTTCTCCCTGAAGTTCTGCTTCTATGATGATATAACCCGGAAAAAACGTGCGCTCGCGGCTTACCTTTTTCCCGTTTTTGATCTGATATACTTTTTCGGCAGGGATCAGCACCTGTGAAACATAGTTAGACCATCCTCTTGCGGCTATTTCGCTTTCGATGTATTCCTTGATGCTTTTTTCCTGACCCCCTACAGCCCTCAGTACATACCATTTTTTTCCCGTTTCACTCATTTCGATCCTGTTAGACGTTAAAAAATCTTGTATATGAAATCAAACAAATGTCCAAAACTGAAATCCATGGCAAAGACGATGACCGCTATGATCAGCGAGGCAACCAGCACCACCACCGAACTGTTCTGCAAGTCAGCCCATGAGGGCCAGCTTACCTTGTGAATCAGTTCGGTATATGTTTCCTTTAAGTAAGTGATTATCTTATTCATTGTTACGACGGTTTTGCAGGAGTGGAGAGATTCGAACTCCCATCAACGGTTTTGGAGACCGCTATTCTGCCCTTGAACTACACTCCTCTGTCCGATTGAAAAGAATAAATGAACTTCGGGCGGGTATTTCACCACCGAAGTTCAAAGATATGCATTGATATGCTTATTCGAGAATTTCAATTACCTGACCGGCGCCTACCGTGCGGCCGCCTTCGCGGATAGCGAAACGCAACCCTTGATTGATAGCTACCGGATAGATCAATTCAACGATAATGGTGACATTGTCGCCCGGCATTACCATTTCGCGACCTTCCGGAAGGCTGATTTCTCCCGTTACGTCCAGCGTACGGAGATAGAACTGCGGACGGTATTTGTTGTGGAAAGGTGTGTGGCGTCCGCCTTCTTCTTTCTTCAACACATACACTTCGGCTTTGAACTTGGTATGCGGCGTGATGGAACCCGGTTTGGCTATTACCTGACCGCGCTTGATTTCTTTTTTGTCGATACCGCGCAACAGCAGCCCTACGTTATCGCCGGCTTCACCTCTGTCGAGTATCTTGCGGAACATTTCGACGCCGGTGATGACGGTTTTCAACTTTTCGGCGCCCAGCCCGATGATTTCCATTTCGTCGCCGGTATTCACCACTCCCGTTTCAATACGCCCCGTGGCTACCGTACCGCGTCCGGTGATGGAGAAAACGTCTTCCACCGGCATCAGGAACGGTTTTTCATTGTCGCGCGGAGGGATGGGGATGTAGGTATCCACGGCGTCCATCAGTTCCATGATTTTTTCTTCCCATTCGGGTTCTCCGTTCAGCCCGCCCAGTGCAGAGCCGCGGATGATGGGAACATTGTCGCCGTCATACTGGTAGAAACTCAGCAAATCGCGCATGTCCAGTTCCACAAGGTCGAGAATTTCGGGGTCGTCCACCAAGTCAACCTTGTTCATGAAGACAACGATTTTCGGGACGTTCACCTGACGGGCGAGCAGGATATGTTCGCGGGTTTGGGGCATTGCTCCGTCGGTAGCGGCAACAACGATGATGGCTCCGTCCATCTGCGCCGCGCCCGTTACCATGTTCTTCACATAGTCGGCGTGACCCGGACAGTCAACGTGCGCATAGTGGCGCGCAGCCGTCTGGTATTCGATATGCGCCGTGTTAATGGTGATACCCCTTTCTTTTTCTTCGGGAGCATTGTCAATCGAATCGAAAGAACGAACTTCCGACAATCCTTTTTTTGCCAACACTTGGGTGATGGCTGCGGTAAGGGTTGTTTTACCGTGATCTACGTGACCGATGGTTCCGATGTTCACGTGCGGTTTAGACCTGTCAAATTTTTCTTTTGCCATGATGATATAAAATTAAAATATAGGTTTTTAAAAAGATGATATTTACAATTATTTACAATATAACTCATTTTCAGAGCCAATGATGGGAATTGAACCCATGACCCCTTCCTTACCAAGGAAGTGCTCTACCTCTGAGCTACATCGGCGGCGAATATTGAGCGGGAGACGAGACTCGAACCCGCGACCCTAACCTTGGAAGGGTTATGCTCTACCAACTGAGCTACTCCCGCTTGTATCCGTTTTTGAAATCGGGTGGGGAGAGGAGGAATCGAACCTCCGAAGGTGTGAACCAACAGATTTACAGTCTGCCCCATTTGACCGCTCTGGAATCTCCCCGAAAATGACTGTTTCCTTCCGGAAAATTTCAAAAATTTTTACTTCAATACAAAGAACTTTCGAGCCGGTGGAGGGATTCGAACCCCCGACCAGCTGATTACAAATCAGCTGCTCTGGCCAACTGAGCTACACCGGCGTAATCTCGGTTTGACGGTCGAATTCACCTCGCACATCCCTTTTTCCGACATACTTATGAACAATACTTCAAAAAACGAGTGCGCAAAGGTAAGGATTTTTTTCTAATCCACAATAGTTTTAATAAATTTTCTTGAAAATATTTTTCATCCGAACGGAATTTTCCGATGGCTGCATGCTGTCAGGTACCCTGCAGGAAGGACCTGATCGGAACGTCAAAAAACTTGCCCGCATGTGAGCCATTGCGCTTTCCTGTCGGGGAAAAGACGACAGAGCAACCGTGTCAGCCGGCGTTGTGTATTGCTGACGGGAACAGCAATGGGGTACCCTTCAAAATTAAAATGAGCCAGCGCCTCGATCATCTCTTCCTGCAACCTTCCTTTCATGTGGGCTTGCAGTAGAAAGTCGACAATAACCTTGTTCCATCCGTCCTTGTTTGCCCAGTAATGACCGATTATACCGTTTGCCGGAAGCAGCGCATAAACGCTTTGCAGCGCTACCGACAAGGCATACTGTTCGATCAGCCTTCTGGTAACGTTTGCCTTGCACATGTCGTCGCATATTTCGACAGCCAATCGCAGGACGTCCTGCTGTTTTTCGTGCGGCAGAGCCACCACCCCGGCATTCCACATGTTCAGGTCTTCCCTCATGCGGACGCCTCCGAACGTCTTGTTATTGATCTGTTTCCACATCAGCCGTGGCGTATGTTTCATATCGCACAACCGCCCTTCATTTTCATGCATGTATGCGTTCCCTGCACTCAATCCTCCCGACAATGTTTGCGAGGGACGGTACAAAAAGGTGTCCGTGTCCAAATAAATGATGGACGGCGGGGCATATTTCCGGCAAACATCTTCCAGCAGTTTGATCTTAATCCTCCAAAAGAAATCGTAGGCGCCACGCCATTCCTGAAGCATTTTCCGGTTGATCTCGATCAATGTTACCTTGGTTCCCAGAGTTTTATAAAAGTCCGGACAATCGGTGTAAACATAAATCCGATCAATATTGCCTTGAGACAGAAAGGAAAGAATTGAAAAGTGACACTGATAATGATGATGCACGGCATCACCAACGGTAAAGTATAACAGATTCATGGTTTTATGGTTTATAGTGTGTTTTCTCAAACAATTTCATGTATTTTACCGTCCGGAACCAGCATTGGAACAGCGCCCATGCAAATCCCGGCATCCCTTCCAGTATGTTCAGATGTAAAATATAGCGCTGGAGAAAGACAAAAGGAGTGGTCAGCAGGACCACCAGCATGTTTTTTTGTTTTCCCTTTTGGTAATATTCCTCAGCCGCGATAGAGGTGTAAAAGTTTTGTTTTCTCAAATAATGGTCGATATTGTCAAAACTGTAATGAATGAAAAAATTTTTCAGATGCGCTACTTTATAAACGGTCTCCACGGTTTCATGGACTTTTGCGTCGTTAAAACCGGCTTTTTGACGGTTAAAGAGACGGAGATAGAATTTCCGGCTTTCCATGCTGTGATGAAATACTTTACCCATAAACATGTGTTTCCTGCGAATGGCATATCCGCCGGTATCTTCATTCGTAGCGGGAAGGATTTGCCGTATTTCGTCGATCAGATCCGGTGAAAACGCTTCATCCGCATCTATGCTCAGTATCCAGTCGTGCGTGGCTTGCTGCACGCCGAGCTGTTTTTGCGCGCCAAAACCTTCCAGCTTGTGTTGAAATATCCTGCAACCGAAATCCTTGCATACCGACAATGTATCATCGTCGCTAAAATCGTCGATGATCACCGTCTCATCACACCACGCAAGTGCAGGCAGGATTCTCCGGAGATGGTGTGCCTCGTTCTTGACAATCAATACTGCACTTACCTCCATTTTCTTCATATACAAATTTTCCTTACGATATTCAGTCTTGATAGCGCCTTGCGGTCGGTGTTGCAGGTCAATATCTTCCAATGCGCCACTAAAAAGAACAACAATCTCAAATCCCAGTAGTGACGGGTATGTTGTCGGATCAACACATGCAATTTTTCAAAAAACGAACGGTGCTGTAAACCTTCCAACGTCAAAATGTCTTTAGTCCAATCTCTAAGGAATAATAGCTGAAGCCGCTTATTCCAAAGTACCACCGATGTGTTGTTATTATGTTGCCGGTAATAAGTCAAAGCTTCTTTTGTTGCCCGTATTTTTTTCTCGTTGGTTGCCACAAGACCCAACCACCAGTCATAGACGCAATGAGGGGGCAGGGGAAACGCTATATCTAACAAGGTTCGTTTGAGCAACACGGAATGTCCCGATACGTTATTGACCAGTATGAATGCGCGGGGGTCTCCGCCGACATAAAGCCGTTTTCGATGCAGATTGTTGCGCCCTACAGGATTCCCGTCCCTGTCAATCAGAATGGAATCGGAATACACCAGCAAACCGTCTCCGATGCAATTCAACAGAAATGCGATCTTGTCAGGTCTCCAAATATCATCCTGATCCGAAATGGCGATATATTCTCCTTGCGCAAGCCGCAGTCCTTTTTCAAAATTGGCATTGAAGCCGATGTTGTGTTCGTTGAAGAACAATCTGATGTTGGGATGCGCTCCGGCATATTTTCTGAGTATTTCAGGCGTGCCATCCTGCGAATGATCGTCCACGATGATCACTTCCAAATTGGTGTACGTTTGCCCCAGCAGGCTGTCCATTTGTTCCTTCAGAAACCGTTCGCCGTTATACGTGCATAATACAATGGATATTAAAGGATTCTTGTCTCTCATGTGTGTATATTTGTTTAGATAATCCTGTAATTTTTATATTCAAAAATAAGATAGCCGGTATATTTCTCTATCCACAACTTCAATTTATATTTCCATTGAATGGCTTCTACAATCGGATAGTCGCATTGTACGGCATTGTGAATAAAACTAAAACCGGTCACTTTCATGGTAATTTATCGGAAAAATGGTAATATGTGGGTTTTATACAACTTTTGTGCTATCCAACTAATGCGTCTTGTCGTGCTTTGCTGTTTGGATGACATGGTTGAATGCATTTTTCCATTGAGTGAAGCTTGTTCTACAAAAGGCGGATGCGCCCAATACATGGTGAAAACATTTTCTTCCATCAGCGTGTTAAACCAAAAGTCTATGACTTGATCGCATTTCCGATTCGACAACCAACGCATGATGTTTTTTGCAGCTGTTATATCTAAAAGATAAGCTCCGGCACATCTGGGGGAACTTGCCGGATAAAGATGCCTGTCTTTTTGAAGTATCTTTTTTGGGGGAAATTTGAGTCCGGAATTTTCCAGTGAAATAAAAAAACCATCGGGTAATGCCTCGGCTTCAAGGATTATTTGCTGCAATTGTGCTATAAAATTCCTTGAAAAACAAGGATCGTCTTCCAAAATGAGCGCCAGCCGATCGCCATTACTGATCATTAATTCATAGAAGAGGATATGATTGAGTGTACACATAAGCGCTCCCCGTCCAAGTATTTGACGAATGTCGGGAACAAAATAGGTGTCAATTAATTCTTCCCTGTCCTTCTCCAATATTTCGTAGTCAAATTCATATTGACCAGTAAGGATACTCTGTAGTCGCACAGCATGCTGTTCATACCCTTGCGGTGCATGAACCACATATATGTGATCTATTCCTATCTCTTTTTCCTTTCCCATTTGATGATGTTTTACGATATGATGACGATGGGATTGAAGCTACCTTTATCACTGCCGGTATTTTCCCATTCGCATACATTATTATTATATGTTCAAAAGAAAGTGCAATGATATACATTTTTTTAATGGTTTCCAATTTTTTGGTTAATTCTTTTTTTGAGGCGCTATTCGTACCAAATGACAATATGCAGGCAGAGAATGTACCTGTCCCTGCGGGATTTTCTTTGCCGGTCACAGCGGTTCTTCTACCGGCATGTTGTCCGTGCGGGATTTGCCGGATCGGAGGGATACCTCTTTCGGAGATGGCGCTGCGCTTCACCTCCGGTGATGCACATTTCGCCCTAACGGGGCTGTACACTAAACCTGTCAGGGTTTGCAGGGACAGTGTAGGGGCGGGTCTTGCATCCGCCTTTGTGTCGTTTTTATTGAGGGCAGGCGCAAAACCTGCCCCTACGGTCGCGGTAATGTAGAGACGGGGCGCGCCCCGTCTCTACGGCGGCAAGGGGAAGGTGGCAGGGCAGTCCCGCACGGGACTGCCCTTGGATATGCCGCAGCAGAAAGTGTCATCCCGTGCGCGACTTGCACTACAGGATACGGGATACATGTCCACGGATAATATCGCAACAGAGACAAACATTTTTTGGTTGCAAAAAAAAAATCAAAAAAAATTTGTCCGTATCCATCTTCACCGTATCTTTGCGGGGCAAAAACAAGCGGAAATAGCTCAGTCGGTAGAGCATCAGCTTCCCAAGCTGAGGGTCGCGAGTTCGAACCTCGTTTTCCGCTCGACGGGTCGGTTGCATAAAGCCCGACAATTTTTTACGCCTCACAAGTTATCTGCAAGTATTCCATGTCCCCGTATCCATCATATAACCGCAGCTGTCGCCTGTGTCCCCATACCTGCGGCGTCAACCGCAGCGTTGCCCCTGCCGGTCGGTGCGGATCGGGTGCGTCCTGCACGGTTGCTTCCGTTTGCCGTCACCGGGGCGAAGAGCCGGTCATCAGCGGGCAGCGGGGCATCTGCAACGTTTTTTTCGCCCGCTGCAACATGCAGTGCATTTACTGCCAGAATCACGAAATCAGCCGCAACACGGGAGCGGTTCCCGCGCGGGAAATGAGCGTGGAGGAAACCGCCGAGGAGATCATGCGCGTGTTGCCCTCGTGCGAGAACCGCGTGGGCTTTGTTTCCCCTTCGCACCATGCGCCGTGCGTTGCGGCGATCGTGGACTGCATCCGGCGACGGGGCGCCCGCCCGGTGTTCGTGTACAACAGCAACGGGTACGAACGTCCCGAAACGCTGCGACTGCTGGAGGGGAAGGTGGACGTCTATCTGCCCGACTTCAAGTATGCCGACGAAGCGCTGGCTCGCCGGCTGTCGGGCGTTGCCGGCTATCCGCGCGCCGCGCTGGACGCCATCGGGGAGATGTACCGTCAAAAGGGATCTCCGCTGTGGCTGGACGATGCGGGGCTTGCCGAATCGGGCTTGATCATCCGGCATCTGGTGCTGCCCGGCTTTGCGGAACAGAGCGTGGAAGTCCTGCGTACCATTGCCCGCGAACTGTCCGTCTCCGTGCATGTATCGCTGATGTCGCAGTATTTTCCGCCGTTTCCCGTGGAGGGATTTCCCTCGCTGAACCGCACGCTGTACGCGGAGGAGTACGCGCGGGTGGTCGAGGCGTTTCACGAACTTGGGTTCAGCAGAGGCTGGACGCAGGATTTGGAGAGTTCGCAGCGTTTCCGTCCCCATTTTCACCTGCCGGTTTCCTTCGGATAGCACAGGAAATATTTCTCCGTCACTTTCGACATGCCGAAGAGGTTTTCCAGATCGGAAGCTTCGGTGATGTCCACCGGTTTTCCGTCCTGCATCACCAGAATGCTCTCCTCGGGCAGGCTGCTGTTGTATGCGTGGTTGGACAGGCTTCCCGTACAGACGAAAAAGGCGGCTTCCTCTTCGCTGTAGCCATACAACAGGGCAACCTGCCGGCGGAGGTCTTCAATGCGGCTGCCGTCAAAGGGTTCGTTCCTGATTTCGATGCGAAACAGTTCCCTGTTGAGCAGGTTGGAGGACAGGCGCGACAGGACGGCGTCGCCGTGGGCGGCCCACATTTTCAGGGCAACTGTAATGTCGGCGTCGTCCAGCATGGCGTACTGTGCCAGTGTTTCCTCCGTCCGGAGGCGGAGATCGGCGGGGGTAAATTCCCGGAGAAAAAACAGCAGGGCGGGCATGCCGGGCAGTTCTTCGCCCGACCGTATCAACTGCTTCGCCCTTTGCAGGATGCTCAGCAGCAGCCGGTCGGCGGCAATCACCGTCTTGTGCAGATACACCTGCCAGTACATCAGTCGGCGCGCCAGCAGGAACTTTTCGATGGAATAGACGCCCTTGGCTTCAATCACCAGTTCGTCGCCATGCACGTGCAGCATCTTGATGATTCGGTCTGAGCCGATCACGCCTTCGGTGACGCCGGTGAAAAAGCTGTCGCGGCGGAGGTAATCCAGCCTGTCCACGTCCAACTGCCCGGAAACCAGCCGGCACAGGAATTTTTTGGGATGCCGTTTTTGAAATATCTCGATCGCCATGTCGAGCTTCCCGCCAAACTCGCGGTTGAGTTGCCGCATGAAGAGCAGCGAAAGCGTCTCGTGCGGCACATGCTCTATCACCACCCGTTCCAGTGCATGGGAACAGGGACCGTGACCGACGTCGTGCAGGAGAATGGCAATCAGGGCGGCTTCGGCTTCCTGTTCGTCGATGTCAATCCCCTTTGCCCGAAGCGTCTTGATGGCTTCTTCCATCAGGTGCATGGCGCCCAGGGCGTGTTGAAAGCGGGTGTGGTTGGCTCCGGGATACACCATGCAGGTCAAGCCGAGTTGCCTGATGCGGCGCAGTCGCTGAAAACAGGGATGCTCCATCAGGTCGTACAGGATGGGGCTGGGTATGTTGATGAACCCGTACACGGGGTCGTTTACAATCTTTCTTTTGTTGTTGTCGGGGAACATGGGCGGGTGATATTTGTTGGGTAGCTATTCCTGTTTCAGGTAAAGATAATCGTAACGGATCAGCGGCTTGTTGTTCCGTTCGCCGGCTTTTTTGCGTGCGGCGTCGGCGTTGTACTCCGTCCGTCCCCATCCGATGAGGTTTCCCTGTTCGTCCGTCACGCGGATGATGTCGCCGCTGCGGAAGTCCCCATCGACGCGGGTGACGCCCACCGGCAGCAGACTTGCCGCCTGACTTCCGAGCAGTCTCTCGGCGGCGCCCCGGTTGATCCTTACCGCTCCCTTGACCTCCCCGTCCGAATGTGCCAGCCATTTCTTGAAGGGGGTGGCTTTGCGTCCGGGCGCGAACACGGTTTGCAGCGTTCCGGCTTTCTGCTCTGCGATGTGCAGGAGAATGTGGTCGGTAAAGCCGTTGGCAATGTGTACGGGCGTTCCCGAAGCGGCTACCTTTTTGGCGATGGAAAACTTGGTGACCATTCCTCCGCGCCCGAAATCGGACTTGACGGGAGCAATCGCCCTGCATGCCGCCGCGTTTTCCGGTTCTATCAGCGGAATCACCTTCGAGCGGGGATCGGAGGGATGCCCGTCGTATATCCCGTCCACGTTGGTGAGAATGATCAGCGCGTCGCTGCCGGTCATGTCGGCAATCAGCCCGGAGAGTTCGTCGTTGTCGGTAAACATCAGTTCGGTGACCGACACCACGTCGTTTTCGTTGATGATGGGCAATACGCTGTTGCGCAGGAGCGTTTCCAGGCAGTTGCGCATGTTGAGAAAATGACGTCTGTCGCGAAAGTCTTCCTTGGTTGCCAGCACCTGCGCGCACAGGGTGTGGTGCATGGCAAACAGTTCGCAGTACTTCCCGATGAGATGCACCTGCCCGACGGCAGCCCACAATTGCCTGCACGAAACAGCGTCGCCGGCTTTCGGCGTCTCAATCATCCTGCGCCCGGAAGCCACCGCTCCCGACGACACCAGCAACACCTCCATCCCCCTGCTGCGCAATGCCACTATCTGCTCTGCCAGCAGCGCCATGCGCGGCTCGTTGGGATGACCGCCGGGCAAGGCAAGCACGTTGGAACCTATCTTCAATGTGATGCGTTTATACATAATAATATATGGTATGTTATCTTCATTTTTTCGGACAAAGGTAGAAATTATTGAAAAATACCGTACATTTGCAACTTATTTTTAAAATTAAAACGGTGGATATTTTTGATAAGATAAGCAGGAGCGAAGGTCCGTTGGGACAGTATCGCAAAGACGCACACGGATATTTCATGTTTCCGAAACTGGAAGGCGAAATAGGCGCACACATGAAGTTCAGGGGCAAGGAGGTGCTGGTGTGGAGTTTGAACAATTATATAGGGCTTGCCAATCATCCGGAAGTCCGCAGGATTGACGGCGAGTCGGCAACGCGCTGGGGACTGGGTTACCCGATGGGCGCGCGGATGATGTCGGGACAAACCGCCCTGCACGAAAAGCTGGAACAGCAGCTTGCCGAATTTGAAAAAAAAGAGGACGCCTATCTGTTGAACTACGGTTATCAGGGGATGATTTCCATTATCGACAATCTGGTGAACCGCCACGACGTGATTGTCTATGACGCCGAATGTCACGCCTGCATCATGGACGGCATGAGGCTGCACATCGGCAAGCGTTTCCGGTATGCGCACAACGACATGAACGATCTCGACAAGCAGTTGCAGCGCGCTGCCAAAGTGACGGAAGAAACGGGCGGCGGCATACTGGTGATCACCGAAGGCGTTTTCGGCATGTCGGGCGATCTGGGCAGGCTGGACGAGATGGTTCGCCTGAAAGACAGGTACTCCTTCCGCATACTGGTGGACGATGCGCACGGATTCGGCACTATGGGCGAAAACGGCGCGGGAACGTCCGAGCATTTCGGCGTGATGAACGGCATAGACCTGTATTTCGGCACTTTCGCCAAAGCTATGGCAGGGATCGGAGGCTTCGTGGCAGGTCCGGAAACGGTGATCAACTACCTGCGTTACAACATGCGCTCCCAGATTTTTGCCAAATCGCTGCCCATGCCGATGACGGAAGGCGCCATCAAGCGGCTGGAGTTGCTGCGTACCCGCCCGGAACTGCGCGAACGCCTGTGGAAGATCGTAAGGGCGCTGCAAGAGGGACTGCGCGCGCGCGGCTTCGACATCGGAAATACCAATTCTCCTGTAACGCCCGTCTTCATGAAGGGACAGGTGCCGGAAGCCACCAACGTTATTCTCGACCTGCGCGAAAAATACAGCGTTTTCTGCTCGGTGGTAGTGTATCCGGTGGTACCGAAGGACGTGATCATGTTCCGCCTGATCCCCACCGCCGTCCATACGCAGGACGACGTGGAATACACCCTCAACGCCTTTTCGGAAGTAAAGGAAAAACTGGCTGCCGGCAAATATGCCGGCGATAAAGTTCGCATGGCATGATGATGAACAGTACTGTTTTTGAAAGCGTTCATCAACGCTTGGGCGCAAGGATGTCGCCTTTTGCCGGCTTCAACATGCCGATAGAGTATTCGGGCATTAACCGCGAACACCTGACCGTGCGGAACGGCGTGGGCGTGTTTGACGTGTCGCACATGGGCGAAATATGGGTACGGGGCGACAGGGCGCTGGAACTCATTCAGCGCGTCACCACCAACGACGCTTCGGCGCTGTCGGTAGGGAAAGCGCAGTATTCCTGCCTGACCAACGGAAAAGGCGGCATAACGGACGACATTCTGGTGTATCGCTGCGAAGAGCAGAAATACCTGCTGGCGGTCAATGCTTCCAATACCGTCAAAGACTGGGAGTGGCTGCAAGCCAACAACCGCTGCGGCGCGGAATTGGAAAATGCCTCCGGGAAAATATCCCAGCTTGCGGTGCAGGGACCCAAAGCCATCGAGGTGATGCGGCAACTCACCCCCGTCGATCTGAAAAGCATCCCGTACTATTCGTTTGTCACCGGCGAGTTTGCCGGAGCGGACAACGTGATCATCTCCGCCACGGGATATACCGGCGCCGGAGGATTCGAACTGTATTTCCGCAACGAAGACGGTATCCGCATCTGGGACGCGCTGTTTGAAGCCGGCAAGGCGGAAGGCATCCTTCCCATAGGTTTGGCTGCCCGCGATACGTTGCGGTTAGAAAAGGGATTTTGCCTCTACGGTAACGACATTGACGACGCCACTTCGCCCATCGAAGCCGGACTGGAACGGTTCGTCAAGTTTGTCGACGGAAAGGATTTCATCGACAGGGAACTGTTGTGGAAACAAAAAACGGAAGGGGTGAGCCGTCGGCTGGCAGGTTTTGAAATGATCGACAGGGGCGTCCCGCGCCACGGTTATGCCATTACCGACCAAACGGGAAAGCAGATGGGACAGGTTACCTCCGGCACCATGTCGCCCTGCCTGAAAACGGGCATCGGCATGGGATATGTCCCCACGGAAGACGCCCGCGCCGGCGCCGAAATCTATCTTTCCATACGCGAAAAAACGGTGAAAGCCCGTGTGGTGAAACTGCCCTTTGTACCGTAGGAATGCACCGGATCACCGTCTGTTTCACGCCCGTACAGTTTCCGTCCTATTCGCACGACGACGCCAATGCCGTAGCCATCGACATACTGCGGGCTACCTCCTCCATCTGCACCGCCTTCATGAACGGCGCAGAACGAGTAATTCCCGTCAGCACCGTCGAAGAACTGAAAAGTCATGCGGGCAGGCACCTCATCGCTGCCGAACGCGACGGGATCAAACTTGACTTTGCCGACATCGGAAATTCTCCGAAATATTTTACGCGCGCACTGGTGGCGGGCAAAACCATTGCGTACAGCACTACCAACGGAACGCACACCATCAATCTTGCCGCGCAGTGCCGCAACGCCGCAGCGGGATCGTTCCTCAACCTCAGCGCCCTGTGCCGGTGGCTCGAAGAAGGCAACCGCGACGCATTCCTGCTGTGCGCCGGATGGAAAGGACGCTTTAATCTGGAAGATGCGGTATTTGCCGGTGCCGTGGCGCAAAAACTGACGGACGGCGGACAGTTCACCACCGAGTGCGACAGCGCTCTGGCGGCAATGGATCTCTGGTCGCTGGCAAAAAACGACCTGCCGGGCTATATTCGCAAGGCGGCACAAAACGAACGCCTGCGAAAAATCAATGCCGCCGACACCATCCCCTACTGCCACACCATCGACCTGACGGACATCGTGCCGGTGTACAGGGACGGAGCGCTAATCAGGAATTGAAAATCATCCCCCCCAACTTAGGAAACGTCCGCAAATTAATTTTACATTTATGCTTATACCTTAAATCCGCAAGCCAATAATTTTGCGAATTGAAAAATATTTTGAGGCAGGTTTTAGCAAAGATTTTGAAAAAAGAGGGATTGACTGGCGATTTTTCAGCTAAGAAATTGCAGGC
>JAISRX010000287.1 GCA_031273395.1 Bacteroidales bacterium | reverse complement strand
TCGCGCCTTACGCTTGTATCAGTTTCGTGTTGATAAAGAGCAATCAATGGATTTGCATCTGATTTTCCGTTTAATTTTCCGATATTTTTTACTGCATTTAGACGGACTTGCGCATGTTGGTGATTAAGAAGGTTATACAGAAAATCTGCGTGAAAGTCGGAGGGAAGTTGCCCCAGATTTTCAAGTATAAAATTGAGACTGCCCACATCTCGGTGGGCAGCCACGAGGTTGGCTAAATCGCCGTTTCCTCTGTGTTTCAGCTCTGTAATGTATTCTTTCGTCATCATCTTTGGACTTTTAAATATTTGCAAAAGTACTGAAATTTTCAATACAAAATTACTTTTAAGGGGGTTAAATCTTTTCTTCCGGTGCTATGAAAAATATCTACCTTTCCGAAATTGAAGATATAAACAGATGAAAACCCCCGCGGGAATTAGAACGGATACTGATACTGCACTTTGGCTCCGGTTTTAATCCGGTGCACCCCATTTATGTCGCTCACTTCTTCTACAATAGTTTCTACTACGTAGAGACGGACATATACCGTATAACTGTCACTCACAACTCTAATTATGTAACCATGCCCGGGTTCGCAGGCTACCGACCTGTTCTCAGCGGCAGGGGCAGTGAAAGCCGTTGAAGAGAGATTCCTGGCAATATTGCCGAGACCGTGCATGGCGCCTAAATCACAAATAGAAATCAGGGTACCTGCCAAATCAAAATTATCCGGAAACGTCCATCCGATATAACCGCACTCAATGCCGGCGCCGTCAATAATCCTTATTTCCGTAACTTCGGAAATGTTCGCCGTTATCGTCCCTTTCGGATCGGGAACCGGTTCGTTGGGGTCGAGGGGTTCGCTTTTCTCGCAGGCAAATGTGCCGAGCATCAGCGCTATCATCAGGGCTTTCGCCCAATTCAATCCAAACTTGTTCATCATACAACTTTTTTTTGTGGCTGCCTGCCCCGCGTTCGCCGGTTTGATATTTTGTTAAAAAAGCGTGGGGCTGTAACCGTATCCGCATTGGAGTGCAGGAATAAAGCTAACGCTTTTTTCAGTTTTTATGAGGTTTATCCTGTTATCGGACATTTCGGGTGAAACATTTCAAAATTATTTAACTTATTATGATTTGTACGGGACACAAAACTACATGTTTTTTTGTACATATACAAATTATGTGCCGCTTTGCATATTTTTTATCACATGGTTCAAAATCCTGTCGGGGTTACAGCGCCATCACATAAACGTCTTCGCTGCAGTTACGCCTGCACCGGATTCATTTCATGTTTTTCACCATGAAGTGCAGTCTGTTGAGGATATTTACTTCGCTCATGCCGCTGTCGAAATCGAGAAAGAGCAGGTTCATATCGGGATAGCGGTCGCGGATGCGTTTCTCCACGCCTTTTGACACTACATGATTGGCAATACATCCGAAGGGTTGCACGCTGACCACGTTGTTTACGCCGCTTTCAGCAAAAGCCGCTATTTCGCCCGGAATGAGCCATCCCTCGCCAAACTGGTTGGCAAGATTGAGTATTTTTTCCGCCTTGCCGGACATGTCGCGGATGTCATGCGCCGGTTCGTAACGCAGGTAGCGTTTCATGATGCGTCCGGTGCGGCTGACAAACCGGTTGGCATACCGTTCAAAAAAATACACGGCTACATCCGACCACGACGCACGACGGAGATGCTGCTGTTTGTTCACCTCCATATTCACGAAACTTTGCAGGAAAAAGTCGATAAGCGGCGGCACTACCGCCTCCACTCCCTGCGACGTCAGCCAGTCCGCCATGTTCAGATTGCCGAAAGAGTTATATTTAATGTAAATCTCGCCTACAATGCCGATGCGCGGATGATGGAGCGCGTCCACCGGCACGGCGTTGAACTCCGTTACGGCGCGTCCGAGCAGTCGGAAGACGGCTTGCACATCCCTGCGCAGCATCGGCGACTGCACCGCCCGCAGATATTTATCCAGCAAATGAGCGGAAGCGTCTTTCCGCGTTTCACGCACTACGGTGGAATAGTACATGGCGGCAAGGCTGTCCGAGAAGCACAGAGCGGCAAACACGGCAGGCAACAGTTTCAGCCAGTTGACCTCGAAACCCGGCTGGCTGTTGATGATTTTGCCCTCCGTGCCGATGGCGATGACGGGTATGTCTTCAAATCCGGCGGCAACCAGCGCCTTCTTGATGAGCGACAGGTAGGTGGACGCCCTGCACTGACCGCCCGTTTGCGTGATGCCCACCGCCACCTCGTCGCGATGGTATTTGCCCGACTGCAACGCTTTGATGACGTCGCCCACCACAATGGTAGCCGGGTAGCATATTTCGTTGTCGGCATATTTCAGTCCTGTTTCCACCGAAATCCTGTCCGCGGCAGGCAGGTTTTCGAGTTTGTAGCCCGCCAGAGCGAACAGAGGCGGCAGTAAACGCGAATAGATGTGCGAAAAACAGGGCGCCAGAATGGTGCGTCGCCTGTCCTTGTCCTCAAAAAACGCCACCTGCGCGCGTTGCTCCCGGCGCCGTTCTCCGGAAGTGTCGCGCAAAGCGAACGATTCGAGCATGGAACGCAGGCGCAGCCGCAACGATCCGGTGCTGGTGATTTCATCCACCCGCACCAGCGTGTGTGTTTTTCCGTTGCTGCGCAGTATCTCGCGCGTTTCGCCGATGGTGATGGCGTCGGGACCGCAACCGAAAGAATTGATTTGCACCATCTGTACATTGTCCGGCTGGCGGCTTACCCACGCGGCAGCCTGATAGATGCGGTTGGGGTATGTCCATTGCGGCACTACCCGCAGTTCGGGCATGGGCGTCAAGCCGCTCACGGCGTCTTCGGGCAGGACGTCGGCGCCCATTTCGGCAAGCATGTCGGGTACTTTGCTGTTGATGAGCGAATCGGTATGGTAGGGACGCCCCGCCAGCACGATGAGGATGCGGCGCTCGTCATGCGCCCTGTCGATGACTTCGCGCGCGCGACCGCTCAGGAGTTCCCTGTACAGTGACTGCGCTGTTTGCGCTTCATGGAAGGCTTTGCGGAAGGTTGCCCTGTCAGCGCCCAGCGTCCGCATATAGCGATAGCAGGCTTTTTCAAGCAACTGCCCGTCGGCAAAGGAAATGACGGGGCTGTCGACAGGGATGCCCCAGCGCGCTTCGGGATTCACCGAACTGCGGATAACATCCGCGTAGCTGCTCACAATAGGGCAGTTGTAGGCGTTGGCGGCGTTCCTGTCCTCAAACCGTTCATAGACGACCATCGGGTAAAAAATACGCTCCACCCCGCGTTCCGCAAGCTCGTAAATATGCCCGTGCACCAGTTTGGCAGGGAAACAGATACTGTCGGACATGATGGTGCCTAAGCCTTTTTCATACATTTTCACGGTGGATGGCGAGGAAAGCGCCACTTCCATTCCGCAACCGCGCAGCAAAGCGCTCCAGAACGGCAGGTTTTCAAACATGTTGAGCACGCGCGGAATACCGATGACGCAGCGCGGAGCGGCGGGCTGTGCGCCGATGCTGCCGTTCAGCAGCTCATTTTTGTATTGGTACAGGTTGACGCCCTGTACGGCGGACTTTCCTTTGTTGGAAAATGTTTTTTCGCACTTGTTGCCCGAATAGTAGGAATTGCCGTTCGGAAAGGTAAATTTGGTGACCGCGCAAAGATTTTCGCAGCCATTGCAGCGCAATTGCCTGCTTTGATAGCCGCTAAGACGGTCGAGCCGCTCTAATTGAAGCCCGGACTGTATTGCCGGAGGATAACGATTTTCTTCCAATGCCTGTTCATTTGATAAGAGACTGCAAAATTACGCATTATAAATAATATATAACGCACATTTTATTTTGTAAGCCCTGTTTTCGGTTCATTCTTTTTTTGAGGCGCTGTTTGCACCAAACGGCGATATGACGGCAGAAAATGCCACCGTCCCTGCGGGAGCGCCCTGCCGGGTTGCGGTGTGCGTATCCGCGTGCGCTGCGCCTCGCCGCGGGGGTTGCACGTTTCGCCCTTGCAGGGCTGCACGCCAAGCCTGTCAAGATTTGCAGGATCAGCGCAGGGGCGGGGCTTGCACCCGCCCTTGTGCCGTTTTTATGAAGGGCAGGCGCAAGACCTGCCACTGCGATCGCGGTGATGCAGGGACGCGGCGCGCCGCGTCTCTGCGGCGGCATGGGTATTTGTCGTGTCGCGCACTCCTGCGGGGACTGCACTTTATTGACCGCTTGTTTTCTTCCGAAAAATATACTTCTTTTGCGCCATGATTTCTAATGTATCGAAATATGTTCGGATGCTCCGCAAATGGGCGGCTACAGTTATTTTGCCGCTTTATTGCGGAGGGCTGTTTGCCGCGGAGGAGGTGGAGCTGGAGGTGGTTTTCCCCGACGACGCCGCACAGTGCCGCTTCCTGTACGTGCTTGCGGAAACGGGCGGCGACACGTTAGCCGTTTTTGACACGCTGTCGTTCGGGAGGCAGCGGCGCAGCAGCCTGTTTTTCCCCATGCCGCGCAGACAGTCCGTAAAACTTGTTGCCGTTACCGCCGGCGGGAGGCATTTGGA
This sequence comes from Bacteroidales bacterium, assembly GCA_031273395.1. Taxonomy (GTDB): domain Bacteria; phylum Bacteroidota; class Bacteroidia; order Bacteroidales; family UBA4181; genus JAIRLS01. The sequence continues at coordinate 11,853 of JAISRX010000287.1, read as the reverse complement.
AAGCCGACCGGCGCGCGTTTCTTCGCACAGGACTACCTTTCTCGCCACTGTCGGCGACGATGCGATCCACCTCTCCGTGAAGGATTTTTTGTACCCGCGGAAAAATGACAGTGAACAGGCGTATCTCGTTTTTTTACTCATCTTTTTTGCCGTCAAACTTTCCCTTGCCGCACTGTTCGCCGTTGTTTTCCGGCTTCCGAAAACAGCGCTGTACGCTGTCTGCGGCATGTTCATGATCAGCGGGTTAATAGAATGGAATTTGCCGCTCGATTATCTGTTGCGTATGCTGGTACTGATTGCTTTGGAATGGATTTTTATCAGTATCGGAGCGCGGAAAATTATTTCGCCACGACAAACCCTTGCTATGGTAACGACGGTGAATATTGCAGCATTCGGACTGATAGCGGCTGTTTATCTCGCTTACGTTTTCCGGTAAAACATTTGCCGGTAACATTCCCACAGTACAATGCCGGCGCTCACCGACACATTGAATGAATGTTTGGCGCCGAATTGAGGTATTTCTATACATCCTTCGCACTGATCCAGCGCTTTTTGATCGACCCCGCGCACTTCGTTGCCGAAGATAAAAGCATAGCGAATGTCCGGCGCAGCTGTGAATGTTTCTAAAGAAACGCTGTTCCGGGTTTGTTCCACTCCCCAAAGGGCATAATTGTTTTGTTGCAGTTCATCCACCGCCTGCATGGTAGTTTCAAAATATTTCCACGATACAGTATCTTCTGCTCCCAAAGCTGTTTTATGGATTTCTCTGTGCGGCGGACATGCGGAAATACCGCATAAATAAACGGAAGTAACCAGAAACGCATCGGCAGTGCGAAATATGGAACCTATATTGTACAGACTGCGGACGTTATCCAGCACAATAATTACCGGTATCTTTTCCGACTGCCTGCACTCTTCCGGTGATTTCCTTTGCAGTTCATCCATACTTAACTTTTGCAGCTTTTCCATATTCATCGCTGTTTTTAATTCATATAAAAAAGTAAAAAAAAATTTTATTTGGAATAAATACGGTTAAACCGGAAGTAAAACATCCGGAAAAATAATTATTCCCACTTAATTCGTGCCGAACAAACTGTTTTTTCTGCATTTTGCATTTCCATAACAAATACGTCGGAACTTTCCTGCTTGCGCCATATATCCAACTGTGTACCGTAATATCCTTCAGCAAGAAAACATATTTCAAACCTGCGGATATTTTTCTTCTGATACCATTCCAGCTGAAAGGTATCGGTAAGATGTTCCATATATTTCATACTGTTTAAATGACAGTTAACGTCAAGGTCACTGTAACTTACCACAAATGATGACACAGCACAATTTTCTTTTATTTGAGGTATTTTATGCACATTGTCTATAGCGGATTTCTGTCTGCAAATAATATTTTCAAAACCTTCCAGTTCAAGTATGTTCGTTGGTTTTCTGCTTTCCATATCAATAGCAGCCCATAAAGACCGTGCATCACCAATATGCCTGCCGCTGCTGTCGCTTAGCATAAAACAGCGCTCGGTAAACAGCTTGTTTACTTCCGGTACCCATGTATGAACGCCAACAGCCACATCATTTACGGGATAATCGCACATTTCAACGGCAAGTCGCGACAGTACCCATGCTCTGTTACTTTTTTTCAGCGCCGTATATCCAAAGCCTGCTTCTTCCGCATGTCTTGCTGCCGCCTGCATCAGGAAGCCTCCTATAAGATGGAGCGTTGGTTTGCCACGAAAATCATTGGAATAGGCTTCTACAGGAAAAATATAATTAACCATCACTTATACGAATTAAAAATTAAGAATTAAAAATTAAAAATGATCCCTCGATATTTTCTATCATTATATAATAACCGGATCATATTACCTGAAAAATCAGCAATATTATATAATATTTTCTTCTTATCCATATATTCTATTGTTTATAAATTTTTTTTGCAAAGATAGATGATATTTTTGAAAAATGCAAAAAAATATTTTTTACAGGGCATATAAAAGAGGAATAAAAAAAATTATTTTTTTAATGAAAAACATCATGTAAATTTCCCTTCAAAATTTTTTAAGCACAAAATGATGCAGGTTATTTTCTTTTAAAATTTTTTTTGGAGAAAAAACATGATGTATTTTTTCCCTGTAAAATTTTTTAAGATAGAAAACATGATGTATTTTTTCTCTCTAAAGTTTTTTTCTGAAAAATACATGATGTATTTTTTATTTCTAAAGTTTTTTTCAAAAAAAAACATGATGTATTTTTTATTTTTAAAGTTTTTTGGGAGAAAAACATGATGTATTTTTTATTTCTAAAGTTTTTTTAGAAAAAAACATGATGTATTTTTTCTCGATAAAAATTTTTTCCGTGAAAAGATACAGTGATTTTCTACTGTCAAAATCTTTTTTTCAAAAGAAGATATGCAGAAATTATTTTTTGAATATAAAAAAAAATAAAAAAATATTTGGAGTGACAGATATTTTTATCTATTTTTGCATTTATTTTTTAAAACCAAAATGTCATGACACAATTTATATCACTTACATTCAGATTCCTGCCCAATGCAGCGCATTTTAATTTTTGTACGCAGGTAAATTTTACGCTTTCAAATGCGGGCGCTACGGTACTTATGTCGCTTGGCGACCTCCCCGTTCAATTCGGTCAATGGTATGAGAAGGAAACGGCACTGATGGAATGGATCAGAAAAAGCGAACTGACCAAACTGATTGCCGAAGCCGATAAACGCATAGACCGTGCATTAGTGGCAATATCTTCGCACGTTAAGGCGGAAGGATACAGTCCGTTGCCCAATATTTCGGAGGCGGCAAGGCGTGTAGGCATCATGCTGAAGAACTACGGATACATATATCAAAAACCATACGAACAGCAGGAAGGAGATATACGTACTATTTTGATGCAACTGAGCGGCGATTACAATATGGATGCAATGGTACTCAATCTGGATGCATGGATTACCGAACTGCAAACTTCTTTTACGGAATTTCAACAGTTACTTGCCCAGCGAGATACCCGTTCGCTGCAAAAACCCAAAGACAGTTTTCCGACAGTACGCCGGGGCATTGAAAAAATATATCATCAAACAGTTAAAATAGTTAATGCCGGATCGCTGCTCAATATTTCTCCCGATTATGAAGTTTTCATCAACAAACTGAATCCGGAAATTAACCGGTTGAATACCGAATTTCATCACACACGGCGTAATATCATCGACGCAGAACCGTCGCCCATCCCGCAGCAGGAATATACCGGCTATCCGGTTACTCCAACGCCTGATGTGTTCTATGCTGCGCCGAACAGCGATCCTGTAAAGCTGCAACTCGGCAAGGATTATAATCTTAGCTATAAGAATAATAAAAATGCGGGTAATGCACAGTGTACGCTGCACGGTAAAGGCAAATACACCGGGCGTAAAACAGTTACCTTTATTATTTTCAGATAGTATATGCGGTATCTACAGCCGGCAATTCACTTTATTTGCAATTAATAATATATTGTCTTTGCAAAACTGCAAGGAGAGGGGGTATCGCTCTTCCGCAGGTTTCGCTTCGCTCCGCTTTCGGTGGCGCATATCCCGCCCTGCAAAGGCTGCGCGCTAAGCCCGACGGGATTTTGCAGCCTGCAGGGAGATAGGGCGCATCCACCGCGGCGGCGCCGTCGTATTGCCGCTGACGAGGCGTTTATTGCGGCATGGTTTCCCTGTCGTTCAGGAAAGAAGTGAGCGGGCTGCTGGCGTTTGCCGTGTTGAGCTGTGCGGGCAGGCGCGCTTCGAACGCCATGCGCCCGCTTTCCACAGCCATCCGGAAAGCCTTCGCCATTTCTACGGGCGCCCCGGCAACGGCAATGGCGGTGTTCACCAAAACGGCGTCCGCCCCCATTTCCATCGCCTCCGCCGCGTGCGAAGGCGCCCCGATGCCCGCATCCACCACCACCGGCACGTTGCTTTGTTCGATAATGATTTCAAGCAGGTCGCGCGTTCGCAACCCCCTGTTGCTGCCTATGGGCGCGCCCAGCGGCATGACCGTCGCCGCGCCCGCCTCTTCCAGCAGTTTGCACAGCACGGGATCAGCCTGAATGTAGGGCAGCACCACAAATCCGAGCTTTGCCAGCGCTTCCGTCGCTTTCAGGGTTTCCACCGGGTCGGGCAGCAGATAGCGTGGATCGGGGTGTATTTCCAGCTTCAACCATTCGGTTTCAAATGCGTCGCGCGCCAGCTGCGCCGCGAAAACGGCTTCTTTGGCATTCCGCACGCCGGAGGTGTTGGGCAACAGCCGTATGCCGGGCTGCTTGATGTGCGCCAGCATCTCGTCGCGGGGGTTGTCCGGATCCAGCCGTTTCATGGCAACGGTCACCATTTGCGTTTGCGACGCTTCAACGGCTGCGCGCATGACGGCGTTTGAACCGAATTTTCCCGTTCCGAGAAACAGGCGCGATTGAAATTCTTTTCCTGCAATAATAAGGTTTTTCATTCCGATTTTTGATTTTTTATGTTATTCCGGCGGTCGGCAACTGTCAATCAGCCGGATGATCTTTTTTGTCTCTTCTACAGGGTCGGCGGCGCGCATGACGGCGGATGAGAGCGCAATGCCCGCGACGCCTGCGCGGATGATGGCGGGGACGTCGGCGGCGGCGATTCCCCCTATGGCGATGACGGGCAGGCGAATGTTTGCCGCTTTGCACTGCCGGATGATGCGGCGGTATCCCGCCAGTCCCAGCAGCGGACTCAGGTTTTTCTTGGTGTCGGTGAACCGGAAGGGTCCCAGCCCGACATAATCCACGCCTTCTTCATGCAGGCGCACCATATCCTCGAACGTGTTAGCCGTTCCGCCGATGACAAACCCGTCGCCCAGCAGTTTTCGCGCCCGCAGCGGCGACATGTCGCATTTCCCCAGATGAACGCCTGTCGCCCCTATCCTCCCGCATATTTCAACATGATCGTCGATGTACAGTTCCGCGCCGCAGCTGTCGCACAGTTCTTTTGCCGCGCGGGCGGTACGTTCCGTTTCTTCCGGCGCGGCGTCCTTCATTCGCAGCTGTATGCTCCGGCAACCGCCCCGCAGGGCGATCTCTACGGACGGCAGATAACCGTATTTTTCCGTTTGATGCGTGATGAACAACAATCCGTTCATGAAGCCGTTATTGACTGAAGCTGTTCAAACCGTCGCACTACCGCCGTTTCATCTCCGTCTTCGGGAAGCCTGCCCCACAGGGCGCCCAGCACGGCTACCCCGCCGAATCCGTAAGCGGCGGCAATGGGGATGGTGGTTGCGTTGATTCCGCCCAGGGCAATCACCCTGTCGCCAATCAGTCCCTTCGCGGCGGCGGATTGCAGTTCTTCGGGGGTAAAGGCGGCGGCATAACCGGTTTTGGAGATGCTGTCGAATACGGGACTGAGAAACGCATAGCGGAAACCCGCCGCATGTTCCAGGCATGCAAGCGAGTGGCACGACCTGCTTACCGGAAGCACATCACGCGGCGGCGCGGGATGTCGGCTGTTCAGATGGACGCCCTGCAGAGGGAAGAGGGGGAGGAGCGCGAAATGGTCGTGCAGCACGATGCGGGGATGGTATGCGGCGTCCACCCGCAGCAGGAGGCGTTCCACCTCTCCGGCGGCAGCAAGCGGTTTGCGCAGGTGCAAAACGTCCATTCCCGCGCGAAACAGGCGGTTCAGCACGGCGGGTTCATTGTCGAACAGGGTATCGGCGGTAATCACCATCAGTTTCATCCGTCACGCGCTTGCCTGTCCTCCCGAAACGGCATGTATCAGCATGACGTCGGCGTTGTCGGACAAAATTGTTTCCGCCCACTGTTCTTTGGGGATTACCTCGTCGCCTATGGCAACCGCTATTCCCTGCGGCTGCAAGCCGAGACTTTCGATAAAAAGGGCAAGTGATGCGCCTTCCGCTACTTCGTACTGTTTGTCGTTTAACCGGATGTTCATTTCGTTTGATATCTCGTCATCATCCATCAAGAAACATCCGCGGCAAGCGCGCAATAATCATCCCTGCGCCGGCATTACCCGTATCAGGTGTTAAGGGTGTGATCTCAGCCCGTACGGACACCCCTTGATGGTTTTTCGGGACAAACGTACATGAAAATTTTGTGATTTACAAGCGCGGGGAATGATTTTTTTACGGGGAAAGCGGGAAGGGCAGGGGTAAGGCGGCGAAAGCGGAAGGTGCGGAACGGCTGCCGGCGGTTCGCAGCCGCGTCAGAACGTTCCGTAGAGCGCAAATTCATCGGTATTGCAGTAGAGCAGGGAATAGATGAACACGTCGGGGATGTTGAGCATGAACTTTCGTTCGAGGTACAGCACCGCGTGTCCTTCGGGAATCTCGAAGTATTCGCTCAGTTTTTTGCCGGCGGGAACGGAACGGATCATCTGTTCCCCGCCTTTGATCTCCACATGGTAGCTTTTGCGCAGGACGTCGAACAGCGATCGGTTCTGCATGTTGCGCGACGAAAACCGCGGGAAATAAGCGGCAGGCAAATAGGTCTGTTCGTAAAAGACTGTCTTTTCCGCCACCCTGCGCAGCCTTTCCATGCGGATGCATCCCGCTTTCCGTTCTTCCCTGCTCAGCGCGAACGGAAAAGGCTGGGGCCACGAAACGTTGTGCAGTTTGTCTATGATGGCGGTTTGCACGTTGTCTTTGCCGAAGGCGGAGGTGATCCCCGTGATGGAGAGGATGCCCACCGGATTGATGCGGCGGTGTACAATGCTCCCCTTGCCTTTGCGCTTGACGATCAGCCCGTCGTTGACCAGCGCGTCCAGCGCATGGCGGATAGTGGGGCGGGTAACGCCGTGCCGTGCGCAAAGCTCGTTCTCCGACGGCAGCAAACTCCCTTCGGCATACGTTTCGTCCAGTATCTGCCGGCGCAACAGTTCGTACACTCTTCTGTAGTGCGGGATCATACGTTCATCGGCGTCAGTGGTCAATCCGTTTCCGGATCCGTCCGGTGCAATTCATTCCACGGCAACCCGTGCAGGTTCAGCTGTTCCATGAAGGGATCGGGGTCAAACTGTTCCACGTTGAACACGCCCGGCTGCTTCCACAGACCTTTCAGGTACATCATGGCGCCGATCATTGCCGGTACGCCCGTGGTGTAGCTCACCGCCTGCGTTCCGGTTTCCCTGTACGCCGCCTCGTGGCTGCAATTGTTATATACGCAGTACGCGCGTTCCTGCCCGTCCTTAACGCCGCGTATGCGGCAGCCGATGGACGTGCTGCCGGTATAATGCTCGCCGAGGTCTGCCGGATTGGGAAGCACCGCTTTAAGAAAGCGTATCGGCACGATTTCCATGCCCTGGTACGTTACCGGTTCGATGCTTGCCATGCCGATGTTCTGTATCACGCGCAGGTGCGTGAGGTATTCCTGCCCGAAGGTCATCCAGAAACGGGCGCGACGGAGCGTCGGGAAATTCTTTACCAGCGATTCGAGTTCTTCATGGTAAATCAGGTAGGACTCCCTGGCACCTATTTCGGGATAGTTCAGCGGACGGTGGATTTCGTGGGGCTGCGTATATACCCACTGCCCGTTTTCCCAATACTTCCCTTTCTGGGTTACTTCGCGGATGTTGATTTCCGGGTTGAAATTGGTGGCAAACGGACGTCCGTGATCGCCGGCGTTGCAGTCGACAATGTCCAGATAATGGATTTCGTCGAAATAATGTTTGGCGGCATACGCCGTGAAAACGCCGGTTACGCCGGGATCAAACCCGCATCCGAGAATGGCTGTCAGCCCCGCCTGCCTGAATTTGTCGTGGTAAGCCCATTGCCGGCTGTATTCGAACTTTGCCTCGTCTTCCGGTTCGTAGTTAGCCGTGTCCAGATAGCTGACGCCCGCTTCGAGACAGGCGTCCATGATGGTCAGATCCTGATAGGGAAGCGCCACGTTCACCACTATGTCCGGTTGAAAACTGCGGATCAGTGCGGTCAGTTCCGGTACGTTGCCCGCGTCCGTTTGCGCCGTTTTGACGCGGTTGCCTCCCACGGCTGCGGCTATGGCGTCGCATTTGGACTTGGTTCTGCTCGCCAGCAGTATGTCGCCAAACACTTCCGGAACGGATGCTATCTTGTGGGTCACCACGGTTCCCACACCGCCGGCGCCGATAATTAAAACCTTATTCATTGCTTTTTGTTTTATTGAATATCACGCAAATCTACGTGTTTTTTGAAAAATATGCAATGAAAAATATGGTTCATATTTAAAATATTTATACTTTTAACGAATTTTTTACGCTTAGATATCGGTCATCATGGGTTCATTGCAACAGCATATCAAACAGTTGGAAGAAGAGAACCGTAGTCTGAAAGAGCAGCTTGCGCAGAGGTCCGAAACAAACAAATCCGTGGCGGACTACCGAAAACAGATGGATGTTTTGGGAGCCAATCTGCCGGACGGTTGTCTGTTCCGTTTCGAAATAGATCCGAAAACCAGTCGGATGGGGTTCACCTACGTAACGGGGAACTGGGTAAATATCTCCGGACTCTCCGTTGAAGAAGCCGGGGATTTCGAGAAGGTCATCTCCGGCATACATCCCGACGACAGACAATGCGTACAGGACGCCATACGGAAAAGTATCGACACGCAGTGCGAGTTCAACATAGAATTTCGTTTCTATCAGGCTGCCTGCCGGCTCATCTGGGTGCATATTTCTTCCCGTCCCCGCTTTGAGGGCGATATGATTCTCTGCGACGGTTATATCCTGAACATCACCCACCGGAAAAATACCGAACTTGCGCTGCTGGCGGAAAAAGAACGGCTGGAGGCGCTGGGCGACAATTTCCCCAACGGTACGCTGTTCCGCTTTGAAATGGACGTGCAGACCGGCAAAATGCGGTTTACCTACCTCAGCGGCACATGGTTTGCCACGGTCAACGTGCGGGAAGAGGACGCACTGTCCGACATGTTTTCCGTACTGTCGAAAATTCATCCCGACGATTTTCCGCGCATCCTGCTTGCCATCAACGAAAGCGCAACCTCCCTGAACGATTTCAACATCGAAGTCCGCTACTTGTACACCCCCGACACGCTCAAATGGATGCAGATTTCGTCGCGTCCCCGCGCCGTGCAGGGAAAAGTGCTGTCCGACGGGTTCATCATGGACATCACAGACCGCAAAACAACGGAAATAGAATTGGATAACTACCGCCGCGATCTTGAGAAACTGGTAAAAGAGCGTACCGAAGAGTTGGAAGCCTCCATGGAAGAGCTTACCTCTACCAATGAAGAACTGATCTCCACCAATGAAGAACTTCAACGATACCGCAACCAGCTGGAGCAAATGGTGGAAGCCAAAACGCGGGAACTCGTAGCCAGCCGCGAACGTTTGCTCACCCTCAGCAACAACCTGCCGGGCGGGGTGATCTATCAGATCATGAGTACCGGCGATTTCGACAAATTCACCTACATCAGCGCTTCGTTTGCCACGCTGTTCCAGCTCAGCATCGAAGAAGCCCTCGCCGACATCAACAATTTCGCAAGAATGATTCATCCGGACGACAAACATCAGTTCGTTTATTTCGATCCGCTGAAAAAGGTGGATATTCAGTTCCGGGTGGTGCTCAAATCCAAAAAACAGGTGTGGATACACATGAGGGCAACCACCACGCACATAGGCAACCATGTGTATCTGTGGGACGGCTTCATGATTGATATTACCGAACGCAAAAAAACGGAGGAAGCCCTCGCGCAGTCGGAAGAAATGTACCGGCAGCTGACGGTGGCTTCGCCCGACGCCGTCATCATGTGCACCACCGACCGGAAACTGCAGTACATATCGCCGAAAGCCGTAGAACTGTTCGGCATCGACCCGGAAAAAAACATGAGCGAGATAGACATAAAAAATTATGTACATCCCCATGAACACCTTGCCGCCAGGAATGTATTCGACGGCTTCATGCGCGACAAAGTGTCGTTCATATCGCAGATACTGCTGGTACGCGAAGACCGGAGCGAATTTTTCGGAGAAATATCCGCCGCCACCGTAAAAAACAAAAGCGGAAAACCCGTCAGCATCCTGATGGTCATCAGAGACATCACCGACCGGAAAAAGAGCGAAACGGAACTGATCCGCGCCAAGGAAAAGGCAGAAGAATCGGACAATCTCAAATCGGCTTTTCTTGCCAACATGTCGCACGAAATACGCACGCCCATCAACGGGATCGTCGGTTTTCTGGGATTTCTCGCAGACGACCACCTCTCGCCGAAACGCAAGCGGGAATACATCAATATTATCAACAACAACAGCATACAGCTGGTAAAACTGATCGACGACATTATCGACATCGCCAAAATCGAAGCGAAACAAATCAACATTCAGCCCGTACCCTTCAAGCCGAATGAGTTCATGTACGAACTGAAAACCTTTTTTGAAACCTATCTCCACTCGATACAAAAGGAGAAAATAGCCGTCATACTTGACGACAGCGGGTTTATCGACCACTGTGTTACCTACATCGACTCCATGCGCTTGCGACAGGTACTCAACAACCTGATAGGCAATGCGGTTAAATTTACGGAGAAAGGGTATATCTGCTTTGGTTACAGGGCGGCGGAGAACAATAAACTGGAATTTTTCGTGGAAGATACCGGATGCGGGTTGCCTCGAAATCAGCAGGACGTGATATTCGAGCGTTTCCGTCAGGCAAATCTGAACAACAACCGCCAGTATGGAGGAACGGGGCTGGGACTTGCCATCTCGAAAAGTTTCGTGCAAATGATGGGAGGCGATATTGCCGTGCAGTCGGAACTGAACGAAGGCTCTACTTTTTCTTTTACCGTATCCTATATTCCGGTGGGTCAGGAGGAAATGCGCGTGCTGGAAAAGCGTCCCGATCCGGAACAAACCGACCGTCGCCATGTGGCGCTGGTGGTGGAATCCGACATGATGAAACGCCGGTATTACGAACTGTTGCTGGCTCATGCAGGCGTGTCGTCGTTGCTTGCGGGCGACCTCCGGCAATGGACGGATCATCTCAGCCGGTCGAACCGCATCGACATGGTGCTGGTTGCTTACGCCGTCTTTAAGGAAAGCGAACGCGACGAGGCGTTCAACCAGATCAAAACCATCAGAGCCGGACTGCCGCTCACGCTCATCGTTCCCGACAATGAAGACAATTACCCGCCGGTTGCCCTCATCCGGGAACCGGTGACCTGCAAGTCCATTCGGGAATTGATCAAACGCCTGGGCATTAAAGACGGATAACGGACTGTTTTTAACCGCTATTTTGTATGCCTGCCCCTGTCGGGCGAACTCAAAAACGGTTTGTGACCGGAAGACTTAAAAAGAAGCGCAAGTCGGCGCCGGTCGGCGAAATAGCAAAAAGGTTTTAAGGGACGCCGAAAAGGGTCGGCAAGATACCAAAAAGGGGTCGATGAGGTAGCAAAAAGGCTTTATGAAATACCAAAAGAGGTCGATGAAATGCTAAAAGGGCTTTATGAAATACCAAAAGGGGTCGATGAGGTAGCAAAAAGGCTCTATGAAATACCCAAAAGGCTTTATAAAATACCAAATTGCCTTTTTTTCTGTCATTTTGGCATTATTTAATACCTGAAAGCATCCCCATACGGCAAAAAAGCGCCGCCGTCAAACCAGCGCGCCTGCTCTGCGGGGGAACCATCCTGTTTCGTGTCGCTGTAAATTTTGGTACGGTTGCCCAGGGTCAACGCATTAAAAATTAAAAAAAGGAACTGTTATCAACAATTTCCTGCGGCGCATGTCAGGGTCAACGCATTAAAAATTAAAAAAAGGAACTGTTATCAACAATTTCCTGCGGCGCATGTTGATAACTATTTGATGTACAGTTATATAATATGTACAATTAGTTGTATATTTGC
>JAISRX010000258.1 GCA_031273395.1 Bacteroidales bacterium | reverse complement strand
GACTGAAAGGCGGGACTTTGAAATAAAATTAAGTCCTGCCTTTTTCTCCCTTTGGTCGAAGAGCGTCAGTTCAGGCAGAAATAAGTATTTGTTGTGTCCGCAGGTCGCCCGCCTGCGGTTGTGAAAATCAAGCCCTTCGGGCTAAACCGGCATACTTTATTTATTCCACGTTCCTTAAAATGTAGCGCTCAGTTTGACATTGATCCGGCGCGCCGTCAGGTAGTTGGGAATGGCAAACTGCTGGCTGCGTCCGTCCCGGTCATGTACGGTTTGCATCCAAAAGTAGGAAATTGTATTTTTGGTGTCGAACAGGTTGAATATCTCCGCATTGATCATGAACTGCCTGATGAATTTGTGCGGCTTGCCGGTCTTGAAAAATTCTTTTGACAGACCGATATCTACCCTGCGGTATGCAGGCATGCGGAATGTCCGGTCGAAACGGTCGGGATCGGGATAATGGTAGGGCAGCGGCGATCCGAACGACAGGTTCAGGAACATGCGCCAGGTGGGCGACGTGGGAAAGTAATCCTGAAAAAACAGGTTGAAATTAGCCAGCCGGTCGGTAGGGAAAGGAAAACTGCCCTGTGCATCGCCGCCGATATTTTGCCTTGCGTGCATCAGCGAAAAACTGATCCACGATTCGGCGTCTTTCACGAACTCGCCGTTCAGTTTGACGTCCCACCCGGCAACATAGCCCGAAGCCATGTTGGCGCCCGCGTAATATATCCGCACGTTTTCCATCCGGTAGGGGATCAGCCGGCTCAGTTGCTTGTAATAGATTTCGGAAGACAGCTTGAAAGGGCGGTATCCGATGTGAAACAGATAATCTCCGCCCACCGTGTAATGTACGGAGCGTTGCGCCTTGATGGAGGTGTTCATGCGTCCCTGCATGTCGCGCAATTCACTGTAGGCAGGCGGTTGAGCGTACAAGCCTGCGGCAAAATGCCCCGACAGCCGGCTCGAATGACGCGGTCGGACGGTGACCGACCATCGCGGGCTGAACAGGTATTCCCCGTTCATGTCATTGTAGTTGAACCGTATGCCGGCTGCAATATCCCAATTGACGTATTTGCCTGCCAGCGTTTGCCGGAACTGCCACCATGCTACTGCGCGGCGTACCTTCAGGCGGTTGTCTGCGCGTCGCGACATGTTCAGGGCTATTTCCCGTCCGTCATACGGTACGGCATAGCCCGCAGAATCAATCATTACCCATTCGTTAAGCCGGTTGTCGGTCATTTCCTGCCGGAACTCCACCGACCAGTGTACCGAACGGCGTTTCCCGTAAAAGGCGCCCGTATGAACAAGGGAATAATTATTGGCGTTCAGATAATTGCGCGCATGGCTCAATTCGCTTCCCACCCCTGCATTGCTCACACTGTCGGACGCGCCCGTGTTCAGTCCGCTTAGCCGGTAGGAGGCTTCGATGTCGAACGTCTCCTGCTCGTTCGATTGATAAGTCGATCCCGTAAATTTCAGCATCCACTTGTCGGAAGGACGGCAGGTCAGCGTGAGCGATTCCATGCTGTTGTTGTAGCGGTCGATTTCCTTCCCGTCATAATACACGGTCAGTTGGTAGGAATCGTACAGCGTGCCGAAGTTGGTGGTACGTATTTCCGGTTCAAACCGGTATTTGTTCCGGCTGACGTTCACCAGCCAGTCCATGTCCCACCTGTCGGTGATCCGGAAGGTGAACAGCCCCTGCACGTCAAGGAAATCGGGAGCATAATCGCCTTGCAGGTCAAGCGTCCCCAGCAGATACTGCGACGTTTTGTAGCGTGTTCCGACAAGGTACGAGAAACGTTTGCCGCCTGCCGTTCCCTCCATCGAAGCCGACGCCCCCAGCAGGCTCGCAGAGGTATTCACGGCAAAACCCGACGGGATGCGGTACCGGACGTCCAGCACCGAAGACATTTTGTCGCCGTAGCCGGCGTCAAACCCGCCTGCCGAAAAATCAACGGAAGCCACCATGTCGGGGTTGATAAAACTCAGTCCTTCCTGCTGCCCGGAGCGGATCAATACCGGACGGTATATTTCCACTCCGTTCACGTACACCAGATTTTCATCAAAACTGCCGCCGCGCACCGAATATTGTGCACTCAATTCGTTGCCGGACGACACGCCCGGAAACGTTTTCAGCATGGTTTCGATGTTTCCCGACGGATTGGGCAATCTGTTGATGCTGCGGATTTCTATCCGCTGCAATGTGCCTCTCTGCGGACGCAAACCGGAAACAGGCGCTTCCGGAATGAACCTGACCACGCTGTCGGCGTTATTGTGAGGCAAACTTTCCTGCGCTGTCACCCGTTCGGCGGCAAAAACAAAAAATACGGAGAATAAAGAAAAAAATCCTTTCATGAATGTATTGCCGACAAAAACACAACAACCACGGGCGCTCCGACCGGCGGAAAAAAGGGCTATTCGGAGTCGGCTTCAGCGCCGTCCGGCAATTTCTTATCGGACTGCTGCGCGTTTTTGGGGTTCAAAGCCTTTATCCGTTTTACCATCATCAGCCATCGCTCCGATTCAAAAAACGATTTCCTGAATACCAGTTTCCGGGGCGTTTCGTTCCCGTATTCCACCGTGACGGAAGTCGGCAAAACCGTTACATTGCTGACGCTTGCATAGGATACCACTGTGGGGTTCGATCTTCCGGGCTGATAACTGAAATGGTCATCGTAAAAGAAAAGCACTTTTGCCGGATGATTCCGCCATATCACAAAACCCGATGAAGAAATACTCACAAGGGCAATTCCTCCCAGCGCATAATACGCTCCGTGCAGGTAATATCCCAACAGCACGCCCACAACAGCCGCCACAATACCAATGATAAAAAGGCCTATCCCAATACCTCTGATATTTCCCGAACTATTAAATATTTGTACATTTTCATTCATGATTATACTATTAAAATAAGCGTTATTTCAAGCCGTAAAGTTAAGATATTATTTGCATATTTTTATTGCAGGGTACATTTTTTTCAGGGAACACGCATTTAAATTTTCCCTGCCGCAGAGACGGGGCATGCCCTGTCTCTGCAATCGCCGTCCGGAAACGCCGCTGATCCCTGTCAGGATTTGCGTACAGCCCTGCAAGGGCGAAATGTGCATCACCGCAGGCGGAGCGCAGCGTAACCTGCGGACAGTACAAGCCACCATACGGCAAGTCCCGCAGGGACGACACTTTATTAACCGTAAGCTTCAGCTTACGGACAGGACAGCATCCATACTCCCCCCAAGTCCCGCAGGGACGACACTTTCTGTTGCGACATATCCAGGCACCGTCCCTGCGGGATTTTTTACGCATGCGACAATTTGAACGGCGAAGCCCTCACCGAAGTTAAATGCACCCTTTTTTTGTCCGGCTCGAATTTTTTATGTAAGTTTGCGCGATAATGAACAACAGACATGATTTTAATAGCAGACAGCGGTTCTACCAAAACAACATGGTGCTTGCCTGATGAAAACGCCGGTTGGGAAAGCTGTACCACATCGGGCATCAACCCTTTTTTCCTCGAAGGGGAGGATATTGTACGGT
This sequence comes from Bacteroidales bacterium, assembly GCA_031273395.1. Classification (GTDB taxonomy): domain Bacteria; phylum Bacteroidota; class Bacteroidia; order Bacteroidales; family UBA4181; genus JAIRLS01. Next base: position 4,291 of record JAISRX010000258.1, on the reverse strand, counting down.
TGTTGAGGACAGAGTTTTCGCTTGCGCGCGAGGGCATTACCTCCGTCCGTTTTTACGGTGCGGGATGCGCCCTTCCCGAAAAGAAACGGATAGTGGCGGAGGCGCTTGCCGCCTGCTTTGACGTTGCCGACATTGCCGTTTACAGCGACCTGCTGGCGGCTGCCCATTCGCTGTGCGGCAACAGTCCGGGGATTGCCTGTATTCTGGGGACAGGCTCCAATTCATGCCGGTACGACGGGCAGGAGATCGTACAGAATGTTTCTCCGCTGGGATTTATTCTCGGAGATGAAGGCAGCGGAGCCGTGCTGGGACGCAAACTGCTTTCCGGCGTCCTGAAAAACCAGTTCCCCGCATCGCTCCGTGAGGCGTTTTTTGCAAGCTATCCGGCAACGGTGGCTGAAATACTCGAAAACGTTTACCGGAAGCCCTTTCCCAACCGCTATCTGGCTCAATACGCCCGTTTTATCGCCTCACATTCGGACGTGCCGGAAATGAGGAAACTGCTGCATGACAGTTTTTGCGAATTTTTCCAAAAGAACGTGATGCAGTATGCGCAAGCCTGCCATTTTCCGGTGCATTTCACGGGAAGCATCGCCTTTTTCTTCAGGGAACACCTTGTAAGGGCAGCGCAATCGTTCGGATTGACCGTCGGGAAGATATCCGCGGAACCGATGCCCGGTCTCATCAAATACTATCAGCCATGAACAGTGTAAGTATTACGGAATCGTCTTCCGCTTTTCAGCATCCGGACAAAATGTCCCTGCATGACATTCTTGCGGGCATCAACCGCGAAGACGGCGGAGTGCCGGCAGCCGTGGGCAAAGCCCTGCCGCAAATGGAAGCGCTGGTAGCCCGTATAGCGGAACGGCTGCCGCAGGGCGGGCGGGTGTTTTATCTCGGCGCGGGAACAAGCGGACGGCTGGGCGTGCTGGACGCTTCCGAAATACCGCCCACTTACGGCGTCAGGGACGTCATTGTCGGCTTGATTGCCGGCGGCGACAGGGCGCTGCGGCAATCGGTGGAAGCGGCGGAAGACGACCGGGAAAAAGGATGGACGGAATTGCAGGCGTTCAACGTCACAACGCTGGATACGGTGATCGGGATTGCCGCTTCGGGCGCCACGCCATACGTGGTGGGAGCGGTGGAAAAAGCCCGCGCCGACGGCTTGCTGACGGGCTGCATCACCTGCAACCCCGGTTCGCCGCTGGCACAGGCTGCCGAATATCCCGTCGAGATAGTGACAGGTCCCGAATTTATAACGGGCAGCACCAGAATGAAGGCGGGTACGGCGCAAAAGCTGGCGCTGAACATGATCTCCACCGCGCTGATGATCAAAATGGGGCGCGTGAAGGGAAACAAAATGGTGAACATGCAATTGACCAATAAAAAGTTGGTGAACCGCGGCATACGCATGATTGCGGAAGAAGCCGGCATCCCGGAAGACGAAGCGGCAGCGTTGCTGCACAGGCACGGTTCGGTAAAAAAAGCTCTGGACGAAATAACAGGGAAAAAATGAAACGGATATACATTAAATATATGGCAATGATCCTGTGGGCTTGGCTCGCGGCAACGTGCAGCCACTACGGGCAACCGGTAAAGACCGGCGCAGAGTGTACGGACGATTATTTCCCGCTCCTGAAGGACAGGCGGATTGCCGTCATGTCGAACCACACCGGAATGGTGAACGGGGAACATCTGGTGGATATGTTGCATCGCGAAGGATTTCAACTGACGGCTATTTTCTCTCCGGAACACGGTTTTCGGGGAACTGCCGACGCGGGAGAACATGTGTCCGATTCAAGGGACGAAAAAACGGGAATCCCTGTTTTTTCGCTGTACACCGGCAAGGACCGGAAACCGGGCGCGGAACTCATGCAGCTGTTCGATGTGATGATCATTGACCTTCAGGATGTGGGACTGCGCTTCTATACCTATCACATCAGCATGATCCGCCTGATGGACGCCTGCGCCGAATACGGCAAGCAGCTGATCGTACTTGACAGACCCAATCCCAACGGTCACTGCGTTGACGGTCCGACGCTGGACATGAAGCACCGTTCGGGAGTGGGCTGGATTGCCGTTCCGGTGGTGCACGGAATGACGCTCGGCGAACTCGCCCGGATGGTCAACGGGGAGAAATGGCTTCCGGAGGGGCGCGTGTGCGATCTCACGGTGATCAAATGCCGGAACTACACCCACCGGACAATGTACAGGCTGCCCGTTGCCCCGTCGCCCAACCTGCCCAACATGAAATCCGTGTACCTGTACCCGTCCGTTTGCCTTTTCGAGGGTACCGTGATGAGTCTGGGGCGTGGGACGGCGTTTCCCTTTCAGGTGTACGGACATCCCGACATGAAAGGCTGTTCCTTTTCCTTCACCCCCCAAAGCGTTCCCGGAGCCGGCAATCCACCACTGCTGGGACAGTTGTGCCGGGGCGTCGACCTGCGGAATATTCCCGACGAGGAAATCCTGCAAAAAGGCGTCGACCTGTCATATATAATCCACGCATACCGGAACCTGAACATCGGCGACCGCTTTTTTACTCCTTTCTTTGAAAAACTGACGGGAAGGGATTATGTCAGGGAAATGATCAGGGAAGGCAGGACGGCAGAGGAGATCAGGGCGGTGTGGAAAGACGACGTGGAAGAGTTCAGGGTGCGGAGACGCCCGTATTTGTTGTATGAAGAATAAAAGAGTTGAACGTTAAAAATTGAAGATCGAATGAGTCCCCTTTTGGTATTGACCGTCATTGCCGCGTATTTTGCAGCGCTGTTTCTTGTTTCGCACCTTGCGGGACGCCACGCCGACAATCAGGGTTTCTTTATCGGCAACCGGAAATCGTCGTGGTACGTGGTGGCTTTTGCCATGATCGGTTCCAGCATTTCCGGCGTTACCTTTATTTCCGTACCCGGCTGGGTGTCTTCCACGGGCTTTTCGTACCTGCAAATGGTGCTGGGTTTTGTGGCAGGACAGTTCATCATCGCTTTTGTCCTTATTCCCCTCTTCTACAGGATGAACCTCATATCCATCTACGGATACCTGAGCAATCGTTTCGGGAGGGCAACCCACAAGACGGGCGTATGGTTTTTCTTTATATCCAAAATGCTGGGCGCATCGGTCAGGCTGTTTCTGGTATGCGTGGTTTTTCAGTTGCTGGTGTTTGAACCGCTGAAACTGCCCTTCGCGCTGAACGTCGTATTTTCGGTAAGCCTCGTATGGCTCTATACGGTCAAAGGCGGCGTGAAATCGCTGATATGGACGGATACGCTCAAAACATGCTGCCTGATAGTGTCTGTGGTCTTGTGCATCTGTTACATATCTTCCGCTCTGGGCTTCGGTTTCGCGGACATGCTGGCAGCCATCGGCAATCATGAGTATTCCGAAACATTTTTCTTCGACGATTTCAACGACAGACGCTTTTTCTTCAAACAGTTTCTTGCCGGCGTCTTCACAAGCATCGCCACCACCGGTCTTGATCAGGATATGATGCAGCGCAACCTGAGCTGCAAAAACTTCAGGGAGGCGCAAAAAAACATGATGACCAGCAGTATTCTGCAATTCTTCGTCATCAGCATGTTTTTGATGCTGGGCGTCCTGCTCTATATCTTTGCCGACCGCAACGGGGTGCATCCCGAAAAATCCGATGAACTGTTTCCCATGATCGCCACTCAGGGCTACTTTCCGGTCATTGTGGGCGTACTGTTTGTGCTGGGAGTGATCTCTTCGGCATACTCCGCAGCAGGCTCGGCGCTTACTTCGCTCACCACCTCCTTCACGGTGGACATACTGGAAAGCACGCAAAAGAAAGACGACGCCGGCGTACTGAAAACCCGCAAGCGGGTGCACGCGGGAATGGCTGCGACCATGGGCGCGGCAATTATCCTGTTCAACCTCCTGAACAATACCAACGTGGTGGACGCGGTCTATATTCTGGCGAGCTATACCTACGGACCGATACTCGGAATGTTCGCCTTCGGCATATTCACCAAAAAACAGGTGCGGGGCAGATATATCCCGCTTGTGGCGCTCGTTGCTCCTGTCCTGTGTTTCGTACTGCAAAAAAATTCCGCAGCATGGTTCAACGGATATAAATTCAGTTACGAATTGCTCATCTTCAATGCTCTGTTTACCTTTATCGGCTTTTATATCGTTGCGTGGAAAAAGCGCCGGTTTTAAATACCCCATATCTTTTGGGGATATGCCGGCTTTTTGTATCCGGACATAAGGATTACAAAGAAAATAACCGGCAGCGGAATGTTCCGCAACCCCGAACCGGAGCCGAAACATACTT
>JAISRX010000151.1 GCA_031273395.1 Bacteroidales bacterium | reverse complement strand
GCATAAAAAACCCTAAAGTCTTTATACTTGCTGTTTTTCTTATAAGAAAATCCTTTATCTCGTTGGTACTATTTTTCATGTTTGCGATCATGCAGTTTCTCTTTTGGGGTATTAGTCTGACAAAGATAAGTAATTTTTTTCATTCCTGTTTTCCTACCAAAAATATCACCCAAAATACTTCCGGAGAAACTTCAATCTTTCCTTACTGTATGGAGCATACCTGACGGGTATATCAACCCAGGTCTTGCGAACGACTATGCTTTTAAAATGAGAAAAATCATTGAATCCAAATTTCCCGTGGTAAGAACCGCTACCGCTATAACCAACGCCACCAAAGGGTAGTTGATGGTTTAAAAGGTGGGATATTGTGTCGTTTATACATCCTCCTCCAAAGCGGCAACAGGCTTGTATGTCTTTTATTTCCTTTCTGTTTTTAGAAAACAGATACAATGCCAACGGCTTTTCCAGTTCTTTCATTTTTGCCAAAACTTCCGCAAATGAATGATAAGTCAAGACAGGAAGTATGGGGCCGAAGATTTCTTCCTTCATAATGGCGTCCTCCCAGCTAACATTGTCTATAATTGTCGGGCTTATATACAATGCCTCCATGTCGGTATCTCCCCCCACGACAATTTGACCGTTTGACAAAAAGGCTTGAAGCCGTTTAAAATGCGCTTCGCTTATGATGCGGGGGAAATCAGGATTTTGTTTAATATCAGAGCCGTAAAAAGAAAAAATAACCCGCTTCAGCTGGTCGATTAGTTGTTGCCTTACGCTATGATGTACTATCACATAGTCTGGAGCAACGCAAGTTTGCCCTGCATTCAACATTTTACCCCAAATGATACGTTTTGCAGCAATCGGCAAATCAGCGCTATCGGTAACAATACACGGGCTTTTACCCCCCAGCTCCAATGTTACGGGGGTGAGATGGATGGCGGCTGCCTTATAAACAGCCTTCCCGACTTGGGTACTTCCCGTAAAGAATATTTTATCGAACCTGTTGCTTAACAAATCCCGGCTTGTGGATGCATCACCCGGTACCACCGTAATATATTCTTTGGGAAAAGTGTTTTGAACCATCTCCTGAATTACGGCTGATGTGTGCGCGGTAAGTTCAGACGGTTTCAATACAACACAATTCCCTGCGCTAATTGCCGCAATCAACGGGTCTACCGCCAGCAGAAACGGATAGTTCCACGGGCTGATAATTAATGAAATACCGAGTGCTTCAGGAATAATATAATCTTTGGACGGGAAGTTTAATATACTACCTTTCACACATTTGGGTTTTGACCATGATTTTACATTTTTTATAGCATGCTTGACAGAACGTAAAGACATGGCCGTTTCGGACATGTAAACTTCAAAATTAGACTTCCTGAAATCGTTATAAACCGCCTCTTCAATCTTCGGCGCATAATTCTTTATTGCTGCCTGAAGTTTTTGCAATTGTTCTTTACGAAACGAAACAGAAAGTGTACTTCCCGACGAAAAAAAGCGACGCTGATTTTCAATTATCTCTTTATACATAAATGATGGGTTGTCCATATCTTTCTTAATCTTATTACATGCAAATGTAACAAGATAAATGTAATGTTTTTCATTTTGTCGAAACATCGAGAAAATAGAGTTCAGACTTCCAAGCAAAGCAGTCGCATCACGCTGGGAGTAAACGATGAATCCTCTCCCCTCTCTCCCAAAGCAGCAGAAGAAGAAGGTTAAAACAGACGCATAATATCAAAGTATGTTATATTAAATACAAGAATATGGGAGATTTTTATATATTTGCAGCAAGTAGTGATGAAAATAAACTTAATCATAGATTATGTATAAAGAAATTCGATACACTTGATAAGTCATTTGGACTTAATTTGGGTAGTAACCGAAGGCAGGCAGTATTACAAAAAATCGGAAAAACGCAAAAATAAAAGTCCCGCAACCGTGCAATTGACACTTTTTTAGAGGGGGTAGGTTTTTGAAAAATGAAAAATAAATTTATACTTAATTGTATATCAACAGTATAAAACAAACCAGCCAACAAATTTGTCATTTAGTCGGTTGATAGTGGTTTTAATTAATTGAATAAATGATATTTAGCAAGTAGTGCAATTTTAAATTAATTGCTACAGAAACCTATATTTTTGGATTATTTTATTGAATTAATGGATTTTAGTAAAGTAAAACCCGTTTTAATGCTAAAATCAAAGCCTTTAGAATGGCTTTGAGAGGGGTTACAGATATAAATTTTTCCTCTTTAGACTTGCTAATATTTATGCCTAAACACAGGGTTTTACTGGTGAGCCAATATCAGCTTACTCCATTTTTAATGCGTTGACCCTGGATTTTTATCCGCCCGTTTGTAAATCTTGGAATTTTCATGTAGTTTTGCCGGTAAATAAATAATCGAAATAACCTGCACCAACAGTGTTTAATAATATATAGACATGCATAAACTTGGAAAATACACCGGCACGGATATGATGATTGATCTCATTTGCGAAAATTACCGGACGTTATTGGTCATGAGCCGTTTTGGCATTGGAGTCGGATTTGGCGATAAAACCATCGGAGATGTATGCCGCACCACCGGCGTGGATGTGAAAACCTTCCTGTCCGTTGTCAATCTGCTGCTGGACGACGAACCGATTTCCGACTTTTCCGCTTCCGGACTGTCTGTCGAATCGCTGGTCGCCTATCTTCAATCGTCGCACGTGTATTTCCTGAATTACCGCCTTCCCGGTATTCGCAACCAGCTGGACAAAATACTCTCACAACGGCAGGATGATCTGTCACAGGCAATCCTGCGTTATTTCGACGAGTATGTCGCCGAAGTCCGCAAACACATGATGTATGAGGAGAACACGGTATTTCCATACGTCCGTTCGCTCATCGGCGGAAAAAAACAAAGTCGCTACTCCATTGCCGTTTTCAGAAAACAGCACAATCAGGTAGAAGCCCGTCTTACGGAATTTAAACAGATCATCATTCGCTACTACCCCTCCAAAAGCACCAACGAGATCAACAGCGTACTGTTTGACATCTTCGACTGCGAGCATGATCTTGCTTTTCACAACAGCGTGGAAGACCGGTTGTTTGTACCCGCTATCATGGAGATAGAACACAGAACAGCGGACAAATCATGAGCAGCAGCATTAAAATAGTAGTTGCAGAACCGTCGCTGATTATCCGCAACGGTATTTTAGCGGTGTTGAAACGATTGAATCTCCTGCACGTTGACGTACTCGAAATCAACGATATGGAACATCTGAAAAATGTACTGACCCGTCAAAAACCGGATATCCTGATTGTCAATCCGGCGTCATTGGGCATGCTTTCCCTGCAACAACTCAGAAAAGATCTGGAAAACCCGCAACTGAAATTTGTCGCCCTGCAGATGAACCTCACCGACGCCATTACCGTCAAAATGTATGACGAGGTAATTTCGATATACGACACTGCCGACCGGATCAGCGAAACGCTTGCACATTTGATCATTCAGGAGTCGGAAATGGACAAGCGTCAGGAATCGCTCAGTATTCGCGAAAAGGAAGTCATCGTGTGCGTGATACAGGGAATGACCAACCGACAGATCGCGGACAGACTGTGCCTGTCCACCCACACCGTGACCACCCACCGCCGCAACATATCCACCAAATTGCAGATACACAGTATCGCAGGGCTTGCCATATACGCCATCGTCAATAAACTTGTATCCCTGAATGATCTGAAAGACGTCAATATTGACGGGGAAGACATCATACACGATCAATGAAACAACAAAGAAATTGTTGGAAAATAAAGGTTCCCATTTTCAAATCACTGACGCATCCGACCCCGACAGGATTTAAAACCCTGAAACCACCTTTCACAGGGGTGTGAAACTGTCTTTCACAGCAACGAACCCTAACGGGTTAGCGTGGGCGCAATCCGTTTCCGCGCCGTTATTTTCCCGTGTGACTTTTGAAACAGCATCCCGACAACGATGAGGAAATAACGTGCAGGGCAAGTCATGCCTCACCGTTGCGGCTGCGGTGCGGTCAATTGAAAACGAACTATTCCTTTTTTACGAAAACATTGCGCACGGCTTCCAGATAACCGTAACCGAACATGGTGCAGGGCTGGAGGTAGCTTGTTTCCGTCCATTCGTTCCAGCTGTTGATGGTGATCAACGGAGCTTGACGGGGATGGGCGTCAACAAATGCCTTTGCATCCCTGAGCGCTTTTTCAAAATTTTCGGGCGTGTTGTTCTTCACGATCCCTCCTGCCTGATGCTCGAAACGGGGATTATTGTCCCAACCGATTGAAACATGGGGATAATAGGGTATGTTCAATTCCCGATCCATGCTTTCCCATACCTTCACTGCTTCCTGCTGGATTTCAAGATAATCGCGGTCGATGTTGAGAAAGTGGCAGTATTGATAATGTGTAGCTCCGTCGAACTTCAGCATTTCGATCACATTTTTCTGGGTGCCGGCGTCATCTCCTGCTATTCCGGTAATATTTCCCTGCATGTCGGCTCGCAGGGTGAGTTGCAGATCCAGCCCCTTGAAGCCTGCCCTTTTCACTTCCGCACGGAACCATTCCAATGCGTCTTTGGCTTCCTTCACGCCGCCAAGTCCATTGATGAAGGTACTCAGTTCGTATATCATGAAGCTCGGTTTACCGTCCACCGTATAGTAATTGGGCTGGGTGAAATATTTTTCGATTACCCGTTTGCAGATGATTTCAAACTGCCTGCGATCCACGCCGCCGTTCCACAGGAGCGAGTTGTTCGGTTTTCCTGCCAGCCGTTTGTCCCACGTCATGTTTACGTCGTGGTTTGCCCACATCAGATAGAATTTCATGTCCCTGCCGTTCGCCGCTTTCAGAAAACCGTCGTTAAGGCAGGCTTCCAGAAAGGGCATCCCGTCGTACCAGTACCAGTCGTAAATAAAGACATTAACGCCGTGTCGCGTTGCGGCTGCTATCTCCATTTCCATTACATACGGATCGGCTTCATTGACGTAACCCCAGAGAGGGTAGCGCGGTTGCTGGTGACCGGGAAACTTTGCCCTGTTCGACATGACGGTCTGCCACTCGCCCATGCCTTGCGGCCAGAAAATTTTAGCTCTGTCGTCGGGATGATACGAGGGCCACACGAAGGCGGCAACGTCATAAGTTGCCGGCGGCGGCACACTGCTCTTTTTTTGGGCTGACGCGCAACGGAGCGCCACCACTGCAAACATCGCCGCCAGAATGATAAACGGTTTTTTGTTCATGACTGTTTTGATTTGATGATGATTTACTGTTTTTGATTGGATGATTATTTTCGGATACATTACCTGCATGCGCCTTCATAAATTCTCACGGGACCTTTCAAGCCCGACTCCAGCAGGGGGGAATCTTTCGTATAGGGATGATACGAGGCAAAGGCGTATCTCCCGCCGGTGCGGGGTTTCCCTTCGGTCAACCAGTCGGGCCAGCGTCCGTTGCTCACTCCGTCGTAAGGCAGTTGTTCGTCGCCGATCAAGCGGTTGGGCCAAAGGTTTGCCACTTCTATTTCCAGCCGGTTTCCCGTCGGCTGCACGACTCCGGTGACGTCCACCTGCCACGGCGACGTCCACACCACGCCGAGATCTTTGCCGTTGAGCCGCACGCGCGCCATGTTTTTCACCTCGCCCAAATCCAGCCTGAAGACGTTTCCTTTTGATACGGGCATGTCAAACGATTGCCGGTAAATGGCGGTTCCCGAATAGTATCTGATACCGGGATCGGGATGCGAAGTCCAGTCGCACAGCGAATCGAAAACCACCGAAATGGGACCTCCCCACTGCGGATCGAATGAAACTGTCCACGGAGCGTCCAGTGTTGCCAGACATTCCAACTCCATGAAGTTGGTGTTGCCGTCCGGTTTCCGCGCTTTGTTGCGGAAGACGATAAAGTACCCTTCGTGGAGGTCGAATTTCAGGCGGATGGCGGTTTGTCCTTCCGTTTCTTCATATTCGGGCAGCGCGGTCATCTTGCCGGTGACGGGATGCCAGAGTTCGGGCTGTTTTCCCGTGACGCGGAAGCGGCAGAGGACATCCGCCGTCCGGTCGGTGCGGTTGGAAACGAAATAAATGTCGTCGTCGCCGGCTGTACGGTGTGTGTAGCGTATTTGTCCGGGCGATGCAAAGTCTTCCGGAAGGGTTTCGGAGAGGATACCCGCCGTGAGGTCGTAGTGCGGATACAGGTTGTCGGCGTTGGTTTCCAGTTCTTTTCCGCAAATGATTCTTCCCTTCCCGAAAGGACGGACGGCGAGCGTTTCCGGCGTATCTTCTTCCCCCCAGAGTTCCCGCGCCAGCGTTTGCACTTCGCGGTCACATCCGGGATAGTTCGACAGGCTCGGCGATTTTTCGGGGGGCAACCCCACCACCGTTGCACCGTCCTTCACTAATGCCGTTATCTTTTTCAGCAGGGCGGGCGTCATGGTTTTGAAGCACGGAAGCGCCAGCACCCCGTAGGAAGTGCCGCCGGGAAAGACGATGCGGTTGTTTTCGACGGTAGCCCGATACAGCAGACCGGGCGGACATCCGTCAAAATTATATCCCTTGCGGTCGGGCATCATGGGATGGTACCCTTCGAGCGCCGACGCCGGCGCGCGGAACACATGCGGCGCACCCTCGGGACAGAGGTAGAGTATGTCGGCAACCGTGCGTCCCTGCTGCAACATGAACTGGCAACGCGCAACGTAGCGGTGATAGGCTCCTGCCATGTGCCACCATGTCTGGTTGCGGTCCCAGTGTACGCCGTAGGGTCCCATGGTCATTCCCGGTCGCAGGTTGTCCGGCAGCGACTGATGCTGAAACGTATGGTACATGAATCGGTTGACGCCTGCCGCAAAAGCCCATTCCCCCTGATTTTTCATTGACGCCGGATGCTGCCGCCAACCGTCGTGATGGGCGGTAAAAGCCTCGGCGGGGACAACGGGCTGCCCCTTGATGTGCGCCACCGAAGCGCCTTCGCCCGTGCTGAAAGAGGTATTGTAGCCGCCGATGCTCCAAAATTCGCACATCGGCATGTCGGCTATGGCGGCAAGTTCGAGATCGGAGGTCGGATTCATGTCGTAAGGCTCAATGGACAGTCCGAGTCCGTAGCGTTCACCGTAGCGTTTGATGTGTCCCGCATGGTTTTCGAGCACCAGTTCCTGCGCCGTCTGTCGCAAGTCCCAAAGGAAACGTTCGCTTTCTTCGCGGCTTTGCACCATCACGCCCGCATACGCCGGATAAAATGGCAGGGGGTCGTATCCTCTGCGTCGGGTAAACTCTTCGCGAAAGCGTTTCGTCCAGTTTTGCGCGCCCATCTCCCAACTGTCCATGTGCAGCATTTGCAGTCCCCCGGCAGGGTTGGCTTTCCGGAAGCCCGCATGTCGAAAGAGTGTTCCGATGAAACGGTCGAGGTGCATGTTCAAAGCGGCGGTGTCGAACTTGTCGACTTCCATTCCGAGCCCGGGAAAGGGCGCCGGACGGGTGATGGCTCCGTTGTTGCGTCTGCCGAAGCGCATGATCGTCCATTTGCCTGCCGGGGCGTCCCATTCCAGCGACCCGTCAGCCTGCAGGCGTCCGGTCAGGTCGATGACGGCGTCTTTCCCTACGGCGACGTCGCCGGGTTGGGCAGCGTATGTTTCAAAAGCGGGCAAATACTGTTTTACTCCCTCCACTGAACTGTACGGCTTGCGGTAATAAAGCGCCTTCTCTTCTATTCCGGTCATTTTGAGATAGGCGTCCCCCGGTTCCGGCGCGGCGCCTGTCCTTGTGGCTCCGGCAGGAAACGCCAGCAGGGCAACGTCTTCATAAAAATCATCCCATTGCCTTTTTATTTCGACGGTCAGGGAGCCTTCGCCGAAAAACGGCTGTTTGGGTAACGGTTCGGGCAGATGAAGGACGAGACTTTCCGTTCCGGATGCTTCCGCTTCGACGGAAGAAAAGACCAGATGCTGCATGGACTGTTCCGCTGCTACCCAGGGACCGCCGCTGCCCGTCCATCCGGGTCCCACGCCCAGCGTGACGCCGATGCCCAGCCGTTCACATTCCTGCATGGCATGACGGAAAATATCCAGCCACTCTTCACTGAGAAAGTCAACATTGCCGCGCGGAACGCCCACGTTTACCTCCAGAAACACCACATAGCCGACGCCTGCCTGTTTCATTGCTTCCAAATCCTTGGTGACGGCTGCCCCGGAAAGATTGCCGTCCATAAAATACCAGTACACGCCGGGACGCGCACTGTCGGGCGGATTTTGAAAACCCTTTTCCAAAAAGAGTTCTGTTTCCCGGCAACCGGAAAATACAGCCAGTGCGCAAACAAGCCAAAGAAATTTGTTCATCATCGTTTGAAGTTTAAAATAATAAGCTTGCGGAAACGGATTTTTTCTCCCCCCTTAACCGTAACGGGGTTTAAAACAGGACGGCGCCATCTGATTTCGGCAGGGTTTAAAATCCTGTCGGGGTTGTCCCAGCACAACCGCGTTGCTCGTAATAAAGGTTCAAGACAATTGGTATTTTTATAAAACATCATCCATATAATTATCGTTCAAAAATAGAAAAACTTTTTTTAAATACTTTGCTTTTCTACAAAAAAATATGCAGGCGGTTTTTTCAGGGCGGTATTTGGCAATAACCGCAAGGGGGATGGAAGAAGCTGCGGCATGTCCGAAAACAAACCGGGGCATTTTCCGGACGCCATCCCCTACCTGCGGGATTTTTGCACACTGTTCATACATGCGACAATTTGAACGGCGAAGCACTTGTCGAAGGTAAATGCACTCATTTTAATCGTATCCTGAAAAATACGCGAAAATCCGGACGGCGTTTTGGGAGCGATTCAAAAAAAATCCCCTGAATTTTGGGGGAATTTTAAAAAACAGTCAAAAAATGCCTGAAAATTTTAGCGGGATTCTAAGAAGACTGAAAGGAATACACAAAAATTTTAGAATAAATATAATGAAAATAAACAAAATACATAAAAACATGCATATAATTCTTAAAATATTTTTAAGAATGTCTGTAAATTCTATAAGTTTTACAAAAATGATCGGTAAAATTTCTTGAAAGGGTAGGGGAGTTCCCAAAAAGATTACATAAGTTCCATAAAAGGGTAGGGGAGTTCCCTGAAAAATAAAAGGAATTTTTTATAATGTAAAATAAATTCCAGAAAAGATAATAAGACTTCCCAGAAAGGGTATAAAAATTCCTGAAAAGATTAAATAATTTCCCCGAAAGGATAGAATATATCAGAAAAAGATAATGTAACTTCCCCGAAAGGATAAAAAAACTCATAGAAATATCAAAATAGTTCCACGAAATGACAGAATATCTCCCAAAAAGACAATAGGACTTCCCGGAAAGGGTAAAAAAATCCTAAAAATATCAAATAAGTTCCCCGAAATAGTAAAAAAAATCCTGAAAAGACAATGGGAGTTCCTAAAAATAGTATAAAAATTCCCGAAAAGATTACGGAACTTCCCAGAAAAGGTAAAGAAGCTCACAAAAATATTGAGGGAGTTCACAGAAAGAGTAGGGGAGTTCCCCGAAAGAGTGGGGGAGTTCCCCGAAAGAGTGGGGGAGTTCCCCGAAATGGTGGGGGAGTTCCCCGAAATGGTGGGGGAGTTCCCCGAAATGCTAGGGGAGTTCCCCGAAGGAGTGGGGGAGTTCCCCGAAGGAGTGGGGGAGTTCCCCGAAGGCGTGGGGGAGTTCCCCGAAGGCGTGGGGGAATTCCCCGAAGGCGTGGGGGAGTTCCCCGAAACTTTTTTAGAATTTTGAATGATTCTAAATAATGTCTTTCGGAATGGATTTAAAATACAGTGACACAGCAGGTAATGATTTATAAAACAGGAGGTGATGCGTGAGGATGACCTTCATCGCGGCAGTGAGAGGGTTGCCGTTCCGGTTCGGTTGCCGTACTTCACAGCGAGGAAATGTGCGTTTGAACATGGGGTGGGGGATGCGGAAACAGGGGCAGGGGAACCGGTGCTTCCCTCCTGCGGGGAGGGGGGTGACTTTTCGCAAAAGCCGGCTGCAAAGCCGGTTTATTTTCGTTTTTCCTTTTCATTCACCGTAAAACAGCCGGCTTATTCCCGCTTTTCCTTTTCATCCACCGTGAAATAGCCGGTAAACCGGTTTCCCCGGTCATCCACCAGAGTGAGGACGTGTTCGCCGGAAGCGGGCGAAACGGGTATCCGGTGCGGCGTCCGGGTGCTGCCCACAAAGCGGTTGTCGATGTGCCAGAAGATGGTTGCCGAACTCCGCCGGTGGGCGGCATGGAACACCGCCTGCCCTTCGCTTCCGTCGAGCTGGCGGGGAAGCACCACCGTGAGGTTGGGCTGCGGGTAGATCAGGTCCATCTGTTGCTGCGCTTCCGTATTCACGCAGTCGGGATGGATGGGCGGCAGGGGCTTGTAGCCCGTGTTCCTGCTCCTGTAAAACCATTCCTGCGCGGGAGGCAGCACAAACCACGAGACATGTACCATTTCGTCCGTGCCGGCACATTCGGTGGTGACCCTGTATTTCTGTTCCCGGTCGAGGTGAATGAGCGTGTGGTAGGGACATACTGCGGTTTCGAGACCGCTTCGGGCAATCAGCGCCGTATCCGTTTCGGTGCATATCGGGGATGCGCGGTGTCCGCTTTTGTGGCAGATCACCGCCCGAACCATGTCGTCGTACGGGGGGGCGAACCACGCGCCGTGCGGGAGGCGGGCGAACACATCGAAAAGGACGGGCGCGGCACAGTTTACCCCGGTGAGCGCCGGACGTCCCTCGCCGGAGGCGTTGCCCACCCACACGCCTACCACGTACTGCGGGGTGACGCCTATTGCCCATCCGTCGCGGTATCCGAAGCTGGTGCCGGTTTTCCACGCCACTTTCCGCGAAGAGGAAAAGTCCTTCCAGTTGGCTTCTTCTTCGGGACGGCTGACTTCGGCAAGCGCCTGAAATGTTTGCCATATTGCGGCGGCTTCCACCGGCGCGGTCTG
Organism: Bacteroidales bacterium; assembly: GCA_031273395.1. GTDB lineage: Bacteria > Bacteroidota > Bacteroidia > Bacteroidales > UBA4181 > JAIRLS01. The sequence goes on along the minus strand of JAISRX010000151.1, from coordinate 2,763 downwards.
TTCCAGATGGGTTTCCGGCGTCGACGGTCGCAGGCGGTATGAGCGGTTCAGGTAGAAGTTCAGTCCGTGCAGGTCAGCCGGATCGTACCTTCCGGAATTTTCCGCATAGTGTTTCAGCGTGCGCGACAGCGTCGCATACATTCCCGTGACGTCCCACAGGGAGGCTTCGGCGCCTCCGAGGATCATCGACAGCCCGTAGTGTTCCGCGGGGTGGGCGAGCGTGGTCATCCCCAGATTGCGGAGCAGGAGGTGGAATTTTTCTATCCCGTGCGTCATCAGCATGCGTACCGCCGGCACGTTGAGCGAGCGTTCCAGCGCTCGATGGGCGGGGACGGCGCCGTCGCAGGTGCGGCTGAAGTTTTTTGGGGCGAAGTCGCGGATTTGTATGGGGACGTCGGCTACCAGCATGTCGGGCAACAGTTCGCCGTGGTCGAGCATCGCGGCATACAGGAAGGGTTTCAGGATGCTTCCCGTACTGCGGGGGGCGGGTATCACGTCCACGCGGTTGCCGGCGGTTTGCTCCTCGTGGTATGCGTTGCCCGCATAAGCCAGCACGTCGCCGCTTTCCGCCTCCGCCACCAGCACCGCCATGTTGTGTATATAATTTCCCCTGTAAAGGGCGGCGCGGTGGCGCACGATCTCGTTCACCCGCTGCTGTAGCGGCTGGCTGAGGGTGGTTCTTATCCTGTTTCCCTTGTCGGAAAGGGCAATCCTGTCCAGAAGATGCGGGGCGTCCACAGGCAGCGGGTGCGGACGGTCGGGCAGGGCTTCGTCCTTGGCAAGCGAACAGTCTTCCCGCGACATGCAGCCGGCTTCGTGCAGTTTGTCCAGCAGGCGGTTGCGTTTGTTGAGCAGGAGCGTCCTGTTCCTTCCGGGATGAATGAGCGCCGGCGCGTTGGGCAGCACGGCAAGGGTGGCGGCTTCCGCCCAGCTGAGCGCTTCCGGCTCGCGCCCGAAATAGCGCCACGAGGCAGCGCCGATCCCCACCACATTGCCGCCGAAGGGAGCGTTTGCCGCATAAAGGTTCAGTATTTCCTCCTTTGAACAGCGCAGTTCCAGCCGCGTGGCGAGTATCGCTTCCTTTGTCTTTTGCAGGAGATGGCGCGGCGGATGATCCTGCATCATGCGGATCACCTGCATCGTAAGGGTGCTTCCGCCGCTGACGATGCTTCCTTTGCGGAGATTTTGCAGCAGCGCCCGCGACAGCGCCGCCGGATCGATCCCCCAGTGGCGGTAGAAGCGTTTGTCTTCAAACAGTACGACCGCCTGCGCGTATTTTTCCGGGACGGAGGCGGCGGCAGGGAAGCGCCACTGCCCGTCGCCGGCGATCCTTGCCCCCAGCATGCGACCTTCGCAGTCTTCAATCACGGTAGATAAAGGTTTGTCGAAGAGCGTTGCGGGCAGCGAAAACCAGTAGAGCGCCAGCAACGCGCACCCGGCGGCAAGCCATATGCAGCGACGCCTGCCGGGGAAAATGCGGGAGAGGGAACGGGATAAAAGCAAGGTACCGGGAGGGTATTTTCAGGCAATGATCAGTTCGATGCCCAGGTTTTCGATCATCCTGCTCATTGCTTCGGCAATCCCATCGTCGGTAATGATGGTATCCACCCTGTCGAGGTTGCAAATCCGCCCGAAGCCTCTTTTCCCGAATTTCGACGAGTCGGCAAGGATAATGGTTTTCAGCGATGCGTCTATCATCCGCTTGTTCAACTGGGCTTCTTCGATGTTCGAGTTGGTGATGCCGAACTCGGAATCAATGCCGTCCACCCCAAGGAAAAGTTTGGAGCAGGTTACATCGTCAAAAAAGCGCGAAGTGTAATCCCCGATGACCGACACGGAATTTTTTCGGATGGATCCGCCCAGCTGTATCACATTGGTGTCGTTCAGTTCGTTCAGTAAAATGGACACTTTCAGGGATGCTGTCACCACTGTCAGGTGATCGCTCGGTTGTATCTGTTCCGCAAATGCAAAAACGGTGGAACCCGCGCCTACAATGATTGAATCGTCTTTTTCAACTAACCGGTAAGCCGCCTGCGCAATTTTTCTCTTTTCCTTTATGTTGATCTTTTCCTTTTCGGTCAGGTTCAAATCAATGGTGTGCGGATTGATGGAACTTGCACTCCCGTGCGTCCTGAAAAGCAACTTTTTTTTCTCCAGAAACTTCAGGTCATGCCTGATGGTTGCCGTGGTCACCTTTAACATGGCGGCTACATCGGTAATTTTTACAAACCCTTCTTTCTGCAAAGTGTCAAGGATATACTTGTGTCTTTCTGCTATACTTGCCATATAAATCATTTAAATAAAATCATATCAAAGGTAAAATAAATTTTTCTTTAAAAAAAATATTATCTTTGCAACTCCGAAAAATAAGGGTTGTTAGCTCAGTTGGTTTAGAGCATTACCTTGACAGGGTAGGGGTCATCGGTTCGAATCCGCTACAACCCACAATAAGTACAGTCGATGGATTTTGTGATCCGTTCGGGGAAAAAAACTTCATGACCGGTTGCCTGCCGGTCGCTAAAGACGCTAAGGAGTTGTCCATCAATAAACAGATCATTTATTGACATAAACGCGTCATCCGGGATTGTAATCTCACCCGTCGTGTACAGGGGATTCCCCTCCTCTGGAGGGGGCAGGGGTGGGCTGGCATAAATCAGCATTCTGTCAAAAAAACCACCCACCACATACCTCTTTATCTAAATTATATATTTATTATAATCAGTCATATACAAATAAATAAAGGTGAGAAAAAACACAAATCAG